>JAGAHP010000008.1 GCA_017627015.1 Bacilli bacterium
GAATTATATCTTTTTCTTTTTTAGTTAATTTAGAAAAAGGTTTATCCATATCTATTTTATATTTATCACAAAGTATTTGTAATTTTTGAATATAAATATTAGTATCTTCCATATTCTTAAATGGCTCTATTGCACCTTGATTAAGTGATTTATCTTTATCCGGTATAATTAAATCTTCATCAATTTTTTCTTTAAAACCAAGTCCCTTACATTCTGGGCACGCACCATATGGAGCATTAAAACTAAATAATCTTGGTTCTAATTCCGCAAGTGAAAAGTCACAGTGAGGACATGCAAAGTTTTCACTTAATACTATTTCTTCACCACCTACTACATCTATAACTACTTTTCCACCAGATAACTTAGAAGCTGTTTCCAATGCCTCAAATAATCTACTTCTTATATCATCTTTTATTATTAATCTATCAATAACTACATCAATATTATCTTTTTTATTCTTTTCTAGTGTTATTTCTTCAGATAAATCTCTTATTTCTCCATTAACTCTAACTCTTACATATCCATCTTTTCTTAAATCATCAAATAAATCTTTATGAGTACCTTTTTCACCATGTACAATTGGAGAAAGAATCATAATCTTTGTTCCTTCTTCTAAAGCACTAACTTTATTAGTCATTTCTTCAATAGTTTGACTAGTAATAGGTATATTATGATTAGGACAATAAGGAACACCAATTCTTGCGAATAATAATCTTAAATAATCATATATTTCTGTAACTGTTCCCACTGTTGATCTTGGATTATTGTTAGTAGTCTTTTGATCAATACTAATCGCTGGACTTAGTCCCTCAATTGAATCAACATCTGGTTTTTCAGATACTCCTAAAAATTGTCTTGCATAACTAGAAAGACTCTCTACATATCTTCTTTGACCTTCTGCATATATAGTATCAAACGCCAAAGAAGACTTACCTGATCCAGAAACTCCAGTCATAACAATTAACTTGTTCTTAGGTAAATCTATATTTATATTTTTAAGATTATTTTCTCTTGCACCTCTAATTATTATCTTATCATTCATAATAACACCTCAAACATTAGATATTATACCAAAAAAATAAAAAAAATATAGCGAACACGCTACATTTTTTTATTATCTATCTTTAATGATAATGTTTTTGGTTTTTTATTATTAGTAGGAGCAACTACTGGTTCTTCAGTAACAGAAGCCACTTGTTCCTCATTATGTCTTTTTTCTAGTTCTTTGTAATAGTTTCTATCATCTATCTTATCTTTAATAACTTCTCCTAGTTTATGTACACCTTTTGCTGAATAATAAACAGCTGAACAAGGTATTACAACTGGGAAAGTTAAGAATAATAAGATAGGAGCTGCCATTCTATCTGACGGACTATCACTTATATCACCTGTTATTAAATCTTTAAATGTTACCATAATATCCCCCTTTTCGAGCACTAATATAATAACAACAAATTACTTATTTGTCAAAAAATTAGTAACTGTTTCAAAGTATAATGTATGAGATTCAGGAAATGATAAATTATCTGGTAATTTATCAGAAAACATTATTTTAGACATTTCATAGTCTGGTAATTCTTCCATTTCTTCTATTTCGCAATAGCAAAGAAGACCAAATGTACTAATTTTGTATACCGAAACTGGTGTTACTTTTATTTTTGTTGCACCTGTTTCTTCATACATTTCTCTTTTTGCAGCTTCTTCCCACGTTTCTCCTTCTTCTATGTGTCCACCTGGTATTTCCCATCCTTGTCTTTTCTCATTATAACTAAATACATATTTGTCTTTATATTTAGATACACATACTACTCTTGTATATTCTTTTTCATCACAATAACCTAAATCATATAATTTTACTTCTATCATTATTGACTCCTTAATTCAAAGTTCTATTTCTATTTAAACAATATTTTGGTTTAAATGCTTCCGAATCCAAAAATTTATTAAATTTATCCAAAGTCATTTGTAAAACCTTTACTTCATCTGGGTTTCTAGGATTAATATCTTTTATCATAATAGCATCTTCATTTTTATATATTTCATAATATGGATATATATTTCCATGTGCTAATCCATCTCTTATTATTTCACATACAATTCTTTTATTTATTTCATCCATATCCATATTAGGATTACCCTGTAATTTTCTATTAACTAGTGTTTGATAATTAAACGTACTATCATTAGAATTCTCTACTGTTAATTGATAATCTCCATCATCCAAATCAAAATCTACTAAATCATATCTTAATTCTTCGAATTTATTGGTATCAGAAGGATTGTTTTTAACATATTGCATTCTGTACATTATTAAGTATGCTTTTAATATAGCTAGCGCTGGTTCACAGGTTTCTTTTGCATTTATCTCTGTTTTTATATAGGGATCATTTACATCAAACTTATATTCAGTAATACTTTGTGCTATATAATCAAAATGTAATAGCCAATTACTTATTTCTGATTTTACATCAATAACAGATAGTATTGCTCCTTTAATAATTAATAATTTTTTATCATGATCATAACTATAAAAATCAGGATAAAATCTGTTTATTTGTTTCTCCACTTTTATTATTGAAATTTCATCTAAATTATAACCAGTTATACCTTTTATATTTATTCCATCATTTTTCATTCTTTTTATAGTTCTT
Source organism: Bacilli bacterium (assembly GCA_017627015.1). Next base: position 2,652 of record JAGAHP010000008.1, read on the forward strand.
TTTAAGTATTCAGTATCTATACGTTTCTTTGAATAGTCAAAATAATTTCCTAAATAATTTTGACCGTTATATTTATCCACAGTGTTGTTTATCATATATATATCTGTATCAAATAAAAATTGTATTAATTCTTGTTTATTATTAATATCTCTATCCCTAAAATCAAGAATTATATCATTTTCACTTAATCCTAATGGACCACAGTTACTAAAATATCCTTTAACTAATTGCTCAAAATTTTGGTTTAATATGATAGATTCATAATAACGTTTTGTTTTTATATGTGTATATGATATTCCTAAAGAATCCATTTCCAAATCAAAATTAGAGTGTAGTAATCCATTTCTTACTCGTCTAAATATATCTTTATTTGAATTATCAGAAGAAACAGGAACATGAATACTTAACCAATTATCAAAAATAGTATTTTGGTTTCTATATGTCTCGAATCTTCTAATTCCATCATTAAAATCATTTTTACTTAATATATTGGGCATCTCAAATTTTCTAAAATCCAAATCTAATACAAATTCATCATAATCTAAGTACTTTTCTTTTTTTTCAATAGATTCCTTATTTAATCCAAATAACGCTATCATTGTAGTTAATTTTAATGAATTCATTCTTTCTAGAAAAAGAAGATGATTCTCATTATACAATCTGTTTTTTTCTTCCCAAAAAGAATAGGTTCTTTCAGGATTAAAACCATCACTATATATTTCTCTTATTTCTTCTAACAATTTATATGCTCTATTATAATATTTTACTTCTTTTAACATATTATTGACTCCTTAATTCGAATAAAGCATCTCTTAGTTCTGTTGCTCTTTCAAAGTCTAGGTCTCTAGCTGCTTTCATCATTTCTGCTTCTAGATCTTTCATTATTTTTTCTTTTTCTTTCTTAGTCATAGTAACACTAGATCTATCTGTAATAGATTTGTCAGTATTTTTAATAACATCTTGGATAGGTTTAATAATTGTTTTTGGTGTTATACCATGTTCTTCATTATATTTTTCTTGTATCTCTCTTCTTCTAGCAGTTTCTTTAATAGCTTCATCCATAGAATCAGACATAGTATCAGCGTACATTATAACTTGTCCATTTGAGTTTCTTGCGGCTCTACCAATTGTTTGGATTAATGATCTAGTACTACGTAAGAATCCTTGTTTATCTGCATCTAATATAGCAATTAATGATACTTCTGGTATATCTATACCTTCTCTTAGTAAGTTTACTCCAACTACACAATCATATTTACCCGCTCTTAAATCATGAACTATTTCCATTCTTTCTAAAGTATGTATTTCATTATGAAGATACGCTACCTTTATATCAGCGTTCTTTAAGTAATTAGTTAGTTCTTCACTCATACGGATAGTAAGTGTAGTAATAAGAGTTCTTTCATTTTTCTTATTTCTTTCTTTTATTTCATAGATTAAATCATCTATTTGACCAGTACTTGGTCTTACTTCAATTGTTGGATCAAGTAATCCAGTTGGTCTAATAATTTGTTCAACTACTTCATTATTAACTTCTTCAAGTTCATAATCACCAGGAGTAGCAGATACATAAATAACTTGATTTAGTTTTTCATTAAATTCTTCAAATTTTAGTGGTCTATTATCTAGTGCGCTTGGTAATCTAAAACCATAATCTACTAAAACTTGTTTTCTCATTCTGTCTCCATTATACATTGCGCGAACTTGTGGAAGTGTTACGTGAGATTCATCTATTACTAATAGAAAATCTTTTGGAAAGAAATCTATTAATGTAGGAGGTGCTTCCCCTGGTTTTCTAAATGTTAGATGTCTAGAATAGTTTTCTATACCTTTACAAAAGCCAGTTTCCTCTAATAGTTCTAGATCATAATTAGTTCTTTCATTTAATCTTTGAAATTCTAATAGTTTATTCTCTTTTTTTAGTTCTTCTAATCTTTGATTTAATTCTTCTCTAATAGATTTACAAGCTCTTTTTAATTTATCTTCTGATGTTACAAAGTGAGATGCTGCGAATATTGTTATTGTTTTCTTTCTTTCAAGAACTTGGCCTGTTAGAGTATCAAATTCTATTAACCCTTCTATTTCATCTCCAAATAGATCTATTCTATAACCTTTTGATTTAGAATAAGCTGGTACTACTTCAATAGAGTCTCCTCTTGATCTAAATGTACCTCTTACTAAATCCATATCATTTCTTTCATAAAGCATGTCTACTAGTTTCTTTAGTATTTCATTCTTACCCTTTTCTTCTCCTACATTTAAAGTTAAAGAATTACTTTCATATTCTTCTTTTTCTCCTAAACCATAAATACAAGAAACTGACGCTACTACTATTACATCATCTCTTGAAATAAGAGCAGATGTAGCAGAGTGTCTTAATTCATCTATTTCATCATTAATTGATGCATCTTTTTCTATATAAGTATCTGATGAAGGTACATATGCTTCTGGTTGATAATAATCATAATATGAAACAAAGTAACATACATGATTGTTAGGGAAAAACTTTTTTAGTTCTCCGTACAATTGGGCTGCTAGTGTTTTATTATGTGCTAAAACGAGTGTTGGTTTTTGAACTTGTTCAATTACATTAGCAATTGTAAAAGTCTTTCCAGTCCCCGTTGCCCCTAGTAAAACCTGCCATTTCTTGCCTTCTTCAATTCCTTTAACTAGTTGTTCTATAGCTTTTGGTTGATCTCCCATTGGCTTATATTCTGATACTAATTCGAATTTTTTATCCATGTTACTCACCTCCTATTATGACCATTATCAACCAGGTGACGAATTGGTGACGAATGGTTTTTGTCACCCTAAATGTCACTGTGCTGGTTAAAATAGCTCGATGACGAATTTTGGTCAACTCCAAAATATTTCGTAAAATTGTAGATTTTTTCACAATTAAGCATATATAATTTTACCAGAAAACAAAGGAAAAAACAAGGTATTGGCTATGTACCACCTTGTCTTAATTTGGTAATAATTCATTAATTGTATTTTGGTCAATTTTAACATCAATTTTTTCTAAATTCGTCACTTCTTCTTTTGGTATAACTTCATCGATATATGCATCTAATAATGGTAATGATTCACAGACTATATTTTTATTATCTCCATAAACATCTACTGTTATTATTTCGGAGGCATGCCCCATTAATTTACTTACTGCTTTACCACTAAATCCTTCTTTTAAAAGCATAGTAGAATATGTTTTTCTTAAATCATGAAACCTTATTTGTGGCAGATTATTGATTTCTAATAACCTTTTAAAATAGTCTTTATGAAATCCTCTTCCTCTAGGATTACCATATGTCGAACAACATATATAGTCCCAATCTCTAAATGGATTAGATTTATCGTTTATTCTTCTATGTCGATTCTTCTCATATTCTCTTCGTTCTTGTTGAATAGCTTCAAAAACGATATCAGGTATTTCAAGTTCTCTATTACTAGAAAATGATTTAACCTTTATTTCCTGTTTAGTATATTGTTTTTTTGCAACCTCATCTTTAGACTTTTTAGGATCAACACCTAATTGTCTTTGAACCTTTAGTGTCCTATGCAAAAAATCTATATCAGAATACTTTAATCCAAGTATTTCACTTAATCTTAAACCCATAAGTCCAGCAAATAATACATGTAGATATATAGGTGTATTTTTAGCACTTTCAATTAATAATTTAAGTTGTTCAATAGTTAATGTTGAACTACTATCAATATTAATTGTTCTATATCCACTTGATTTACTTTTCTTTGGTTTTTTAACCCTTTCAATTGGATTACTAGATATAATCTTTTTCTTTAATGCATATTCTAATCCTGTTTTTAGTACAGCATGAATTAGTTTAAACATTCCATTATGATTATCTACTAAATATCTATAGAATTCCGAAATTCTGCCAGCTTGTAATGATGATAACTCTATATTTTTAAATTCTATTGCTAAATAGTTATATACTACATTTCTATAAGCTAAATAAGAATTATATGTAATTTTAGGTCTCATAACATTTTCAAGCCAAAGTATAAAAAAGTCTGATACTTTAACATTTTCTTTAACAACAAATGTTTTAGTATATAATTGACCTATTATTTTATCTCTTTCTTTAACAGCATCTTTTTTAGAAGTAAATCCTCCTCTATATAAGGTTTGTTTTTCTTTATCGGTGAAAAATAATTCAATTTCCATAAAATAGTAATTTCTATCTTTTCTATAATATGGATTAGAAACAGCAAAATCAATATAATCTTTCATTTCTAATAATTCATCCATATTAGTCACCATCCTCATATGAAAATTCATTATTCATATATGCAGTTATTTCGTCATTAGCATTCATTACATCGCAATAATAATCAAATGTAGTATGAATTGATGAATGTCCTAATAATGCTGAAATTTTTTCTAAGCTTTCTCCTTGTTCAAGAAGAATAGTTGCATACATGTGTCTTAATGAATGAACTGTTATTCTAGGAATAGTTGCTTTAAGACAAGCTTTAACTAAATATCCGTTAAATGATGTTAGAGAATGTGCTTTACCATCTGGTCTACAACTAATATAGTTATGATCTTCGAAATCATCATTAGTCATTTTATAATAATCAACTAACAATTTTCTTTTTTCCAATTCATCAAGTATAACTTGAGGAACTGGTATTGTTCTATAACTATTTTGTGTCTTTGGACCTTTTTCAACTACGCCCATCAATTTTACTTTATATTCATTTTCTCCAATTTTATAAGATGCTCCAGTTTGTCTTTGTATCGTTACAGATTTATTATCTAAATCAAAATCATCAAACTTTAATCCAAATATTTCTCCTTTACGAAGTCCACAAAATAAACCTATTAGAATTTCTAAATACCAATTATTATCTTTTTTAGCAACAGTAAGTAATTTTTTTATTTCTGTTTTATTTAAAAGAACAATTTTTGACTTAGATTTTCTATATTTTTTTGTGTCTCTAACTGGATTATTAGGAATAATTCCATCTTTAAATGCATCCTCTAAAGCTAACATTAATACTTCTCTTGCTTTATTACCAGAACTTTTAGATATATAAGAAATCTTTTCTAAAATAGCGTCTAAATATTCTGTAGTAGCATATCTAACTTTAGTATCATTAATTATATTTGGAAGAATTAAATTATAAATAGCAAATGATGTTATCATAGCTGTTGTATTTTCAATTCTCTTTTTATAATCATTTTCAAACCAACACTTGATATAATCTTTTAACATTATATCTGTTTCAATCTTTGGATTAAGTGCTTTTGCTTGTGCATTCTTAAATTCTTCTTCACACTTATCATAACTTGCTTCTGCATCATATGGATTATCAAATCCACCTTGTTTTGTATAAGTAACAGTTCCATCTGGATTTAATACTTTTTTTCTGTGATACCATGAAGTTTTGTACCAAAAGGCTTTATGTCCTTTATAATCTGTATCATTCATTTTTATCTTCTCCTTTTATAATCCTCTAAACAACTTTTTAATTTGTATGTTGTAAGTGGACGACAATTATATTTAGAGTCTTTAAGAAGAAACAAACTAATGACTAACATTTCAGCTTCTGATTTAGTATGTGCAGTTATATTATGAAATAAATCGCATTTATCTTCGTAACTAACAGATACTAGATAATTTTTCAATTTCTTCATTCGTAACTCCATTAAACCAATCATCAAATGATTTCTTATTAACTCTATATTGTCTTCCTATTTTTAAAACGGTAAATAAGTTTTGTTTCATGCTATTTCTTATAAAGTCATAGCAAGTACTTTCTTTTAAACCTAATATTTTTTTTATTTCTTTTATTTCATACACTTTCTTATCTTCTATATTCATACCTAAATCCTCCTCAATAAAAAGAAAAGAAGTTGTATGTCGCAATCAATATACAACTTCTAAATATTATTTACTAATGTACAAATTATAAATTATTTGTCATTTTGGTGTTTTTTTCAGTTTATTAATTTGAATCAGATATTTTTCTAAATACCCTCTGTTCTTGGGATTCTATCAAACGACTAACTTTTGTTAGTTCCACGGGAATTCCACCCTCTCGAGGTTCTCTCCAGACTGCTTTCGATGGTTGCGACGGCTCACATTAATTATTTAATGCTTCAACGCTCGACTAATCGACTAAACAGGCGTGTCATTATATGTATTTGATAAATGAATATTAAATTTTCAAAGAACAGGGAGAGAGATTATTTATCCCTCTCACCCTTTAGTACCGAAATCGACCAAAAGTTGCATCTAATTTTTAAATTTCTTTGAAATATTTTTTATAGCATTATCTATAGCTCTTTTTATTGAACTTTTATTAACATGTTCTTCTTTAGCTATTTCTTCTAGAGTTTTATCTTCAAAGTAGTATTTAATAACTCTTCTTTTTTGATTTTCTGGAAGTTCACTTATTGAATCTTTTAATTCTTTAATTGTCATTCTATTAATAAGATCTTCCTCTATTGAAAAGTTATCTTTTAGATTTTCAATATTAATCTCTGATTTTATTTTCTTGGTTGTATCTTCTTTTATCCTTGCATTCTCATATCTTTCAGATTCATCAAACACATCAAATATTTGTTTATTTACTTGAACCGAATGTACTTCACCCTTAATATCCATAAAATTGATTATATATATTTGTTTTTTCTCTATACATTCTAATCTATAGGGATTATCTTTAAATTTTCTTCTTATAGGACGCTTATCCATTTATATTCTCCTTTCAACTTTTTTCAAAATTGAAAGGAAATGGTGGAGCTCTAATTAAATAAAAAAAAATGTGCCCTACACCCCAAAATGGAGCGCAAGACACATTTATTAAAACTAATAAAAGTTCATTAACTTCTCTATACGAAAATAATTTTATTAAACAATATAATTTTCTTTTTAACATGCACAAACCCCAGTCAAAAACAATTTGCACTGTTAAAACATGAGAATTATAATCACAAAGTCTATGAATTAACTAGCTATGTATAAAAGGGAACAATAAAACTTAAATACATATGTGTCATTCACGATGTTATAGCCCCTTTTAATTCTGAACCAGTTGTTTTCTCTTTATACATAGACTCTGCAACTTGTTTAGCGCATATTATAATTTATTAAATATTGAATTTCAAAAGAATTGCATAAAATGTATCATTTTTTGCTTTAAATGTATTATTTTGTAGCATTTTTCGACATTTTTTGCAATTTAAGCATAAAAAAGCACAATTTAAAGAAAAAAAGAAAACAACTATAAAAATAGTTGTATAATAAATAATTTATGGTAATTTATTAAATTTAATCTTTGGTTTTATTTTTTCAATACATTCAATAGCATTGTCTATCTTTAATGGTTTAGTTAAATAACCATTGAATCCACAATCATTAATAAAATAATGTTCTCTACCACCTGAAACAGTTAGTATAACAATTGGTATCTTACAATTATGTTCTTCACGCAGTTCATATAACATTTTTGGTCCATCTAAGTTACTACCTTTATATATGTTATTAGTAATAATTAAATCTATATCCATGCCTGAATCCACTATATCTATAATATCTTCTGGTGATGAAACAACAATTGTTTCTATTCCTAAATTTTTTAAAACAGTATTAGTAATGATTGAACTTTCTAACATATAATCACCAATTACAACTTTTAATTTTTTACTTGGCTTATATTTTTGCCTTGTCTTTGTTTGTGATTGAATATACTCGTCATATACAATTCTTGATAATTCTCTTGTTAATCTATCATTTTTTTCTTGTAATTTTTCTATTTCTTTTTTATATTCTTCATTTATTTTTTCCTTTGTATTAATTACTTCTTTTAAATGAAGTATAAAGTATACTAATCCAATAATAGTAATCAATAAAATAACACCACCAACTATTAAATATGCATTATTTAATTCTATAGGCATTTACATCACACTCCTTACGAATATTATTCATATAAAAACAAATAATATAAATAAAAAAGCAGTATACCCTTATTTTATAAAAAGATACTGCTTAATTTATTTATAAAACCATTTAAATTTTATCATTTTTAGAAATAAAAGTCAACCGATATCGGTGCATATTATCAGCAGATATCTGCTACAATTTTTATAGATATTGGGAGGTGAGTAAATGTTATTTAAAGAAGCTATTAGTTTAAGAATATTAGAACTTTGCAATGAATATAAATATACACCTAATAAACTTGCTGAATTATCTGCTATACCACCATCTACTTTAAGAGCATTACTCGCTAATCAAGTAGATAACCCAAGTTCAACGGTTATATTTAAAATATGTAAGACATTAAAGATTAACTTAAAAGACTTTTATGATTCAAAATTATTTGATATGAATAAATTAGAATACTAGATTACATTGTGATATGTAATCTTTTTTTAACAAATATATTTTCTATGTGATATTTTAACATTACTTTGACTTACTTGTGCGTAATGTAAGGTTGTATCAATTTTAGTATGCCCTAATAATTTTTGAACTTGTTCTATTGGCATACCTTTATCAATTGCTTTTGTTGCTAATGTTCTTCTAAATTTATGTGGATAAACATCATTTAAATTTATTTCAGTAGCTAACTTTTGAAGCATTATCTCAACTGCTCTAGTTCCAATTCTTTTATGTGGTTTAATATTGCTTATAAATAATGCTGATTCACTATCTTTTCTACTATCTAAATATTCTTGAATATGTAATTTAGTTTTAGCATCAAAATAGACTTCTCTTTCCTTGTTTCCTTTACCAAAGACCTTACAAGAACAATTATCAAAACTAAGATCTGAAATATTAATGTGTACTAGCTCACTTACTCTTATTCCAGAAGATATTAATAAATCAATTATTGCTAAATTTCTTTTATTATTACAAATATTTCTTAATTTTTCTATTGCCTCATCTGAATATATTTCTTTAATTTTAATATCTGATTTAATCTTATTTATTTTTTTAATAGGACTTTTCAATATATAATCTTCTCTTTCAAGCCAACTAAAAAAACTTGCTAGAGAACACCTAATATTTTCCATTGATGAATTTATACAACCAGTGGTATTCTGATAGTCAGTTAAAAATTTTCTTATATCATTTGCGTCTATTATTCTTATATCCTTCATAATTGAATCAAACATTTTAAGTATATATCTTTTATAATTATCCAAAGTCTTAATTGATATTCCCTCTAATTTCTTAGCACTTAAGAACCTTTCTAAATATTCCATATTAGAAATATTATCTGAATAATCAAAATCTATTGTTTTATATAATACTTCATTTAACTTTGACATTTGAAAATTATTTAAATACTTAACCATTTCATTTCCAATTAATTTAATTACATTTTCATTCATATTATCTTCCTCCTTTCTTAAATTTTTGTATAAAAAAACAGGCATTTCACCTGTTTAAATTTCTTTATCAACTGTACGCAATAGCAACCTATTGCGAACAGATTAATATATAACTAATTTCCTAAATTAATAATTTGATCTTGATACAACTTATTGTTTAATAACTCAGGATTTTCTCCTATAAATGCTTTAGATGCTTCTCCATCATTTTGTAATTGCCAC
>JAGAHP010000009.1 GCA_017627015.1 Bacilli bacterium
CGGGTTTTCAACACTTGTAAACTAATAAAACAGTACTTTTAGAGGATTTTATATACTATGTATATAATTCCTCTTATTTTTTTGTCAAATTTTAAAAATTATTGTGGTATTTTGTGGGCTAGTGTGGTATAATATAAGAAAGGAGGATTTTTTCTATGAAATTATCTTATGATCGTAAATCTAAAGACCCTATTTATTATGTTGCTCAATCAATTAGACATGGTAATAAAACCACTTCTTTTAATGTCTCTAAAATTGGTAAGCATTCTGATCTTTTAGCTAATGGTCATAAAGATCCTCTAGCTTATGCTCAAGAAGTTGTTAAATCCTATAATGCTGAATTATCTGATGATAGGGCTTCTTTTGATATCAACATTGATTTTAACAAGAAAATATCTGCTTCTGATAATACTTATTCTAAATCTACAGCTTTAAACATTGGTTATTTCTATTTACAATCTATTTATAATGATTTGAAGATTAAAGATTTTATCTTTGATATTACCAAAGACTCTAAAATTACTTTTAATTTAAATGATATCAATCGATTTTTAACCTTTGATAGAATATTAGATCCAAAAAGTAAATTTGCTGCCTTAGGCTCTTTAGAGAATTTCTTTGAACAGCCTAAATTTAAATATCAACATATACTTAGAAGTATGGATATTTTAGCGAATAATTATGATTCCTATATCCAACATTTATACTTAAACAGCGAAAACATAGTAAAAAGAGATACTTCTGTTTGTTATTATGATTGTACGAATTATTATTTTGAAATTGAAAATGAAGATTCAGATTATATAGATGAAGTTACAGGAGAGGTTATACCTGGCTTTAGAAAATATGGTCCTTCCAAAGAACATAGACCTAACCCAATTGTAGAAATGGGACTATTTATGGATAAAAATGGTATACCTCTTTCTATGGGGTTATATCCTGGAAATACAAATGAACAAAAAACAGTTAATGAATTAGAAACAAAATTAATTAAACAATTAAAAAACAAGAAAATCATATATTGTGCTGATGCAGGACTTGGTTCTGCATCCATTAGAGCACTAAATGACATGGCAGGTAGAGCCTTTATTGTTACTCAATCTATTAAAAAAATATCCGAAGATTTACAAAAGGAAGTTTTTGAAGATAGAAATTACAAATTATTATCTAATGACTCTAAAACTACTTTAGCTCATATGAAATCCTTTGATAGATTTGATGAACATAATTTAAATCTATATAATGACAAAGCTTATAAAGTAATTGATGTTGATTCTAATGTAGATTTAGGTCTATTTGAAGAAAAAACATGTAAAAATGGCAAGACAAAATTGGTTAAATCTAAAGCCACATTGAAACAAAGAATAATTATAACTTATTCTAGAAAAATGGCTGAATATCAAAAAAATATTAGAAATAAACAAATAGAAAGAGCTAAATATCTAATATCTAAAGGTGTTGATGATGTAAGAAAAGGGCCTAATGATATTGCTAGATTCATTAAGGCTGAAACTAAAAATGTTTATTCCCTAGATATAGATAGAATTGCTAATGAAGAAAAATATGACGGTTTCTATGCTTTAGCTACCAATTTAGAGGATGAATCCATTAAAGAGATTATTGAAATAAATGCTCAAAGATATAAAATTGAAGATTGTTTTAGAGTCCTAAAAACTAATTTTGATGCTCATCCTATTTATCATAGATTAGAGCCTAGAATTATTGCCCATTTTATGATTTGTTATTCTGCATTATTAATTTACAGATTACTTGAAACAAAGTTAAAAGAAAAAGGATATCATTTTACTATTAATGAAATCCTTAATACTTTAAAGAATATGAATATCATGAATGTTAGAGATAGATTTTATCAATCATCCTACACTTCAAGTGATGTTTTAAACGCTTTAGAAGACATAAATAATATTGGCTTGGACAAAGAATGTTATTTGTTAAAAATTTTAAACAAAAAAATTAAAAAAATTATATAAACTAACTTTATATACCACATTTTAAAAAACATAAAAATCCGAAAATGGCTTAGTTACGCCATAAATCGGATTTTTTTGTTTATCAACTGTCGAAAACGGGATTATAC
>JAGAHP010000010.1 GCA_017627015.1 Bacilli bacterium
GTGGCAATTACAAAATGATGGAGAAGCATCTAAAGCATTTATAGGAGAAAATCCTGAGTTATTAAACAATAAGTTGTATCAAGATCAAATTATTAATTTAGGAAATTAGTTATATATTAATCTGTTCGCAATAGGTTGCTAATGCGAAAACATTAATAAATAGAATAATCGTAAGATTAAGATATTCTGTTCACAACATGGATATAAGACGAAAAGTTTGTAAAAAAATTTACAGACTTTTTTCTTTGTTTTAATTAAATTCCTACAAAAAGGTAAGTATCTTACAAAAAAGTGCATTCTTACATTATTATTTTAATTGTAATAAGATTAATTTGTAAGAAAGAGGAGATGAAATTAAATGAAAAATTTAAACAATTGGGCATATGGATTTGCCTTAAATCATGAAGGAGCAGGAGTAGGAACTATTTACTATGCTTCAAAATATTTTGACAAGGAAGGAATTGTAAATCCTGCATCAGCAGAAGCATATACAACAGATGAAATTAATAAAATAAAAGAAGGAGCAGTAGAAGGATCAACAAATTATATTGAAAATGTTCCAGATAATGCCTTAGTTGGAATGAATCCAATTAATACAGATAAAGTATATTGGTATAATGATGAAGAATCAGCAAAAATATTAAAAAGTACTAATCCATTATTGTTAAATGCAGAAAATGGAGATATGAAAGATACTGAAGGAAATATAATTGCTAAAGCAATGTAAAATCAAACTTTATAGTTTGATTTTTTAATACTTACTAAAAGGTGCGTACTATACTAAAAGTTAGTTATATAGTATAATTATATTGGTGATGAAAAATGAGAAAGATTTATACTCCATGTCCAGTAGAATATACTGCATCAATGATAGCTAATAAATGGAAGATTCTTATATTAAGAGATTTACTTACAGGTACAAAAAGATATAATGAATTAACTAGATCAGTTGTAGGTATATCAGCAAAAGTATTAACAGAAAATTTAAGAGAACTTGAAAGTGATGGAATAATAGAAAGAAAAGTATATCCTGAAGTTCCTCCTAAAGTAGAATACTTTTTAACCGACAAAGGAAACGATTTAAGACCTATAATAGAATTAATGAAAGAATATGGTCTTAAATATAAGGATAAAAAAGATGAATAATTTAGATTATTTAATTAGCGAATTAATTAAAGAAGATAGTAAATTATCTAATGTAGATATACCTACATCTTTAGAAGAAAAAAAAGAATTATATCGTGCTTTAAGAAATATAAGAAATCCAAAACCTATTAGCGAAGAATATTTAAAAGTACAAGACGAATATCTACAAAATGAAATAAAAGAAAAAGGTATAACTGATGAAAAAGACATACCATTTAATAAAGATATTATTTCCATATGGCAAGGAGATATAACAACATTAAAGTGCGATGTTATAGTAAATGCTTGTAATGAATATTTATTAGGTTGTTTTGTACCAGGTCATAAATGTATTGATAATGCAATTCATTCATTTGCAGGAATAGAGTTAAGAGAAGAATGTAATGCAATTATGAAAGGTAAAACACTTTCTAATGGAGAGGTAGTATTAACAAAAGGATATAATTTACCAAGTAAATATATTATTCAGACTGTTGGACCACAAGTAAGTGGAACACCAACTAAACAAGATATAGAAGATCTAAGAAATTGCTATTTTAATTCATTAGAACTTTGTAAAGAAAAAGGATTAAAGACAATAGCATTTCCATGCATTTCAACTGGATTATATGGTTTTCCTCAAAATGAAGCTAGTAAAATAGCAATTAATACCATAGAAAAATATTTAAAAAATAATAAAGATGTATTTGAACATATTATATTTAATGTGTTTAAAGATGAAGATTTAGAAATATATAAAAAGAATTTAAATTAAAGGTGGTGAAGCAAATGACTGATTTTAAGTATATTAAAGAAAAAATAAATGATGCAGATGTAATTATTATTGGAGCAGGTGCAGGATTATCAACTGCAGCTGGAGTTAATTATGGAACATTAAATTTTAAGGAAAACTTTCCTGAGCTTGTTAAACATTATGGATTTACTGATATGTACACATCTAGTTTCTATGATTTTGATACAGAAGAAGAAAGATGGTCTTATTGGGCTAAACATATAAATTATTTATGTATTGGAATGAAAGTATCTGAAACATATAAAAATTTATTTAATTTAGTAAACGATAAAGAATATTTCGTATTAACTACTAATGTAGATAGACAATTTTTGAAAGCTGGTTTTGATTCAAATAAAGTATTTGAAGTACAAGGTGCCTTAACAAAAATTCAATGTTCAAGAGCTTGTCATAATAAATTATATGATGATACTGAAATGATTAAAGAAATGTTAGAAAAAAATGAAGATATTAAAATACCTGGCGAACTTGTACCTAAATGTCCTGTATGTGGTGAAACAATGGAAGTTAATTTAAGAAAAGATAACTTCTTTGTTGAAGATGATTATTGGAAAGAACATTCTAATAACTATGAAAAATTTATTAATGATAATAAAGATAAGAAAATATTATTTTTAGAATTAGGTGCTGGATTTAATACTCCAGGAATTATTAGATATCCATTTGAAGAGTTAACTTATAAACTACCTAATGCTTTTCTTATTAGAATTAATGATAAGTATGCTAATGTTCCTAATGATATTGAAGATAAAGCAATTGGTATTCAAGATGATATTAACAAAGTAATTAAAGGAGTAAGTGAAGTATGAAAGAAAAAACTCAGTTCATAGTAGATAAATCAAAATGTATTAAATGTGGAAATTGTATAAATACTTGCTCTGGTATGATTTTAGAATTTGGTGAAGATGGATACCCTGAAATGAAAGATTTTGAAAGATATGGTTGGAGAGGTTGCTGGAGATGTCAGCATTGTTTAGCAGTTTGTCCTGTAGGAGCTATATCAATATTTGGTAAAGATCCTAAAGATTCCAAACCACCAGTTCCAGAAGAAATGGGAGAATACATGGAAAGACTCCTAACAAATAGAAGAACATGTAGAAGATATTTAGATAAAAATGTTGATAGAAGTATTATAGATAGAATATTAAAAGCAATGGAATCAGCTCCAACTGGTGGAAATGCTTGTAATGTAGAATATACAGTTATAGATGATAAGACACGAGTTAAAGAAATATGGAATGTTGCTTATCCTAAAATGGAAGAACTTGCAAAGAAACATATTTATACTCATAGTTTCAGTGATTTTTATTATAAGAAAATGAAGCAATCAGAGCATACTATAAGAAAAGATGATTTATTATTTTGTGGAGCACCTCATTTATTTATTGCACATGAAAAGTGTGTTGGTAAATGGGCTGAAGATTCAAAAGTAAATTGTAATATAGCATCTGCATATTTTGAATTAATTGCAAATTCTTTTGGACTTGGAACAGCAATAATGAGCTATCCATCAGAAGTGTTGGAAGAATTAGTTCCAGAAGCAAGAAAGATGTTAGGAATACCAGAAGATCATTATATAAAATTAATTGTTGGATTTGGCTATCCTGAAATAAAATATCATCGTGGAGTTCAAAAGGATAGAAAGAGTAAAATACATAGATATTCAGATGATAATAAACAACAAAAATTATTTTAAAAGTTTTCGCAATAGGTTGCTATTGCGAAAACCTTAACATAAATATCACAACCTATAAAAAGTGAAAATCCAAAAGAAATTTCATAACTAATGGATTTTCGCTAAAGACTATCTTTAAGACAAGATAGTAACACACTACCAAGTCGGCATTTTGCCAACTAGGAATAGTGTGCAAAGGGACACCCTTTTGAAACCCAATAAGCATCATAACTACAAACTAATCGTAAGTAGTAATGATGCCTTTTTTATTTCAACTTGCGTTTCATAAAAAAGAAAGAATACTATCGCCACTTTCATTGCTTCGCAACAAAACGTGCCACGTATTCTTTAATAAAAAAATCTCTAATCTTGCGAAAAGAGATTTTTTAATTTTGCTTCGGTAATTTATCATAGTCGTATTTATGTTCAGCAAATTCTAATTCTTCAAAAGCGTATTTTATATCTTCTATTGCTTTATCAATGGTATATTGACTATCTTTATTATCTTTCATTATTTGTAAATGTTCCATTGTATAAAATAGCTTTTGTCTAGCATCACTAATTTTTCTTCTCTTTTGAGAATCAAAATCTAATAAATCTATTTCAGATTTTTTATATTGCTCTATTAATTCTTTTAAATCTTTACTAGATTTATTTGCATACTTATCTTTATTAAAATAGAATAGCATTTCATCATAACCAGCAGTTTTTAATAATTTCTGTAAAGACATATCTAATGTTTCAGCAATCTTTCGTAGATCATCAATATCTACTTTTTTTATTTTGCCATTAATTAGGTCATTCAATGTACTTCTACTAATACCTGTTTGTTTAGCAAGTTCTCTTTGTGAGATACCTTTTTTAATTCTAGCATCTTCAATTAATATTTTAAGTTCTTCTGAGTTCATTTAACCACATCCTTTTTACTAATAAATCGTTATAATTACTAGCAATTTTCTTCCTCAGTAATTAAATTCTATCACATAATTACGAAAATGTCCAGTTTTTCGGTTAAAATACTTGACATTAATCTCGGACGATGTTATATTTATATTGTGACCGGGAAATCGGATTTAAAGAAAGGAGTGAAAAATATGTATGAAGAAACAGAAACAACTTGATTTAATAAACAATGCAATCTGGAATAATAAAGATATTAAACCAGAAGCAAAAGAAATTTATTCCTATCTATATTGCAGGGGATTTGATAGAACAGTATTCCACTTCAATATAGGGGATATCCAAAAGTATATTCCAATAACAAATGTAGGGTTTAGAAATAATCTAAAGATATTAGAAAAATTCAAACTACTAATATATAGGGAATATAAAAGAGGAATGTATGAAATACATATCTGCTAGATAAGTAGATATGGAGATACACTAAATGTTCGGAGATTTAGATTAGTATCTCAAATCTTATAGAAATATAAGATTCAGAAATCCACCAAGGCGGGATTTAAAATATTAGCTTATAAATATCTTCTACTTTAGCTCGTTTTTGCTTGTATGATTTATACAAGTTTTTTTATTGGAATTTTATTTAAGAAAGGAGAATGCCTATGCCAAACAAAATATTAAAAGGAATAATATATGGGTTGTATCATAATTAATGACAATGTTATTGAAGATAAGGAATTAAATTCAACAGATAAAGTGGTATATGGATTAGTAAAAGCATTAAGTAATGATAAAGGTTATTGTTTCGCCACCAATGATTATATTGGTAAAAGATTAAATCTTTCAAAAAGTACAATATCAAATACTATTAGTAAATTAAAAAGCCTAGACTATATTAAAACAACGACAGTAGATTATCAAAGAAGAATTTTTATAAGCGATAAGTAAATTTTAAGAGGGATATATTAAATTATTAATATAGTCCCTATTAAAAAAATAAGATAGGTATATGAATATTTTCTTATACCTTATATGAATAAATTAAGACCATAATAGATAATATAAAAAATAATTTAATAAATAATATAATAGATAATTTAGTATTCTAATTATCATAAGAGAAAGGATGTGTTAACATGGATATAGAAAAAATAAATTATAACGAAGTTTTAATATCTGGTAAAATAAACAACATTAAGCATTTTAATAACTATATAGCATTTGGACTTACTTGCAATACTTTTGCTAAAATTAAATCTAATTGTTTTATTAGTTTTCATATATATGAAGATCTTTATAATATTTATAAGGATCTTTTTTATAAGAATAATAAAATATTCGTAAAAGGATATTTAAATTCATATACCGATAAAGATAATAAAATTGTAACCTATGTAAAAGTAACAGATATATCAAATAATCAAGATGATATTATAGATGGACGAAAAGGTCCATATATAAGATATGATGAAGATGGAGTTATGGTTTGGAATGGTAAAAGATGTGAAGCAGATCCTTTTAGTGAAGATGATCCTGAATACTTGGAATTGGTAGAAATGCTAAAGGAATACGAATAATAGTTTTTAAAACTTCATAAAAATTATTAGAGGTGCCCTATGATAATCGTGAATAACTATGATAAAAATGGAAATAAAATTAATCCAAGTGAGATAAAGATTACAGATGTGGTTATATATGAGATTGTTAAAAAATATGCACATATATAAAAATCATCATGTAATAAAATCCAATTATGTGGTAAAATGTAATTGGAATCTTATAATCTTGCTTTATAAGGAGGAGTTAATATAAAAGCGGGATTATATGCAAGAGTTTCTACCGACAGCCAACTTGAAGGATATTCAATAGATGCCCAAAAAGAATTTTTGTTAAGTTA
>JAGAHP010000011.1 GCA_017627015.1 Bacilli bacterium
ATCTTTTTTAGCTCTAGCATTATTTCCCCACAGTATAAATACTACTGGTTTATCTCTTTCATTTAATTTTCTTATTACTTCATCAGTAAATATATGCCAATCTAAGTTTTTATGTGAATTTGGTTTATCTTTTTCCACAGTTAAACCAGTGTTTAATAACATTACTCCTTGTTTAACCCAAGGAAATAAATTACCATCTAACATATTTTTTTCTATACCTAAATCATCATATAATTCTTTATAAATATTTTTTAGTGATGGTGGAATTGGTGTTTTTAAACATGAAAATGCAAATCCATGGGCTTCACCATCTCCATGATATGGATCTTGTCCTAAAATAACAACTTTTATATCTTTATATGATAATCTAAACGCATTAAAAACATCTTTTTTGGGTGGATATATTATCTTTTCTTTATATAAGTTGTTTACCTCATTTAATAAGTTTTTAAAATAATCTTTTTGAAGTTCATCCTTTAAAACTTCATCCCAGTCATTATGAAACATATTTATAGTCCTTTCATATTTTATTATAATAAAATATGTGTTATAATACAAGGAAAAAAGGAGGACCAAAATATGGATAAATATGAAAAAGCTTTAATATATGCATCAAAAAAACATGAAGGTAAAGTTAGAAAAGGTTCTAAACCCATTCCTTATATTAATCATCCGATTAATGTATCTCATATGATTAGTAAATACATGAAAGATGATGTAGAAGTGGAAAACTATAGAATTGCTGCGCTTCTTCACGATACTTTAGAAGATAGCGATGCGACCTATGAAGAAGAAGCCAAATTATTTGGTAAGAATATTGCTGATATAGTATTATCTGTTACTAGTGATAAAGTAAAACAAAAAGAATTAGGTAAAAGCATCTATTTATCAACAAAAATGGTTGATATGAACGATAAATCATTAATATTAAAACTATGTGATAGATTAGATAATGTATCTGGACTAGATGTAGTTAGTGAAGAATTTAATGAAAAATATATAAGAGAAACTAGTTATATAATTAATTATTTACTACTAAATAGAGAATTAAATAATATACATCTAGAAATTATTAATGACATAATGAAAAAGATAAAAGAAGTTTCATATAAAGATCCTTTAGTATTAGGATTAAAATAAAAACCTATCATTTATGATAGGTTTCATTATTTATTATTTTATATGATCTATATATTTGTTCTAATAACATTATTCTAAATAATTGATGTGGAAAAGTCATTTTAGAGAAAGATAAGGCATAATTACTTATCTTTTTTATATCTTCATGTAATCCATAAGAACCACCTATAATAAAAGTTATATCACTATATTGAATTAGTGTATCACTTATTTTTTTAGATAGTTCTATTGATGTTAATTCTTTTCCCTCTATTTCTAATGTTACCACATAGTCTTTATCAGAAACATATTTTAAAATACTTTCTTTTTCTTTTAACAATGTTTTCTTAATATCAAAGTCTTCATCTGGTACTTCTATTAAATCTATCTTTGTATATTTAGACAATCTTTTTATATACTCATCTAAAGCATCTTTAAAATACTTTTCTTTTAATTTTCCCACAGTAATAATCTTAATCATATTTCTATCACCTCTGTAGGTACATTTTGCTTTGCAATAATAACATTATTAAACTTCATATTATTTTCTTTTAACGTTTCTTCAAAAGTTTCTAATACTTTTTCTTCTGTATTATTTTTTTCACTTAAATGCGCAAATACTATTTTTTTAGTATCTTTACCTATAAACTTGCATAAATAATTACTTGCTTGTTTATTAGACAAATGTCCTTTGTCTCCTACTACTCTTTGTTGTAAAAAGTATGGGTATGGACCATTTTTAAGCATTAATACGTCATGATTACTTTCTAATACATATAGATTTCTATTAGATAATTCTTCATAGTATCTACTATTTATATAACCAGTATCAGTTATATATACCATAGATTTACTATTATTCTTAATAACAAATCCCATTTGTTCACCAGCATCATGACTAGTTTTTATAACACTTATTCTTAAATCTTTAATAATTGCTTTTTTATCTTGGTATAACTCATAATTAAAAGTACCTATTTGTTCTTCTAATATACCTAATAATTTTTCTGTGACATAAATAATTGGTTTATATTTCCTTATAAAAGTTTTTAATCCATGTATATGATCTACGTGTGCGTGTGTAATTAACACAGCATCTATAGAAGATGGTTTAACACCTATCTTATCTAATTCATTTTCTATATAAGTGGTAGTAGTTCCTACATCAATTAGAATCTTTGCTTCCTTAGTTTCTACATAACAAGAATTACCTTTACTACCACTTGATAATACACATACTTTCATTAGTATAAACTTAACGGATTAAATACCGTTCCTCCACCATAGGCACCATATTTAGTTCCACCATAGAATGTTCCTAAGTGTAAGTGAGTACCTGTTGAAGATCCACTACTTCCCATATAACCAATTACTTGACCTTTTGATACTTGTTGACCTGGACCAACAACTACAGATCCTGTTAAGTGGGCATATACTGCATATACTCCACTAGGATGTTGTATCCAAACATAGTTACCAAATCCATCACCACACATGTCATACGCTCCATAACCAACATCAGGACATCCTGAATAAGTTTGAAGAACAGTACCATTTTCAACTGCAAATATAGGTGAACCCATACCACAACCAGAAATATCTATACCTTCGTGAAGACGTCCCCATCTCCATTCAAAATAACTAGTTATGATATAAGGTGAAACTGTTGGCCATCCCCAAGAACCAGTTGATATCGCAGGATCTATACTACCTGTATAAGTACTAGAACTACCATAAGTTCTTTTTGTACCTTTTCTAACAACTTTATTTATAGGTTCTTTTAAAACTACAACATTAGAAATGTATGCTGGTTGAGGTTGTCCATTAATATATTGAATTTTTTCAGTTACTCTTTGTCTACCATTTATACCTTCAACTTCAGTTTCAGTTGTACCAAGATCCATAGATGAATCTTCTTTTTCAACTGTTTCATATGGTTTGTCTTGATCTTCTACTATATGTTTTTCTACAACAATATCAAGCATAGGTGATATTAATGCAATACTAACCTTTTGACCTACACTAAGTAAATTATTCTTATTAGTAAATTCTGGATTAACTATTAAGAATTCATCTGTTGATAACTTATTATTAAAAGCAACAGTTTCTATAGTATCTCCTAATTTAACTGTATATTCATCACCAGAATCTAAAGTTCCAAATAATAAATATTTAGTTAAGTCTGTTACGTTAGTAAAAATCATTTCATCTGTTGAAATAAAAGCTTCTTTTATAGATACTTCTTGATTTAAATATATACTTTCTATCTTACTACCTGTGGTTTTTATTTCTGGTTGTGTATCATTTTTGTAATTTTTAACATCATCTTTATTTACAAACGAATATAAAACTTTCTTAACAGATTTATCAAATAATTTCTTATCTAGTAAATATATTTTTTTATCTTTTTCTTTTTCTTTAGAAATTGTTACTACATATCCCTTTATAGTAAAACTTTTCTTAGCCTTAATCTTTTTATAAATTGTTTTTTCACTAAGTATTTTACCTTTATATGTTATAGCTTTTTCCACATCTATACCATTTGGAATATATACTTTATCTACATCATATTCTTTCTTTAGATTACTTTGTTCATTATTGATATATTCTTCTAGTGATCTTTTAGATTTAATAGCTCCAATAAACTTACCATCTATATATACTTTATATACTTCGTTAGGATTAGTTTTAGAATTATTTAAACCTAATAATATTACCACAACAAAAGATATTAATAGTGAAACAATTACTAGAACATATGCCTTATACTTCCCCATATATCCTCCTTTATTCATTTGAATCTTTTTGGAAATTAAAGAATGTTACTGTATTACCCTTAAATAATAAAGGTATTGATTTAGCAGGTCCATTTCTATTCTTTCCTATAATTAATTCACATTCTGTTACTTCATTAGCAATAGCTATTTCATGATTATAATAATCATCTCTATGTATAAAAGCAACCATATCTGCATCTTGTTCTATTGAACCAGATTCTCTTAAGTCACTCATCATTGGTTTTTTATCTGGTCTTGCTTCAACAGAACGAGATAATTGAGCTAGCGCAATTACTGGAACATGTAATTCCATAGCCATCATCTTTAATCCTCTTGATATTTCCGCAACTTCTTGTTGACGGTTATTCGCATTCTTACCTGAACCATTAATTAACTGTAAGTAGTCGATTACTACTAAAGCAAGTCCATCATCTGATGCCGCTAATTTTCTACATTTACTTCTTATATCAGAAATAGTACTTCCTGTTGTATCATCTATTTTGATCTTAGTATCAGATAATATTGAAATACTTTCATTTAATTTTTTCCAATCTTCATTATCAAAACTACCACTTCTAAATTTACCAAAGTTTATTTGACCTATAGAAGAAAACATACGATTAACTAATTGCTCTGCACTCATTTCGTAGTTGAATATCGCTACATTTTTACTAGTGTTTCTAGCAACAAAACTTGCTATATTAAGTGCAAATGCTGTTTTACCCATACCAGGACGAGCAGCAAGTATCATTAATTCATTTTCATGTAATCCACTAGTTAATTTATCAAAATCATAAAACCCTGTGGATAAACCTGTTATTTCATGTTTAGACTCACTTAATTTTTCTAAATCATTTTGAGCTTTAAAAACAACATCTTTAATATCTCTAAATTCATTTGTTTTTCTTTCTTGAACAATACTAAATATTTTCTTTTCTGCTTCATCTATAATATCATTTACTTCACCATCAGAAGTATAAGATACATTACTTATTTCATTAGAAGCATCTATTAATCTTCTTCTTAATGCTTTATCATGAACTATTTTAATATAATAATCTACATTAGAAGCACTAGGAACAAAATTAGCAATTTCAACTAAATATTCTAAGTTACCTACACTTGATAATTCTTTAGCATTTTCTAATCTATCAGTTAATATTGTAATATCAACAGGCATTCCTTCACTATTAAGATCTTTTAATACATCAAATATTTTTTGATGAGATTCTAAATAAAAATCTTCAGTAGTTAATTCATCACAAATCTTTTGAAGAGCTCCCTTAGATAAAAAAGCCGAACCTAATACAGATTGCTCTGCTTCTAAACTATAAGGAATATTCCTATTATTCATAATCTCACCTACTTCACTAATTTAATCTTTAAATCTAATATTACTTTTGGATGTAATTCTATTTT
The DNA here is from genome assembly GCA_017627015.1 of Bacilli bacterium. Next base: position 5,316 of record JAGAHP010000011.1, read on the forward strand.
TACTATATGTGTTCCCAAACTAGATATAGATCCGTCAATAGTGATTTTTTTCTTATCAACTTTATATCCATCTTTAGAAAGCTCATCCGCTATTTGTTTACTTGATACAGTACCAAATACTTTATCTTCTTTTCCAGTTTTTACTTTAAATATATATTCTTTCTTTTCTAATTCTTTTTTTATTTTAGTACATTTTTCTATTAATTCTTTTTCTTTTTCATTTCTATCTTCTATTTGATTATTTAATATTTCTTTACTTCTACTAGTATATTTAATTGCATATCCATTTTTTATTAAAAAGTTTTCTGCATAACCATCTTTAACTTCTTTTATTTCATCCTTTTTACCTTGCCCTTTTACATCTTTTAAAAATATGACTTTCATGAATATACCTTCTTTCATAAACAGTAATAATATTATACTATATTTTTAAATAAATAAAAAGAGATTAGCACTAATCTCTTCTCTTAAATATGTTATTTTTAATTATATCTTTTTAGTTCATACTCTCTAGAAATAATTCTTTTATCAGAACAATATTTAATAACATATTCTGTATCTTGTTTGCATATAATTATTCCAACAGTATTGTTTTCTTCTATAGTTTTAATATTATCATCTATATAATTCATATATGTCATTATCTGTCCTGTATGTTCTTTTTTTAATTCTGTAATTTTTAATTCTACAACCACATAACATTTATGCTTAATATTATAAAGAAGTAAATCAATATAATTGTATTTACTACCTAATTTAATTGGATATTCACTTTTAATAAAAGTGAATCCATTACCTAACTCATCTAAAAAATTTTCAATATCTTCTAAGATTAATTTTTGTAGTACTTTTTCTGAAAATATATCATATTTATTACTATTTCTAATCATTATTGGATTTTTGACAAAATCAACTACATTAGATTCATCTTGACTTATCAATTTATTTTTAGTAGATTCTGGCAATCTCTCATATTCATTTGACTTTATTTTATCACGAAGTTGCCTAACTGATAAATTATTATTTTTTGCTATTCTTATATAATATTGAAATTTATTTTCATCAAACCATAGAATTTCACAATAATGACTCCAACTTAATTCGGCAGACAATGTCTGCCATTTTTGGTACACTTTATAAAATTGTCTCATATTTCTTAAATTTCTTTGACTGTATCCTGCACCCAAATCATTAGTAAGATTGATAGAGTACTCTTTTATTATTCCCTCTCCATATTTATTACCTGCTTCTACCAATAATTTTCCAACATTATAATATGTGTTTAGATCACTTTTGTTAATTGAATATTTTTTTACTTTTTTATTTATCTCATTTTTTATTAATACATTTTTTATCTCATTATAATAATTCACATTTTCCTCCTTAGATAGGCATATTATCACAATTGAAAACTATTGTAAAATGGCAAAAAAACAAAATACTTATATCATTTTATTATAAAAAATATATTATTGTTTAAACAAAAAACTTTTTTTACAAGCAAATATTATTTCAAAAAAAAATTACAGATAAATATCTGTAATTATTTAACAAATGGTATAACTGCCATTATTCTAGATCTTTTTACCATTTTAGCAACTTCTCTTTGATGTTTTGCACATGTTCCAGTTACTCTTCTTGGTAATATTTTACCTTTTTCATTTATATATTTACGCATGTCTTCAGCATTCATGAAATCTAATTCTTTTCCTGCGCATAATTGACATACTTTTTTCTTTCTTCTTGGTCTAAATTCTGCCATAATTCCCTCCTTATTTATTATTAAAATGCGATGTCATCATCACTAATTTCAATAGAATCACCAAAATTAGCAAATACTTCATCAGACATATCAGATTCATCACTGTTATTATCTTGTACAAAATCTGCTGGTGTTACATCATCATTAGTATTTCTACTTTGACTTTGTGATTTAGTTTCTAAGAATTGAACAGAATCTGCTACTACATCAGTAGTATAAACTCTTTGTCCATCTCTTTCATAGCTTCCAGTTTGAATTCTACCTTCAACCGCAACTAAACTACCTTTAGAAACATATTTACTAACATTTTCAGCTTGTTTTCTCCAAACTACTATATTAATAAAGTCAGTTCCTTGTTCACCACTTTGACTTTGAAATGGTCTATTAACAGCTAATGTAAATCTACATGTAGCAATATTATTATTTGTATATCTTAATTCTGGATCTCTTGTTATTCTTCCAATTAATTCTACTCTATTCATAATTGCTCCTTTTTAATTATAATTTAATTATAATATGTCTTAAAATGTTTTCGTCTATAGTAGCTAAACGATTAAATTCATCGATAGCACCATTTTCAGATTCGATATTAATTAAATAATAATATCCTGTCTTTTGACCTTTAATAGCATATGCTAATTCTCTTTGACCTATTTCTTTTGAACTTAAAATATTAGCACCATTTTTTACTAATACTTCTTCAAATTCTTTAGCAATTTTATCAACTGCTTCTTTTTCTAAGTCAGGTCTTACGATGAACGAAATTTCATAATTTTTCATTCTTACACCTCCCTTTGGACTAATGGTCTACATTTAAGTAGACAGAGAGTAATAAATTACTCATGAAGTATTATAACAAAACACATAGAAAAAGTAAATATTTATTTAATAAATTGATTTTTAATAAGTAAAATGATATACTTATGATAGGTGATATATATGAACAAGGGTTTTGTTAAAACTTTATTACTATTATTAATAATTCCAGTAATTATATGTATAGTTATTTCTGTAATTAATTTAAAGAAGAATAGTACTCCTTCGGGATTCTCTACTTCTACTAACTATGGAACAAGTACTACAACTAATAATACATATCATGCAAAAAAAAGCGTTGATAGTGAAATTGGTGATGGGGAATTAGTTAATAATTTTAATAAAAACTATACAATTTTATTTGTTAGTTCAATTGTTATATTAATATTATTTATAATATTCTATTTATTCTTAAACAAAAAGAAAGAGTGGTAATTCCACTCTTTTTTTATACATTAAATCTAAAGAAAACTATATCTCCATCTTGCATTAAGTATTCTTTACCTTCTAATCTCATCTTACCAGCTTCTTTAGCTTCTTTTTCTCCACCAAACTCTTTATAATCATCAAATGAAGTAACTTCCGCTCTTATAAACCCTTTTTCAAAATCTGTATGTATAATTCCAGCACATTCTGGAGCTTTCATACCCTTTTTAAATGTCCATGCCCTACATTCATCTTTACCAGCAGTAAAGAATGTAGCTAAACCAAGTAAATCATATGTCGCAGTAATTAACTTATCTAAGCCACTTTCACTAAGTCCTAGATCTGTTAAGAATAGTTCTTTAGACTCATCATCTAATTCACTAAGCTCACTTTCAACTTTAGCACTAAGCATAACTACTTTAGCGCCCTCTTTAGAAGCATATTCTTCTACTTCTTTAACATAACTATTACCCATAACTATATCATCTTCTGATACATTAGCCATATATATAATAGGTTTCTTAGTAAGCAAACTATAATTTTTAATTATCTTTTCTTCTTCATCTGAATACTCTAATCTTCTAGCTGGTATATTTTTTTCTAATGCTTCTTTAATTCTTTTTAAAACATCTACTTCTTTTAAAGCTTCTTTATCTTTAGTAGTAACAGCTTTTTTCTCTATTTTTCCTAATCTATTTTCAACAACTTCTAAATCACAAAAAATAAGTTCTAAATTAATAATCTCTATATCACGAATAGGATCTACATTTCCTTCAACGTGAGTAATATTAGAGTCTTCAAAGCATCTAACTACTTCACAAATCGCATCTACTTCTCTTATATGACTTAAGAATTTATTACCTAATCCTTCACCTTTAGATGCACCTTTTACTAAACCAGCAATATCAATAAATTCATATGAAGTTGGTACAACTTTCTCTGGTATTTCTTTCTCTACTAGATACTCTAATCTTTTATCAGGTACTGTTACTATACCAACATTTGGATCAATAGTCGCAAATGGATAATTCGCAGCCAATATATTCTTCTTTGTAATCGCATTAAATAATGTACTTTTACCAACATTTGGTAAACCTACTATTCCCGCAGTTAATCCCATAAATAATCACCAAAAATAGTATATCATATTTCAAATAAAAAAAGAAGATTATTTAATCTTCTTAAATAATTGGATAAGAATTAGGTCCAATCGGAGAACCTAGAATATACCATCCAAAGATTATAAATAGCCATAAAATTGTGATTCCAATAAAGAATGGAACAAGTAAACTGTAGCATTTTTTAATTGAAAAATCAGTCTTATTATATAATCCCATAAATCCAATATATATTGATAAATAAGGAAATAATGGACTTACTACATTTGATACACTTGATGATAATCTAAATATTGCTCCAGTAAACTCTGGTGTAATATTAGATTTCATAAATGATGACATAACACTTGGAGTAAACATATTCCATTTAGCCGCAGTAGATGTCATTAATACGCTTGATAATATTATCGCAATTATTGAGAATAATATTAATATTATAAATGAGAAATTACCATTTCTAATAAAACTAAATAATATAGCAGTAAATACTTCTCCCATGTTAGTAAATTTAAATATTGCAATAAATTCCGCAGCGAAGAATATAATTAATAATAATTCTCCTATATTATTTAAAGATGATTTTAACATCTTTAATAAATCTCTATCACTCTTTATTTGTTTAGTTGTAATACCATATATTAATCCACAAAGGAATGCAGTTGATGAAATAATTGTTAATATACCATTAACAAATGGTGAATTTGCACCAAATAATTTATTAACATAAAGTACTTGTGTATTATCTAATAATCTACCTGATAAAGGTAATCCTGGTATTATAGAATATATAAATATTGCTCCTAACACTAATATTACAAGCATACATTTTTTAACACCTTTTTTAACTAATTTACGATCTAGAACTTCATCATCTTCTTCTATTCTAACTGGTCTTTTTCTAGATAATATTTCAGTTAAAATAGTTATTAATAACGCTAGTAATAGTGAAGAAACTACTATTAAATATAAGTTTCCACTATATCCATATGTATAATCTGAATCAATCATTTTAACTGAATTTTTAGCTATTTCAATCAAACTATAATCTAGTGATGTTATAAATAAATTTATATTCGCACCTGCCGCAACAGATACAAATGCCATTGTCATACCTACAACTTGACTTCTTTTATATTCAGTAAATAACGCAATTGAAATAGGAATCATAACAACAAAAGCTAAATCTTGTGAGAATCCCATAACAATACACATAAGTGAGAATACAAAGAACATAACACTTCTAGGTACTTTTTTTGATAAATACGAAAATACTTCTTTTAATAATCCTGTTTTAATAGCTAATCCAATACCTAATAATCCAAGTATAATTGTTCCAAACGGAATAAAGTTAAGTAAATTATTAACCGCATCACCAAATAGGAATTTCATTCCTGAGGAACTAATAACTGATCTAACAGTTAATATAGTTGTTGTTATTTTTCCTGATTGACTAACACTATATTCTGTTCCTTGTAAATTAAGTAATGATAATATAAAACTAATTACTATAGTTATCAAACTTAAAAGTGCAAAAAACCAAACCGGATGTAAGCCCCTTTTCTTTTTTACTTCATCCATATTAATCCTCCAATACTTTTTTCAATTTTTTATTAAATTCAACTCTAGGTAACATAATTGTTCTACCACAATTTAAACATTTAATTTTGATATCAACACCTACTCTTGTTATTTCCCATTCATTTGATCCACAAGGATGTTCTTTTTTCATAACAACTTTACTACCTAGTTTATAACTTTCATTCATAAAATCACCTATTCATCTATATCAAAATTCATTATTTCTAATATTCTATTTAAATCTTGAACATTTGAAAAACCAATTGTAATTTTATTGTTATTAATCTTTACTTTTGTTCCTAGTTTTTCTTTTAACATATGTTCTACAGAACTATATTCATTTTCTTTTTTAACTCTATTTATTGGAGTGCTTCTTTTTAAATCTTCTTTATTTGATAGTGATTCTAATTCTCTAACAGTTAAGTCTTCTTTTATTACTTTTTCCGCTAATTCTTCTACTTGGTCTTTATCTTCTAATTTACTAAGTACTCTTGCATGACCCATACTGATTTTATTATATAAAATCATATCTTGAACACTCTTTGGTAATTTTAATAAACCTAATATATTAGTTATATGACTTCTACTTTTTCCAACTCTATTAGCTAATTCTTCTTGAGTTATATTTGAACTTTCTATCATAACTTTATATGCATTAGCTTCTTCAATAGCAGTTAAATCTTCTCTTTGTAGATTTTCAAGTAATGCTATATTCATCATTTCTTCGTCAGTAAAATCTTTTACGATAGCAGGTATAGTAGTTAATCCTGCTTTTTTAGAAGCTCTGTATCTTCTTTCACCAGCTACTATATCGTAACCCTTAATTGTCTTTTTAACTATTATTGGTTGAAATACACCATTAGCTTTAATAGAAGCTGCTAATTCATTTAACGCTTCATCATCAAAAATTTTTCTAGGTTGATAAGGATTTGGTCTTAATTCACTTAATGGTAAATCTACAACTTCCTTATTTTTTTTAGCTTCATCTACTATAGTTTCTTCAATTTCATCAAAACTAGTAATATCATCACTAAATAATTGTTCTAACCCTCTACCTAACGCTTTCCTTTTCTCCTGCATTTCTCTCAATAACCTCCTTTGCTAAGTTAATGTACGCTTGAGTACCTTTACTTTTTGAGTTATAGTTTGCTATTGGCTTACCATGTGATGGTGCTTCAGCAAGTACTATTAATCTTGGTATTATTGTATCATATACCTTTTCTTTAAAGAAACTTCTTATATTTTCTACAACATCTAGTCCTAATATAGTTCTAGAATCTAACATAGTAAGTACTACACCTTCTATTTCTAGAGTAGGATTTAACTTCTTTCTAGCTAATCTAATAGTATTAAGAAGTTGCATTATTCCTTCAAGTGCAAAGAACTCACATTGAACCGGAATAATAATAGAATCACTAGCTGTTAATGCATTAGTTGTTAATATTCCTAAACTAGGTGGACAATCTATTAATATGTAATCATAATTATCTTTTACTGATTCTAATACTCTTTTTAATTGAGCTCCTTTTACAAATGTTGGATCTTCCTTTTGCATATTAATAAATTCTATATCTAGACCTGCTAAGTTAATATTCGCAGGCATTAAATCTAAATTTTTAAATTTGGTTTTCTTTATAACTTCATTTGTTTCTTTTGATTTATTTAATGCATCATATATACTAGCTTTTAAAGCACCCTTTTCTACTCCTACACCAGTAGTAGAATTTCCTTGTGGATCCAAATCAACAAGTAATACCTTTTTATTTAGTAATCCTAATGATGCCGCTAAATTTATACTGGTAGTAGTTTTACCTACTCCACCTTTTTGATTTACAAGTGAAATTATCTTGCCCATACCATCACCTACTTACTCATTAATGTCATATATTATTGTATCAAAAAAAGCATTTTTTTTAAATGCTTTTATATTAAAATTATAATTATTTTTTTAGTTTTAAAATATCTTTCTTTATAGACTCTTTTACCTTTGTTTCTTTAAGGTATGTTTTAATATCTTTTGTTAATGAACCTCTTATAGTAGGATAAATATAACTAATAAATCCTCTATATCCTTCATTACATATTTCTGTATTAATTGTATCATTCATTGCTTTTATTATTTTTTCTTTATTTAATTGATAAATAAAATTTCTAGTTAGTATATTAGCATGTAAATATTGGTCTGGATCTAGCATAGTAACACCATTCTCAGTAAACAATATATTACCTTCATGTGAATCCTCTATTAATATATGATTTTTAGATAACTCTTCTAGTGTTTCTTCTAACATATCTACTACTTTATCTATATATTCCAAACTCATTTCTGTTAAAAGAATTTTCTTGTCCTTAACAAATTCCATAGTATAAGCATCCATTGGCAAAAACTTATCTACTTTTCCACAGTAATTATGGTAATAATCAATTAATTTTACTAGATTAGGTATATTATATTTCTTTAATAAAAGAAACAATCTTCTAGACATATAATATTTGTAAGTAGTACTTTCTTTGTATATTTTTAATAAAATATCACCTGATTTATATACATCAGAAAAATTACCTGATCTATAATAAGTAAAATTTGTAGTATCTATTTTTTCATCGTTACTTGAAAATAAATATGGCATTCTACCAACCCTTTTCTGCGTGTTATATTTTAATCTAAATAAATAAAAAAAGCAAGTAATCTTGCTTTTTTCGTAAACAATTTTATCTCTTTGAGAATTGTGGTGCTTTTCTTGCTTTCTTTAATCCTGGTTTCTTTCTTTCTTTAATTCTAGAATCTCTTGTAATCATACCTTTAGCTTTTAGAATCTTTCTGAAAGATGAATCAGAAGTAGGATCAGTATTTTTATCATATTCAAGTAATGCTTTTGTAATTCCTAAACGAATTGCTCCTGCTTGTCCAGAGAAACCTCCACCTTTAACTACAACTTCTACATCAAATTTATCTTCTGTATTAGTATAAGTTAATGGTTGTTTTAAATCCATAACCAATGTTGGAAATGGGAAATATTCATTAACATCTCTTCCATTTACAGTAATTGTTCCTTTACCAGAAACCATAGTTACTTTAGCAATAGAAGATTTACGATGTCCTGTACCTTGATAAACTTTATTTGCCATCAATTATTTCCTCCTTAAAACTCTAAATTCTTAGGTTGTTGAGCTTGATGTTTATGTTCAGAACCTCTATAAACGAAAAGTTTCTTTCCCATAGCTCTTCCTAATCTTCCTTTTGGAAGCATTCCCTTAACAGCTCTTTCAAGCATTTCTTCTGGATATTTTTCTCTCATTACTCTAGCAGTTCTTTCTCTTAATCCTCCTGGATATCCACTATGATTATAATACATTTTATCATCAAGTTTGTTTCCAGTTAAATTAACTTTATCTGCATTAATTATGATAACATAATCTCCACAATCAACATGAGGTGTGAAAATTGCTTTGTGTTTTCCACGTAAAATGTGTGCTGCTTTTGATGCTACACGACCTAAAGTCTTACCTTCAGCATCAATAACAAACCATTCACGCTTAACATCTGACTTTTTAGCCATAAATGTGTTCATTGTTTTTCTCCCTTTCTTTATGAAATCAACTTTCCCATGGTTAATTTCTTATGTGGGGTTTTTAAATGTACCAAGATAGATTTTACTAAATTTTGTTAAGAATGTCAATAAATATAGCAATATACTTGATATAAATTTACAAAAAAGGTATAATTATATTGCAAACGGAGGGATAGTATGAAAGTTGTTAAAGCAAACTTACCTGATGGAGTTAGAAAAAAGTTCGTAACTAAAATAGGTAAAAAGGTTAAATTAGTTAATAAAAAATATTGTAAAAAGAAAAATAAATAATTCCAAATTGGAATTTTTTTTATGCAAAAAAAAGAAATAGATTTATATCTATTTCTTTATTATTATAATCTTAACACTAGTTACTTTTGGCTTATAGATAACTTTATTATCTGATCCAGTAACATATACATCAACAGTATGTTCTCCTGCATCTAATCCTTTTAAGTCAACATACGCGTTTATATCAGTCGCACTTATTTCTTTGATAACAGATTCAACACCTTTAAGTATTACAGGTATTTCTGTTGTACTATCTTGTGTAACTTGAACAACATAATCTGGATTTAAATTCTTATAACTTAATTTAACACCTGATAGTTCAGTTGATGATTCATCACCTAATTTAACATTTATAGTAACTGTCTTATTAGATATTTCTCTAACACCTTTTGGTACTTTGATAGTTTTTGTATATGTTTTATTATCTTTTAAATCTGTTACATCAATATCAACAGTTAACTTATTAATAGCATCTAATACATCATTTGATCCATATATAGACACTTTATTTATATTAGTTTCAATTGACGCAATTGCTTTACCAAATACAATATTATCTAATCCCTTAGGAACTACCTCTATTGGTACTTCTTTACTATTAGATTCTAGATTAATTTTAGCATCTACTTTAGATGGAACTAACTCTACATCAAGTATTTCACCATTCTTATCATACGCAACTAAAGGTACATTTTGAATTTTATTAGGTCCAGTTTTTAAGTCATTACTTAAATCAGATATATTAATTAAAGCTTTAACTATTGAAACTTCTTTTATTTTTTCTTCTGAGCCTTTAACAACAACTGAATTTATTTCATTTTCTTCTATAACTTCTTCAGTTTCATTCTTTTTAGATTTTTTCTTATTAACTACTGAGTTAATTAATTGAATATCATTTACTGAATATTTTGTATCTAACTTATCTAAATTAACTATTTCTTCTGTTAATTCTTTTGTTATAGATTGTTTATTCTTTATAGTAACCCTTACTGATGAAGGATCTAATTTGTATTCAACATTTGATATAGGTTGTTTATATTTTAATTCTACTTGATGTGTTCCTACTTTTAAATCACTTAAATCAACTGTTATAACTTGATTAGCTAATTGTTTTGCTAAATAAAGGTTAGCTTTTGTACCAATCATAGTAATATCTACTGTTTCAGGTAATCCTTCAACAACATATTCTTCATCATTATAAGTAGCAGAAACTGGTTGATTATAAAGTACCTTTGCATTAGTTTCTAATAGAGTAGTACTTCTTCCATCAACAAATATAAATATTGCTAAAGCTATTATTAAAGCAATTATAATTGTACTACTTTTTGTTTTAGCTAGTGTTTCAAGTGGTTGATATACTTTTTTTAACGCTCCACCTATATTAACAAATAACTTTGTTATTGGTACAATTATCTTTTTATCAAAAAATTTATATATACCCTTAATTAATTTCATCTATGTCATCCTCCTCTTCATCATTTTCTATAATAAATGCTTCAGATTTTGGCATTAATTCATCTAGAATCATTAATTTAACTTCATCTACCGATAAGTTATAATTTAATTTACCACCAATAGCTACAGATACTCTTCCTGTTTCTTCAGAAACAACAATAGCTATAGCATCACTTTCTTCACTTATACCTATTGCTGCTCTATGTCTTGTTCCTAATCTTTTACTGAATTTCATATCCATAGTAGTTGGGAATACAGCTCCAGCACAAGTAATCTTATCACCTTGAATAATTACTCCACCATCATGAAGTGGATTATCTGGGAAGAATATTGCACATAATAATTCATTAGAAATTTCTGCATAAATCTTCTTTGCTTTTTCTATATAGTTTAATAAACTAGTATCTCTTTCAAATACGATTAATGCACCAATTCTATTTTTTCTTAGATAATCTAATGCAATACCTAACTCTGATACTAATCTTTCTCTTTCTGTAACAGTTAATGTTTTATGTCTTCCTATTAACCTAGTCTTTCCTAATTGTTCTAATGCTGTTCTTATTTCTGGTTGGAAAATAATTATAATAGCAAGCGGTCCCCAAGTAATTACATACTCAAATAGTAAACCTATAGTTACTAATCCAAAATAATCACTTATTAATTTAATAGCAACTACTACTATTATACCTTTAATTAACATAGATAATTTAACATTTCTTCTTATATTTTTTAAAACGTAATATATAATTACCCATACAAAACATACATCTACTATTTTTTTAGCAATAGTCATAATTGTAGTAAAATTCATATTTACCTCCTATACCTTATTATTCTTTTTATTATTTATATATACAAATAGTGCTATAACAGCAACAATAAATATTATACTACCAATTGTTAAAAATTCATATCTAACATTGAATTTTATACTTCCAAAAGTAAAAGTTTTAGTATTTAATAGTTCATTTTTATTATAAGATATTTTGATTGTTTTAACTTTTTTATCTTTATCTATATGCCATGTGTATAAAGTTCTTCTAACTGCATCAGCATTATTATCAACCACTTTATAAGGCACTTTAATATTAACTGTAATTTTATCATAAACATAGCCAGTACTTGTATTAGATGATAGAACATCTTCTTGTTTTAAAGTTAGAGTTACTATTCCATCTTTTTCTGTATAACTAGCTTCTGGAACTATATCTGATTCAAAGTTTTCAGTATATGCTTTAACAGATTTATGTGATCCAGTTACAGTCGCAACAGTCTTTTCACCATCTTTTTTTTGAGACAAGAAAGTATTAAGTTTTTTTCTTTTAAACATCTGATATAGATATTTTACAGACTGTTTCTCATTTATTCCAGTTTTTGATTTCATTCTATTAGTAATTTCTTCCGCAACTACCTTTTCATTAACCGTTCCATCAGGATTAATTGTTAAATCATACTCAACTGCACATCCTGTTAATAAAAAAGCAACTACTAATAAAATTATTAATTTTTTTACTCTTTTCATACATATCTCCTGTACTATAAAATTATAACATAAATTCTAATATAAATATATAACGTACTCAAAATTTTTATAAAAAAAACGTGATTATTTAAAACCACATTTTTATTGATAATAACTTGTTCTATCAGTCCAATCAGCATATAAAGATGATGGGAAATTAATATAATCATTGGCATTAACTGTATAATTTCTATAATTAAAACATTCACCATCATAAATAAGACATGTAATTAAACTTAAGTGTAAGTGAGCACCATACGCCGCTCCTGTTTCACCCATTTTACCTACGACAGTATCTTTTGTAACTAATTGACCTGAACCAACATATATTTCACTTAAATGCATATATATTGATGTATAAGGATTACCATTAATATTATGATGAATCATAACAACATTACCCATACTTCCATTATAATCTGCAAAGGCTACTCTACCATCAGATATGGCATATATATTACCTGGATCAGATGAATATGTAGACATATCCATTCCAGAGTGCCAACTAGATCCATAAACATCACTATATCCATATGGCGCAGTTACATAACCTAAATTCATAGGTCTCCAGAACTTAGTACCAGCTGGTAATAAACCTCTAGCACATTCAGATACATCATCATTATCATTACATCCTAGGCTTTCATATTGTTCTACAGTTGCTCTTGCTGCTGCTAATTCATCTTTTAATTCAACCGCATCATCTGCAAGTGTATCCATTTGACTACCTAGAATAACTAATTTTTCTCCTAATTCTTTTTGTAATACTTTTAGTTCTTTTTCTTTTGCTTGTAAATCAGCAATATTTTTATTATTTTCCTCAATCATAGCGTGCATTTCCTTAACAAGACTATCATTATATTTTGATAATTGTTCAGTAACTGATACTCTATAAATAAAATCTGTAATTGAACTTGCTTTAAATAAATACTCTAAATATGCTGATTCTCCATTAGAAAATTGATAATACTTCATTAAATCTTTTATTTGCCCATCTTTTTCAGCTATCTTTGTATTTAATTGAGCAATTTTATTATTAATTTCAATCATTTCATCATCGATATCAGACATCTCAGAATGAATTTCATCTACTCTTGTTTCTGCTGCATCTATTTCTTCTTGAGTTGCATGTATTTTTGATTGATTATTATCTAATGCTTCTTGCGCTGCTTGCAACTCATTTTTAAAATCTTTTAAAGTTTTGGCATTGGCATTCATTGGTATTATTAATAGTACTATTAAACATAATAGTAATACTGATATTTTTTTCATTATATCTTTAAGTACTTCCTTACTGCTCTATTACTACCGTACATACCAACTAATACACCTATTGCCAATAAAATAAGTGAAACATAGATTGAGAATGGGAAAGGTTTAACTAACTTAATAAATTGAGAGAACATCTTTCCACCCGTTTTATCATATAGATATGAATATCCATATATTGTTACTATCATTGGAATAATTGATCCTAGCATTCCTATAATTAAACCTTCTATAACAAATGGTTGTTTAATAGAAATATTTGATGCTCCTACTAATCTCTTTATTTCTATTTCTTCTTGTCTACTAAATATTGTTATTTTAATTGTATTAACTATTAAGAATGCAGTTACTACAACTAACGCTATAACTATAACAATTAGTATATTCTTAACAATTTTAAAGATTGAAATCATTGAATCTACCATACCTTCACCATAAGATACTTTATCAATATTTTCTATCTTCTTTATTTTTTCTGCTGTTTTATTAATTTTTTCTTCATTTTTAACTCTTATTTGATATGTATCATCTAGAGGATTTTCTGATTCACCCCAAGACGACATAACAGTATTTAAAGTATCACTACTTTGTTTCATTTCTTCCATTATATCTTTCTTAGATATAAATTCAATTGACTCAACATTTTTAATTTTTTCTATTTGAGACTTTATTTTTTCTTCATCTTCCTGACTTGTTTTATTATTAATAAACGCAACTATAGTAAAATCATCTCTAATTAAATCTGTAAAATTTTCTACGTTCCATGAACCTACTATTGAAGCCGCTACTATGATAAGTGTTACAGTAATACATGATATAGATGCAATTGATAGACTTAAATTTCTAAATACATTTTTAAAACCATCCCTGATATTTCTACCTAAAATTCTAATTATCTTCATTTTTATCGTAAGTTCCTTTCTCGTAATCTTTTTTAACTCTACCTTGATCTATTGTAATTACTCTCTTCTTCATTCTATTTACTATATCTCTATCATGTGTAACAACTATTACTGTTGTTCCCAAATTATTAATTACTTCTAACACTTTCATTATTTCCATTGATATATCTGGATCTAAGTTACCAGTAGGTTCATCACATATAAGTAACTTAGGTGAATTAACTATTGCTCTTGCAATCGCAACTCTTTGAACTTGTCCACCAGATAATTCATTAGGATAATCTTTTACTTTATCTTTTAATCCAACAAGTTCTATTGCCTTCATAGTTTTTTCTCTTATTTCTGATTTTGGATAACCATACATTTCTAATGCAAACGCAACATTTTCGTATACAGTTAATTTAGGTAATAATTTGAAGTCTTGGAATACTATTCCTAGTTTTCTTCTTAATTTATATACCTTTCTATTTCTAAGTTTACCTACATTAACTCCACCAATTAATATTTCACCTTTAGTTGGCTTTTCTTCTCTATATAACATTTTTATAAGTGTTGATTTACCTGAACCAGATGCACCAATAATGAAGACAAAGTCACCTTTTTTAATTTTAAGATTAAGTCCACATATAGCAGTAACACCAGTTTTATATACTTTTTCAACATCTGTCATTTTTATAAATTCCATTAATCTTCAATCTCCTCTCTCTTTTTTCTATGTGAATCTTGACCATATACTTGATATGAATCAGTTATTGTAAAGAACGCATTTGGATCTATCTCCAATATACCTTCTTTTGCTTTAAAATACTCTACTGTTGGTATTACAGCCATTATAACTTCTTGTTTATGTTCACTAAATCCACCATGAGCTGTTAATGTAGTAACACCTCTTGATAAATTAGTTAATATATAATCTTTTACTTCATCAACTTTAGAAGTAACAATAAAGAATGTTTTATTCATAGATATAGACATTACAACCCTATCTTGAACGATACTTATTATATATAAAATTATAAGCGCATATAATAAAACTCTCCATCCAAATCTAAATCCACCAGCCATAACAACAAGTCCATTAAAGAACATAAATGCTTTTCCTGACGATATTTTTAATTTCTTCTCTAGAATATGAACAATTGAATCTATACCACCAGAACCAAGTCCACTTCTTCCCATAATACCATTTGCAAGTCCTATTAATACAGCACCACAAATTGCTACAAGCATCATGTCATCTTTTGGTATCGGCAAACTAACACCTGATGTAAATGTTACAAATAATGGGAATAAAAATGATCCAACAACTGTATTTGCTGCTTCTTTTTTTCCTAAAAAAATGAAACTAAGAAGTAAAGCTATTACCGATATAAATAATATTGTAATTGGTGGAGATACAAAATCTTTAAATATTGTTGCTACTGAACTCGAACCACCGAATATTAAGTTATTCTTAACAAAAAATGCATTATAAGTAATTGAATATAATAATAATCCGAGAATTAATAATAAATATCTCTTCAATAGATTTTTATTCTCTATTTTATTTAAAATATTATCTGAATTAATCTTTTTCCTAAAAAACATTATTCAACACCCTTTCTTAAATATTCTTCTATAAAATCATCTATATAACCATCCATTACTTTATTAACATCACCGATTTCATAGTTTGTTCTATGGTCTTTAACCATTGAATATGGATGCATTACATAACTTCTTATTTGTGAACCAAAGTTTATATCACTTTGTGTACCAAGTTGCTTATCTTTTTCTTGTTGCCTTTTTTGTTCTTCTAATGCAATCAATTTAGCTTTTAAAACCTTCATAGCAAGTTCCTTATTCTTTAATTGGCTTCTTTCATTTTGACAGGTTACAACTATATTAGTAGGTAAATGTGTAATACGTACTGCTGAATCAGTTGTATTAACTCCTTGCCCACCCGCACCTGTCGATCTATATACATCTATTCTAATATCTTCATCTTTTATTTCTATATTTGTACTTTCATCTACTTCAGGTGTAACTTCTACTGATGCAAACGATGTATGTCTTCTTTTATTTGAATCAAATGGTGAAATTCTAACTAATCTATGGACTCCTCTTTCACATTTTAAATATCCATAGGCATTTAGTCCTTTTATTAATAATGACACTTTTTTTATTCCTGCTTCTTCACCAGGTAATTCATCTAAAACTTCATACTTGTAATTATGTCTTTCACACCATCTTTCGTACATTCTAAGAAGCATTGAAACCCAATCACAAGCTTCCGTTCCACCTGCACCAGAATGTAATTCTAATATTGCGTTGTTTTTATCATATTTACCAGATAATTTTGTTTCTAATTCTAATTCATTTATATTGTTTTCTATATTATCAAATGATATATCTGATATTATTGATGGATCTAACTCTATAAATTCTTTAAAAGAAGCTAATTCTTCTTTTAATTTTTCTATAGAATCAATTTCTTTCTTATAATCACCTATCAATTTTAAAATATCCGATGAATCTTCTCTATTCCAAAAATTAGGATCTGTAGTTTCTTTTTCTAGTTCTATTACTTTGACTTTTTTATTATCTATGTCAAAGTAACCTCCATATTGTATCTATCTTAGATGATAACTCTTCTATTTTATTCTCTACTTCTTTAATATCCATATCTTATTCACCTTTAAAAATTATATCATATTTTGTCAAAAAAAAGAAACGCTTTATAGCATTTCTAATAATTTTTAATAATTTATAGTTTTTATTCAAAACATTTTTCTAAGGTAATTCTTTAACTATATTATATAAAGAATATGCAAATAGTTTCCTATTTGTTTTTGCTTATAACTTTATTATTTCCGTCTGGAATTTGATGATATTCTGTTTCTAGTAACCTTTCTCTAGGCATTTGAGTATAAAATACTTTTTTCTTTTTTTCTCCTTTATTAAACATATTTATAAAGTGTTCTTTTTGTTCATCAGTCATATTATCTTCTTTATTATTTGGATCTACCTCAATTATTTTATCAAACCCTAAACTCTCAAAAGCCCAAGAAATGTTTTGATTATAAAAAATTGGTGATACCGCAAATAATGTATTAACTGTTGTATCTTCTTCAAAAACACCTTGCATTCTTGATAAAAAGTCTTCTAATAATTCTTTAAAAAGATTATAAAAGGCTTCATCTCCTAGTTCATCTTTTGTACCTCTTAAATCTGGTGGAATTATATGTAAATGAATAGTATCACCTGTTCTTCCATAACAAAACCAGTCATTAACACCTATAAATTGTTTAGTACTATTTTCTGGAACTGCAGTGTTTTTAATTAAAAGATCTATAAATTTATCTATATTGTCTTCAGATAGACTCTTTTCAGATAATTTTTTATCTAATTCATCATCACTTATTTTACCAAGTATTTTCAATAAATAATCCACTTTCACTTCGTTATCTGGGTTTCTCATCATCATTAGTTTTTCTCTTATATTGTTTTTAGTCATACTCATACCTCTATTTATTATTTCTTATATTTTTTCTTTCCTCTATTCCCTTTTTTAGCATCTCATATAGTTCTCTCAAATGATCTGAATCAAGTGATGGTAAACCTGTTATAATTGAATTTGCCATCCTAGCCTTGTCCTCATCACTAAATACAATATATTCTTCTGGATCTAATAAAGGTTCTTCACTTTCGGATTCTTCGCGTATATTATATTCAAAGTCCTTTGCCGAATATCTTCTGGCTGACTCACTTATTGATACTTGTTGTCCTTCGATAAATTCAGAGTTTTCATACCCCCTTTGAGGAATAATTAAACTTTCGGCATCTTTAGCCTTAGGGGTATGTTTATATCTTTTATACATAGAAAATATAAATTCAAGATTATATTTTCTTATAAAATTACTAAGTAATATTAAGTCAGTTTGGAGTCTTGTATTATGTCCTAATCGTTGTGCCAATTCTTTATCATAAAAAATCATACCACTTGAATGCTCTATAATTCCAATTCTTTCAAATGAATATGCTTTCATTTCTAGTTTTTTTGGATTAATTACTGGTTTTAATGTTCCATCTAATATTGACTCTTTTATTGAAGTTTCTCTTTGCAACATCTTTTCTAATACTTTAAATAAATCTTTTCTATCTCTCATTAATGATCTAATACTATCATCTTCAGGAAATATACTTTCAAAAACTCTCATAGATTCTTCATCTTTAAAGTCCTTCTCATCTAATCCCATTAAATGAAAAAATCTTGTAGGAGAAATGGATATTTTTTCTGATCTTCCAATGCTACTATCTATAATCCATATTTTATCTCTATATAGTCTATCATACAATTCCATATTATGTTCCAATGATTTAAATATTTTATTAAGTCTATCTTCTGTTATTCTATACTCAGTTTCAGTTAAATCATTTGGTCTTTTAGTTGATAATCTTAGCGTTTCATCTGAAATAGTAAAGATTTTCTTTTTTGAATATTCATCTAACATTTCATAAATAATGTCAAAAAGATTGTATTTCTCTAAAAAATTATTTATTTCTTTATCTGCTTGTAATAATATCAATATATATTCACCTTTATTAT
Source organism: Bacilli bacterium (assembly GCA_017627015.1). The sequence continues at coordinate 24,615 of JAGAHP010000011.1, forward strand.
CTATATTCAATTCCATTATTTGATCTATGCTAGTATGATATCTATCAATTAAGTATTTATCGCATAGTTTTAATACCTGGGCTAATTCATGGGTAGTTATCATTTTTTTCATACAATCACCTCATATTATGATTATAACATAAAAAAACAGATAGTTTTCTATCTGTTCTTATTTTCCACAGCATTGTTTATATTTTTTGCCAGATCCACATGCTCCCTTTTTGAGCATATTTTCACTATATTTGGTACATATAGTATTATGGCTTTTTGCCTTATTTTATGGGCATTTAGTACATATTATTATCAGTATTATTTGTATTATAAATATTACTAATAATTTGTTCAATGTGGACAAAATGTGGACAAAGTCATCATACATTTTATCTTTTGTTTCCAAGGAAATTATACCATATATTGATTGTTTAATCAACGTGGACAGGCTTTTTTCCGTCACCTTAAAAGTGCTGTGATATTTTTATAAAGAAAAAGCAGGTATTTCTACCTACTAATTTTGTGATATATATTCAGCAAGTTCTATAGCTATATCAAAGTGTCTAGTATCATGTTGAGTTCCAGCATATTCTCCTTCAGCATGTCTTTGATCCCATTCTGGAGAATCTAGCAAATCTCCACTAGTTAAGAAATAGTATAATTGTAATCCTCTGAAATCACATACTGCTTGCATTGCTGAGCATTCCATTTCAACTGATATACAACCATCAGCTTTTCTTTTTGCTAAATTGTTTTCAGTTTCACGATAGAAAGAATCAGTTGTCCAATTTTTTCCTAAAACATATGGTAACTTTTTATATTCCATAAACTCTGCTACTTTATTTGAGTTTGTATTTGTAATATAATCTGATGCTTCTTTATAATGATAACTTGTTCCTTCATCTCTATAGCTTTCGGTAGGTATCATTATCTTACCATGTGCTATATTTTTATCCAAGCAACCAGATCCACTAAATACAACAAATTTCTCAGTATCAATAACTTCTGTAACATCTTCAAGTATTCCTACTGATGCAGGAGCTCCTAAAAATGTTTGATAAAATGCAAATACTTTACCATTATAATTTATTTTATAAATCGGAAATGTTCCTGTAACCATTTTAAATGATGAACATTGTTCTACATCATAGTTCTTTAAAACATAATCCAAAATAATATTTGAAAATGTAACTATACATGCATCACATTTTAATCTATTTTCCTTTGGTCTAGGATTTATTTTTGATGGGGATTTATCATCAAAACTATTTACTATCATAATACCACTCCTTTATTTTTTTAATTGTAATAAAACTTTATAATCTAACAATTCAAATTCTTTTTCATAATCTGGATTATCAAGTTTATCAAATGATAAAGTAGATAAAGTTTCAGTTGCTATTTGTGTTTGATAATTATTAAGCATATTATTAACTTCTTCATCTTCAGCTATAACTGATAGTTTTATTCTATCAACAACATCATAGTTTGCTTCTTTTCTTGCAACTTGGCACTGTCTTAATAATTTTCTATACATAAATTCTTCATATAATTTATCATCTATAGTTATATCAAGTGCAACTAATTTATCATTTTCTTCTGCAACTTTGATTCCTTCATTATACTTATATTCAACTTTTAATGTATCATGTACTAGTTTCATATCATCTAATACCATTTCTTCATTATTGCTATATTTATTATAAAGTTCTTTCATTTCTTCAGCATTAAGATTTAATAATAAATCTTTAACATGATTTACTTTTTCTTTATAAGTCATACCAGCAACTTTGAAATCTAAAGTTAAATATGGAGTACATAATGAATCTTTATTATCTAAATATTCTATATCTTTAACATTAAGTTCATCTCTTAATATTTGATCATACTCATCTAAAGATATATGTTTAAATCCACATAAATATAGTTTTCTTAATGGTTGAGTTAATTTTAAATTATTTTCATTCTTTATTCTTAAAGCCATAGTAACTATATTTCGAATTTGATCTGTTTCATCTAATAATTTTTGTTCATAAGAACTTGCTTTTGGAAATTCTGATAAATGTACTGACATAGCTTCATTAGGTTCAACCTTAGTTACTAAATTTATCCATACATAATCTGTCATATAAGGTATTATTGGAGCCATTACTTGAAGCATTGTTTTTAGTGCATTATATAGTGATTGATATGCTGAATATTTTTCATCATTCATTTCACTCTTCCAGAATTTTTTTCTATTTACTTTTATGTACCAATTAGATACTTCATCAACATATTCATCAAATAATTTACAAACATTATTTGGTTCATGATTTTCATAGAACTCTGTTGCTTCTTTAACAAACTTACTTGTTCTATTATCTAACCATTTATCACTTACACTATAAACATTATATTTTTTAGTTAAGTCTGGTTTATCTATGTCATAGTATAAATCGAAGAATGAAGCTATGTTATAGAAGTTCATAAGTTTTCTTTTTGCTTCTTCCATCATCTTAAATCCAAATCTTATATCATTAACACGATTTGTTCCAAGATAGTTATATCTTATTGCATCTGCACCATGTAGATTAACTACATCATCAAATGTTAAATCATTCTTATTAGATTTACTAAATTTAGATCCATCTTCTTTAACTACCATTCCATAAGTACCTAACTGTTCATAAGGTATTCTATCTTCTAAGACAGTAGACATAAATAACATTGAATAGAACCATAATCTTATTTGTTCAGTAGCTTCTACAACTAATTCGGCTGGGAAGTATTCTTTCCAATATTCTTTATCTTCAAAATATTTTAAAGTTGAATAAGGAACTATTCCAGCATCTAGCCAAACATCTCCAACTTGTGGAACTCTTTCAACTTCTTTACCACAGTTAGGACATTTTATTATAACTTCATCTATGAATGGTCTATGTAATTCTTGTAAGTTATCAACCACTTCTGGATTAACTGCTAATTCTCTTAATTCTTCTTTAGAACCTACAACAGTTAAATGACCACATTCACAATTATAGAATGGTAAAGGTAATCCATAATATCTTCTTCTTGATATATTCCAAGAACCCATATTAGTTAACCAATCTAACATTCTCTTTTCTTGATATTCTGGTGTATATTTAACTTTCTTAGCATTTTCTATTAATTTTTCTCTTACTGGATCAACATCGATTGCCCATTCTTTAACAAGTCTAAACATTATATCTTCTTTACATCTCCAACAATATGGATATGCATGTTTATAATCATGAGTAAAGAATAGTTTTCCTCTTTTTTCTAGTTCTTCAAATACTTTATCTTGAACTTCTTTTGCATTCATTCCTGATAAGAAGCCAAATCCATCATATATATAACCTGATTCATCTATTGGTATGATTTTATCTAATCCTAAAGATTCTCCAAGTTCAAAGTCTTCTGCACCACATCCAGGAGCTATATGAACTATTCCAGAACCTTCTGAATTATCTACCATATCCCATAGAACTATTTTATGTTTAACATCTTTTTGAGCATCTAACTCTTCAAAGCAAGTTTCATATTCTAATCCTTCTAAATCTTTTCCTTTTAAAGTTTCTAATACTTTTGCTTTTTCTTTAAACTTTTTATCAAATACATCTTTGCATAATAATAATTTTTCTCCATCAAAATCTGCAACTACATATTCGAAATCAGGATTAACTGCTAAAGCAACATTGGCACATAAAGTCCATGGAGTAGTTGTCCAAACAACTGCTTTATAATCTTTACCTACAAATGGTAGTTTAAAGAATACTGCTTTACAAGTTACATCATGATAACTTCCTGTCATTTCATGTTCTGATAAAGATGTACCACATCTAACACACCAAGGCATTGGTTTGTATGTTTCTTTTATCATTCCTCTTTCATGACATTTTTTTAAGAAATACCATATACTAGTGATATTGTTATCAGCTAAAGTATAATATGAATTATTCCAATCCATCCATTGACCTAATCTTTTAGATTGTTCAGTTATAATTCCTGAAAACTTTTTAACACGATCAACACAAGCATTAGTGAAGTTTTCAAGTCCAAAGTTCTCAACATCTTTTTTGTTTTTAAAACCTAAATCTTTTTCAACTTCTACTTCAACCCATAATCCTTGTCCATCGAACCCATTACGATAATGTGATGTATATCCATTCATAGCTTTATATCTTAAGAAACAATCCTTAAGACTTCTACCAAATGCATGATGGACACCCATTTTATTATTTGCTGTGATAGGACCATCGATGAAACGATATTTCTTTCCATTTTTATTCTTTTCTCTTAGTTTTTCGAAGCATTGATTTTCATTCCAATATTTCAATACTTCTTCTTCATTTTTGACAAAATCATAACTTTTTAAATTTGCCATATTTTTTCATCCCTTTCTTATCAAGCAATATCTATAATAAAATAAAAGAGCTTTTCCTATTATAAATAGAAAAAGCCCTGACTTTCTTATACCACTATTTACAACAATCCAACAATTGCGTCTTCTGTAACGGGAAGACCCCGTTGATTCTTACTAAGATTTCAGAATCACAACAATAGAGTGATATTCATGTTATAACTACTAATACAGGTTTTCCACTATCTCCTGCTCACTATAAATCTTCGTATAATAACATTACTGTCTCTATTATAGTCTTTTGCTTGCTGGTTAAAATAATACCATATTTACAGCATAATGTCAAATTTCTACTTTCTCTATATTTTAATTATACCACGATTTTATGCTGTTTTTTCAAAAAATACGTGGCACGTTTTGTTACGAAGTAATGAAAGTGGCGATAGTATTTTTTCTTTTTTATGAAACTAAGTGTTGAAATAAAAAAGGCACCTTTACTACTTACGATAGTTTGTAGTATTGGTGCTTAAACGGGATTCCAAAGGGTTTATCCTTGGCACACATTGTTATTGGCCCTGCCAATATCATAGTGTGTTACTATCTTGTCAGAAAGATAGTCTAAAGTCCAAGACTATCGTCTTTGTCCTTATTCTTCTTTTTACCACTTATAAATTCTGCAAATTCATCATTAAATTCATCTTCTTTATGTCTAGGTATTAATCCATCAGCTACTAAATGATATACAAAGTTAGCCATTCTATTAATAACATTTTTTAATGTATCAATTGTATTAGATAAGTGAAATGATTTATATCTAAGGTTTGCATTTTCTATTTTTAAACTTTGATTTTGATCTTCTAATTTCATATTTTCTTTATGCATTCTAGAATAGTCATTTGTAATCTCTTTTAGGTTTTTATATGCATTATCTAATTTAGGTTTTAAGTCTTTTACTTTCTTTGCTTCTTCTACAACTTTATTCATACTTTCAAAAGTATCCTTCTTAACTTTAACTGATTCTTTATCAAACATAATAGTTTTATTTGTTTTCATTTTATCTTCTAATTCATTTATTGATTGAGATAGTTTATCATCTTTTATATCTAATTCAGTTGTTAATGATTTAGTAAGTTTCTTAAATTCTTTCATATTGATATGTTCTTTATCACTATGTTTAATTCCTCTTTCTAAAGCAAATCCACACATATTTAAGTAATCACAATATTCATCTTGTAACTCACTCAAGTGTTCTTTATCATGTATAAATTGTTTTTTAGATATTGTATATCTTTCTGTATTTGTTCTTTTATCTAACTTCTTTACTAGAGGTACTACTACACAATGTATATGAGGTGTTTTTTCATCCATATGTAATGTTGCATGTAATATTTGATTATCTTCATATCCTAACCCAAAATGTACAAATTCCATACATCTATCAGCCCAGTTTTTTATTTCTTCCTTACTCATATCATTAAAGAATGTGTGCGTTGCAGTGAAAACTAATTCGTCTGCAACAACACTTTTTGATTTATCTACCATTTGTCTAAAAGTTCTTTTTCTATCATCTCTTTCAGTTTTCATTCTTTCTTCATGTTCTAATTTATATTCTTTAGTTATTTCATAAAAACCTTTAACATATTTCATATTAAGTGGAACAAGTTCTACATTATCTTTTGTTTTAGATAAGTCTATATCAGGATTAGATTGATATGCTTTTTTCTCTCTTTTATTATGTGATCCAATTTGTGCTAAATCATTTAAAGTATA
>JAGAHP010000001.1 GCA_017627015.1 Bacilli bacterium
ATCAAACTCTCAATAAAAAATATATTTAAAAAAATATATTAAAATTTCAAATTTAAAATTCCTGACTACTCAAAATCATTGACATTTTTTTGCTCAGTTTTCAAAGATCATTTTGCGCTTTTTTTCTTTATTATATAAAGGTTAATTTCTCACGCGCAAATTAACTATATCATATTCAAATTTTAGTGTCAACACTTTTTTTTCATTTTTTTAAAAAAATTGTCAAATAATGTAATTATGTTTATTTTTAATGAAAAATTGGTGTTTCAACTTCGAATTGAACATGTTATATTATACACACTTTTTAAAAAAAGAGAACACTTTTTTTACATTTTTTTAATTTTTTTTGCAAAATAAAAACTAAAACATCGTTTTAGCCTTTAAAATAAAGGAATTTTTAGTTTTTAGGTTTAAAAATTAATGCAAAAATAAACGAAAATATTATCGTAGATGTAATTCCAGCTGTTGTAAAACTAAACATTCCACTAAATAAGCCAAGTAAACCTGTCTTTTTTGTCTCTAATATTGCTCCATGCATAATTAAATGTCCAAAACTAGTTATTACTACCATGGCACCTGCTCCACACTTACTAACAAACCAATCATATATATTAAAAATATCTAAAAAAGCACCTATTGAAACAAATAAGGAAGTTACTACTCCTGGTTTCAATTTAAAATGAGTAATTAATATTTCTCCTATTAGACAAACTATTCCAGAAAACAAAAACGAATATATAAATATCATATAACCTCCAAACTAACTGCGTGACATACACAAGGTATAGTCTTTTTTTGATTAACAGATGTTGTATTAAGTAAAGCACCTGTCGCTAATAGTAATACTCTCTTTAATCTCTTCGATTTCATATCTGGAATAATCTTAGAATAAACATAGCTAGGTAAACAAGAAGGTCCAGAACCACCTGCTAATACTCTCTTATCTTCCTTATTATATATATGGGCAGCTGAGTCTATATAATTATCTAACTCTATATTATATTCTTCCTTATATAATTCTTTAAACATTTTTTCACCATACTTACCTAAATCTCCTGTTATTATAAGATCATAGTAATTTGGTTTTCTATCCAAATCTTTCAAATGCTCAAATAAAGTTAACACAGCGGAAGGTGTCATTGCACTTCCCATATCATTACTATCCTTAATATTAAGATCAAATACTTTTCCTATTGTTCCAGATTCAATTTTTATACTACTTTTTATATCTGACACTAAACATGAAGTAGCACTACTAACAGTAAAAGTTGAATATTCTGGTTTTGAGGCACCATACTCAGTTGGATTTCTATATGTTCTTTCTGAAGTCATATTATGTCCTGAAGTTGTACAAATTATATTATGTATATCCTTATTATATAAAAAGCTTCCAGCTATTATTAATTCTTCACATATAGATGCACATGCATTATATACTCCTAAATATGGAATACCAAAATTTTTAGATGCAAAATTAGATACTACTAATTGGTTATTTAAGTCACTTGATATCATTAAATCTATTTTTTTATTATTTTCTTTCTTTATTAATATATTAATTGATTTTATTAGTTCTTTTATTTCACAGTCTTCATATGTGTTTTCCCCATCATAAAAATCTTTATATTCATCATCAAAATTTCCTTTTAATGGACCATCATATAAAAATGGACCTGCTACTACAGAAGTATTATTCAAATACACATTATCAAAATTAATAGTCATGTTAACCTCCAAATATAATATATCTAATTATCCCAAATATATAAGCAGATACTACTCCATATAATATTACAGTTCCTGATAATTTAAATATATTAGAACCAATACCATTTACTAAACCTTCTTTTCTATATTCCATCGCACTACTTGTAGTTGAATGAGCAAAACCTGTTATTGGTATTATTAGACCAGCTCCGAACAAAGTAACTAATTTATCAAAAACTCCTATAGCTGTTAAAAATGACGCAACAAATATTAAAGTAATCATCATTAAATTTGAACTCTCATTATAACTTAAACTATCAATAGATGAATAAAGCAGTATTAATAACTCACCTATTACACCAATTGAGCCACCTATAAAAAAAGATATTAATAATTTTTTAAATAATTTTGGTTTTGGTATAATCTTTTCTCTAATTTTGTTATATTTTTCTGCATTCATTTTAATCACCATTTTTAGTATTAACAAAAAAAGATAAAATTATGACATTTTATCTTTTAATTTATCCAATATTTTTCTTTCATACCTATATACTTTTACTTGAGATATATTTTTTTCTTTTGCTATCTCTGTTTGAGTCTTATTTTCATAATACCGCTCGTATATCAATCTTTTTTCTGAGTCACTTAATTCTTTTAATGCATCATTTAATTCAAAATAATTATTTCTATTATCACTAATTGTATCTTCCAGTGATATTTTTTCATCATCACTAATAATCATATTTATACTAACTTCTTTTTCATTATAATTAATAACTTCGTTTATTCTTTCTTCATTCATATTTAATAGTTTACTCAGTTCTTTATTATTTGTGGGCCGACCATACATCTTATATATATGATCTTTAACAATATTAATTCTTTTATAATCTCTAATAATATCTCTACTTATTTTTATATTTCTATCTTCTCTTAAATATTTAAGTACTTCTCCTAATATATATTTATAAGCAAAAGAAGTAAATTTAACATTAGAACTATTATCATATTTTTTAGAGGCATCTATAATACCCATCATTCCAGCCTGGAACAAATCATCTTTATTTCTTTCGTTTGAATATTTACTAATAATTGAATAAACTAACTTCTCATAACTACTAATTAATTCATCTGTTAAAGTTAACATACTCTAATTTTATTTAGCGCGGCTAATTCGTTATTAATAACTCCACAGCCACTACTAACAACACTTTCTATTTTATTTTTTAATCCACATATATACATAACACCTTTATTATTCTTTATTAGTAAATTACATTCATCAAACAAATCTACTCTTTCCTCTATAATAGTTTTATCTACATTAAAGACTAGATACTTAATTCCTCCTTTTTTTATTATGTCTCTTAAATTGTTTTCAATAGATAAAACACTATCTCTATTTATTCTTCCTTCTAACCTGACAAACAATATACCGCATGCAAATTCAAAATTAACATCCAACATTTTATTCATCCTCTCTATTTGTAAGATTATTTAAACACCATTAAATAAAAACATAAATAGTTTCGACAATAGATATCAAAAAAAATAGTTCTAATTAGAACTATTAAAAATATAATAACCACCTATAAACTCGCCTATATATCTTAGATATAATTCAATTATATTTGCTTTCTTTATTTTTTTAGATGTTACTACATCAGTTTCAAAAATCTTTTTACCGTTTTCTTTAGCAATCAATCTTCCTACTATATCTCCTTTTTTAATAGGAAGTTTCTTTTTTACTATCTTAATATCATAAGTAATCTTTCTTTTACTCTTACCCTTTTTATTTAAAACATTAATATCTTCACTAGTTATTACTTTTGTACTTATACTAGAACTTTTATTATCAATATATTTACCCACTACTTTTCCTTTTTTTAATAAACTACTAACTTTATACATATTAAAACCATAATCTAACATTTCACTCATTTCGCTATTTCTAGTCTTACTATCACTTTCACCCATAACTACTCCAATTAATCTCATATTATTCCTTGTTGCAGTCGCAGTTAAACAATATAATGCATTTTCAGTAAACCCTGTTTTTAACCCATCCATACCAGGATATGTTTTAATTAACTTATTAGTATTAACCAGCCAAAACTTTTTATTAGTATTTTGTCTTAGATAATCTTCATATGTACTTGAAAACTCTAATACCTTTTTATGCTTAACTAATTCTTTAGCAATTAATCCCATATCTTTTGCTGAACTGTAATGGCCTTCTTCATCTAAACCAGTAGCATTTTTAAAATTAGTATTAGTTAATCCTAATTCTTTTGATTTGGAATTCATTCTTTTAACAAATTCTTCTTCTGAACCTGATATTCTTTCTGCAAGTGCCACAACCGCATCGTTCGCAGAAGCCATAGATATTCCTTTTACTAAATCATGAACACTCATAATTTCTCCCGCTTCAAGATATATTTGACTACCACCCATAGAAGCAGCATTTTCACTTACTTTAATTTTTTCATTCCATTTTAGATTTCCTTTTTCTATTTCTTCCATTATTAATATAAGACTCATCATCTTTGTCATAGAAGCTGGGGCTCTTTTTTCATTTTCATTATAACTATATATTATTTCTCCAGTACTAGCTTCCATTAATATTGAACTCTTCGCGTTAGGAGATAATTTCAACGCACTAACTTTTGGTATAAACAAAAGCATGATAAATAATAAATAAATTTTTTTCATATAACACCTCTACTAAAAAATATGAATTATTTTATTATTTATGTGTTATAATTAAAAAAAATAGGAGGTGTTAATTTGAAAAGAAAGAAGCCAAACTATAAATTAAGAAGAAATATTGCGAAAGTAGTAATAGTTTTATTAATCTTATTACCTATTATACTAATAAACAAAACTAAGATTATGCACACACCTGTTTATTTACAAAATATGAAATATACAAAAATGATAGATGCATTCTTTGATAGTAATTATTCCACAGAAGAAACTAAATATATATTGGAAAAATTAAGAAAGAAAAAAATAATAGATAAAACTAATGTTAATTTTATTACAGCATTAAATGATTTGGGATATAATCATAATACTATAAACTTCGTTTTATTAAATATGAATAAAACTGAAATAACAAAAATGCTTGGAAAGAAATACGATAAAGACTTTGAAGAATATATTACGTTAGATTTATTTAATTTTAACCATTATGATAGATACGTTAAATTTCAAAAGAAAAATAAAACTCTTTCATTAGATGATATAGTTACAAGAGTAGAACTTAATTTAGACTATGAACCATACGAAGAAAATGATGAAGAAAAAGAACCTAACTCTATAACTGCTCTTGTTAATAAACATAGATATATAGGAAGAGAATATGTACCAAATGATTTAGTTAACATGGAAGATGGATATGCGAATAATGCATATGGTGTTAAAGAAGTTAGAAAAGAAACATATGAACATTTCAAAAAAATGGTAGATGATGCGAAAAAAGAAGATATAGTATTCTATGCTGAATCTGCTTATAGAGATTATGAATATCAAGATGAATTATATGAAGAATATGTTAATGAATATGGTGAAGAAAAAGCAGATACATTTGCTGCTAGAGCAGGACATTCTGAACATCAACTTGGCACTACACTTGATTTAGCAAATATATGGACTATTGAAGAAGGAGATCCTGAATATAAATGGATTGATAAAAATGGATATAAATATGGATTTATATTTAGATATAAAAAATCAAAAGAAGATATAACTGGTTATAAAGCAGAAGGATGGCACATAAGATATGTTGGTGTAGAAGCCGCAACTATTATCCACAAGAAAAATATAACATTTGATGAATACTGGTTAAAATATGTAAAAAATAAGAAGTAGAAATACTTCTTTTTTTAAAAAATATAGGGGAAATCAATAAAATAAAGTCGAATATAAATAATAGAACTATAAAAGAAAGGAGTGTTAGTTCTATGACATTTAATTATGGATATCAAAATGAATATGACTTTATTGAATTGTTTAATAACAAATATTTATATGAACTGGATCAAAATTCTCAAAACTTTTTAAAAGACATATTTGAAAATGAGATTGATTGCGATGAAAAAATAATATCATGGAAAAATAGGATGGTACAAAAAACTGATATCTTTATAAAATATAAAAATATTATAAAAAACATTAGTTTAAAATGTGGTAATAGTAATTCTATACATCATGAATCAATTCAAGACTTTAAAGAATATTTGAAAAAAATAAATATTCCATTTAAATTAATTGAAATATATACTAATTATCATTATGGATATAAAAAAAATGAAAATGGTATTACAGACTTTTCAAAAATATTGAGTAGTGAAGAATATAAAAAAATATATCAAAATGATATCAATAAATTTAATTGTTTTATTAATAAAACAAGAATTATAATTGATATGATTGATAGATTTATAATAAAAGGAAGAAATTCTGATTACGATGTAGATGTATTATTGTGTGGAACAACAAAAGATTATGTTTGGATAAAAAAATATGATTTATATGATTTAATTTTGTCAAAAAGGCAAATTGAATATAATTCACCTCACTCAGCCTGCCTTACAATTGGGCCAAAGAAAAGATGCATAGATAGTAACAAAAACATTAAAGATAGATATATAGTTTGTATTAGATGGAATTTTATAAAAGAGAATATAATAGAATTTAAAAACTCACTTGACAAAGCTTAGCGAGAGTTCTATTCTCGATTCCTAACTCAGTTATATTTCAAAAAAAAAACTAATCATAAGACTAGTTACTTTTATATGGAGCAGGTGAAGAGAATCGAACTCTCGTCTAAGCCTTGGCAAGGCCTCGTACTAACCATTGTACTACACCTGCATCACAATTGGAGGACCTAGTCGGATTTGAACCAACGATCAGGGAGTTGCAGTCCCGTGCCTTACCACTTGGCTATAGGTCCGTCCGTGATTAATTATAACAAAAAATATTTTTGTTTACAATATAATATTCAAAAAAATTAATTAGATGATTCTTTTTTTTCATGAACATAATTTGGTTTTACTCTTAATAAGTATTCAGACATATTAGTTTCTATTTCTACTAATGCTTTTGGATCAATATTTGATAACTTAATTACTTCTTTAACAGTATCTATATCTATTTTACCAAAAATCATACCCTTATAAACCTCAAAGTCATTAAACATATCAGGTGTTATAGATAATAAATTATATCCCCAAAGTATTTTCTTTTGTCCTATTAGAATTCTTTTATTAGTAAATACTATTATTACTGTTGAAGATATATCAAATGAACTAGTATTTTTTTGTGCTGGAAATAAATAGAATATTTCTTCATCAGGGTTTAAGTGTTTTTCAATAATCTTACAATGTTGTTTAATTCTCCATGAAATATTAAAAGGATATTTTTTTAAAAAGTCATTTGCCATTCCATATATTTGATCTAAAGTATATTTTTTTTCTTCCATAATAAGACCTCTTTTCTATCTTTATTATATAATAATGATACTATTTTTACAACAAAAAAAGAGAATTATTCATTCTCTAAATTTATATTTTTATACTCTTCTAAAACTTTCATTGTTTCTAATGCAAGATAAGTTGCTCTTGGATCTTCTTTATTATAATCACCTATTAATTCAATACCCTCATCTATATCAATAAAGAATCCTCTAAGATTATCTTCTTTTTCAACTCTTGTATTATTAAAGTATTCTATATTATCATCTGAAGTAAAACCAGTAAAATAATAAGTAGTAACTAATCTATTAACTAAAGTACCATCTTTCGATTCGTAATCTCTTAAATAGTTTTTAACTACACAAAAAGGTTCAATGTCATCTAATAATATATTAATATTAGTTTCTTCCATTACTTCTCTTTTAATAGTATCAACTGGGTTCTCCCCTTCTTCTATTTTTCCACCAGGTAAAAAATAAACTCTACCAAATCTAGTAAATACTATTTCATCATCATCATTTCTAAGTACTATTCTAGATTTTTCTAATACTTCTGTTATTTCATCTTCTTTAAGTTTAGCTTTATTTAATATAATCTCTTTCATTTATACCACCCTCTATTATCAGTATACCATAATTACATACAAATAAAAGAAAAAAAATAGACTTTTATTGTCTATTTTACAATATCAAATCTATTTTTTATTCTATCTTTACCTAATAACTTAAGTATTTCATATAGATCAGGTGTTTGACTTCTAGTAGTAAGACTTACTCTTATTACTGTGGAAACATCCGCTACCGAACCTTTATAATTATCTGGATTTTCTTTATAATCTTTCATATTTCCAGCATAACCTAACTCTTCACTTAATTCTTTTACTTTATTAAACCAAGTATCTTTGTCATCATTTTCATCATAATATTTATCAATATATGTATTAATAATATTCTTTATTTCTTCTTTATCAGTTACTGATTGAAAATCATATCCATATTCAGAAACATATTTATCAAACAACTCATCATACATATACCAAATTTGACCTTTAACATCTGAGTATTTTTCATAATCTTTTCTTGGTTTCTTTTGTTCTCTTTCTATATTAAATATATCTTTTGAATAATCTGGGTATTTTTCTAATATCTCTTTTAATTCTTCATCATATTCTTTTGCATATTCTAAAGTATTATTATATACTTCTTCTTTAGTTAATTTACTAATATAGTTTTTAGATATGTTATATAGTTTTGGTAAATCAAATAGTGTACCAGATGAAGAAGAACATTTTCTAAAATCAAAAGTAAAGTCTTCAATTTTACCATTTGGATTTTGATCAAGCCATCCTTCAAAGTTAGAATTAGTAATAGTAGCTAAATATAACATAATTGCTTCTTTTGGAATACCATTTTCAGAATAAAATCCTAAAGTTGCTTCTGGATCATATCTCTTACTTAACTTTCTTACTTTTCCATTATCATTTTTAGTAAGTGGCGCTAAATGGGCATACTTAACTGGTTTAAATCCTAACATCTCAAATAATTGAACATGTTTTGGTAATGATGAAACCCAAGTATCATCTCTAAATACATGAGTTGTATGCATCAAATGATCATCTATAGCGTGTGCGAAATGATATGTTGGAAGTCCATCACTTTTGATAATAACTTCATCTATATCGTTTTCTGGCATTTCCATAGTACCCTTGATTAAATCATTTACTTTTATCTTATTAAAGAAAGAACCTGGAGATTTAATTCTTATAATATAACTTTCACCATTATTAATTCTTTCTAATGTTTCTTCCTTTGATAAGTTTCTATCTTTAGCATATCTTCCATATATACCTAATCTTTGTTTTGATTTAGATTGTTGTTCTCTAATTTCATCTAATTCTTCTTTTGATAAGAATGATGCATATGCTTTTTCTTCTTCAATTAATTTTTTGGCGTATGCTTGATATATATCTTTTCTATGAGATTGAATATATGGTCCATAAATTCCTTTTTCTTCTGTTTCAGATATTACACCTTCAGTAAAATCTATACCAAATGGTCTTATTGCATCTAATATCTTTTGAATACCATTTTCAACTGTTCTTGAAGTATCAGTATCCTCTATTCTTAAATAATAAACTCCATTAGTTTGTTTAGCAAAAGCCATTGCCATAAAATTTTGAAATAAATTTCCCATATGTGGTAATCCTGTTGGACTAGGTGCATATCTAGTAACAATTGCTTTTTCATCTAAATTTCTTTCTGGATACATTTTTTCATATTCTTCCCAAGTATGTTCTACCCCTGGTAAAAGTAAATCTGCGTATTCTTTATTAGTCATTTTTATTCTCCTCCTCAAATCTTAATTCTTTTATACTAAGAACATCTATTCCATAATATTTTTCATATATTTCATCTGCGAATAATGTCGTTATTTTATTTTTATCAATTTCAAGTATGTCTTCTAGTTCTTTTATTTTTTTTATTGATGGTCCTTCTAATTCCATATAAGTTGGAATCATAGGCCAAGAATCTATATCTATTTCTACTTCATTATAATAATATCTTATTCTTTTATTTTCTTGATAATTCTTATGATTATATCCTAATACTTCAAGCATTTTATTAGTTTCTTCAAAATCAGATACTTCAATTTCAAACTCTTTAGTACCATCTATTTCTCTAGTTTCTACATTTTTATATGTAAAAGTAGTTTCTTCACCATTTGTTCTTAATCTTAACCACTGACCTTCTCTTTTTGGAGTAAAATCATATGTATATCTTTTTTGAAACCATTCTCCCGCTTTTTTTGCACCTAATTCTTCCAACTTACTTATTATTTTATCTTTATCAATTTCTAAAACTCTCTCTTCTATTTCGGTATGCATAAAAGCCTCCTTTAAAATAAAAAGTCCCTATAATGTAAGGACTAATTATAGCGGTACCACCTTACTTCATAGGAACTATGCTCTTTCAATTATAACGTAATTAACGATTATTGATATGTGAAAGTTTCTTCAAATAATAATTATATCTATTTCCACCATACATAGACTCTCTATAATAATTTAATTATTCTACTCTTCTCTCACTCAATTTAAATAGATTTTAACACATATTCTTTTTAAAGTAAACTATATTTTTTTAAGTTCTTTATTCATAATAGAATATAAATATATATTTACTTTCTTATTTGTTATATTCTCTATATATTTTTTATAACCCTCTAATTGATTTAGATATGCTTCATCAGATATATTCATTAACTTGTAATCAATTATATCTATATAGTCTGTATACTCAAACATTAAGTCAATAACACCATTATATATAGTATCATCTTCTTGATACATAAATTCATATTCTTTATAAATATTAATGGCATCTTTAATATCATATACTTCTAAGAAAGATTTAACTATATCATTATCTGGATTATTAAAATCAGTTATTTCAAATAAGTAATGCATCTTAGTACCAAAGTTCATGTTCTTTATTTCTTCTTCTGTTAAAAGCTTATTTTGTTTTTTTGAAAATGATGCTTTATTAAGAACCTTACTATCCACTTCTAATTCTTTAACATTTAATTTTATATCACTTTCATTAATATAATCTTTAAAGTTATATTTTTTAACTAACTCATAATCTTTTGTAATATCTATATTATCAATCTTAGTTACATACTTCTTTAGTTCTTCTTCAATAGACATAATAATATCTTGGAATGATCTATATTTTAATCTAATACTATTTTCTAATACTCCATCTTCATCTTTAGAATTATAAGTGTCTCCATTTAGATCCGCTAATAGTATCATCTTTTCTTTAGCTCTTGTAAGTGCGACATAGAATAACCTAATCTTCTCAGAAATTTCCTCTTTAATATAATCTTCTTTAATTAAGAATTTATATATAGTTTCCCCTATACCATTATTAAAGAAAGGTGTTACTATTCCATAATTCTTATAGTACATAAAACTATCACTTAAATCTCTTATATTAAATTTATTATATAAACCTGCGTAATAACAAATGTTATATTCTAACCCTTTAGATTTATGTATAGTCATAATCTTAACAGAATTACTTGATTCTTTATTACTAGAGAACTTTATTTCATATTTTTTTTCTAGAATATCATTTAGATAAACTGCAATATCACTAATTGTATAACCTATACTTTCTTTAGTATCTAAATAGTTTAATAGATATTCTATTATAACTAAGTTCTTATCTATATCTCCTATTTTAGTTAATTTATCTATTATATTAAATTTATCTAATAATATATTAATTATTTCTTTTGGAGTTTTACTATCTATATTAATAGATCTTAATTCATTATATATATCATCTTTATAGAATTTGTTTTCTAGATATAAATCAAATATCTCTTGATCAGTATATTCAAATACAAATGATCTTAAGATAGATGTAAAAGCATGTTTAAATTCATTATCAAATTCTTTTTTATTAATTTTATTAAGTGACACAATCATATTCTTTAATACTGTTAGAATTATTTCATCATTTACTTTTTCATCTTTATATATAGATAAAGGTATACCTTTATATTCAAATATCTTTTTATATAATTCAAAGTCTTTTGCTCTATCAAGTAGTATTACAAAATCATTATAACTACAATCTCTTACTACTAATTCATCTTTATCAAATATCTTATATTTATTATCTATTTTATTTTTTATATCATTTGCGATTATAAATATTTCTGTTTCTTCTTTAGTAAATCCTTTTTCTTTATCATAATCATAATTATATATTTCAAAGTTATAATTTTGATCTGTTTTACCTTCATTATTATAAGTATTATTACCAAATACCATTTGA
>JAGAHP010000012.1 GCA_017627015.1 Bacilli bacterium
AAGTCTATTTTTAATGGCCTGTTGGTGAAGCGGTTAACACATTGCCCTCTCAAGGCAACATTCATGGGTTCAAGTCCCATACAGGTCACCAAATAAGTATTTAACTCGATTTATCGAGTTTTTTTAACCAACTAGATAGGATGATAAGAATGGATAGATTAAATGTTATTAATATGTCTTTAGAAATAACAAGAGATTGTAATTTAGAATGTAGACATTGTTTTAGAGGAGAAAAACAATGCCAATACATGGATTTAGGTATTATTGATTATGTATTTGATAATGTATGTAGAATAAATGAATTTATGTTGACTGGTGGAGAACCTTTTTTGGCAAAAGAACAATTGAAAAGGATAACAAAAAGAATAATGGAAGATGAAACTAATATAGGAAATATGATTATAGTAACAAATGGATCTGTTATGTCATCTGATGTCCTAAGAATGCTTTATCAAATAAATAAAAGAGCTAATTTAGAAATTAGATTATCTAATGATTATTTTCATAATTTAGAATTAGAAAAGAAAAATCTTACAACAATTAAGGATAATAATATAGATATATTAAAAGAACATTTTAATGTTACTACAACTGAACATAAACTATTTGTAATTGATAAAGTTGGAAGAGCAGCAGATATAACAGAAGAAGAAATGATAGATATTAATAGTAAATCCAATGTTAAATATATAATAGATACTTATAGAATACTAGAAGAATATAGAAGGGAATATCCTTTACCTAAATTAATAGAAGATGATGTAGTATGTGGTTCTTTAAATATAGACGTATTTGGTAATATAATCCCAACATATTATTCATATGAATTAGAAGATAAGAATAGTTATGCTAATATATGCAATCATAAAACTCTAAAAATGGCAATTAATTCTATAGATCCTTCTATGGTATAACTAGTTATAAACTAGTTTTTTTATGCATAAAATATACTGGTGATTATATGGTAGTTATAGATGCTTATAGAGGTGGAGGGGACATTGGATATACTGGAAATGGTATTATAGAAAAAGACTTTAATCTTATGATAAGTAAATATATCAGTGATAGATTAAATAGTTTAGGAATAAATAACTATTTAACAAGAGATACTGATACAGATCTAAATATAAATCAAAGGGCAGAACTAATAAAAAATGCTTTTGGTAATAATAAAGGAGTAATTGCTATTTCAAATAGACTATATCAAGGAGATGAAGATGGTGTTGAAATAGTATATTCTTTAAAGAATTCTAATGAACTTGTTAATAAACTAGAAAATGCATTCAAAGAACGAGATATAAAAGTAAGTAAAGTGTATCAAAAAAGAGATGAAAATGATACAAGTATGGATTATGATGAACTATTAAAGAAAACTGGTAATATAGAGACCATAATTATTAATTTTGGTAACATAAATAGCGAAAAAGACTCTAATAGTTTAAAAAATGATTATACTAAATATGTTGAATCTATTGTGAAATTTATCACAACTCAACTCGGTGTTCCATATTTTTATACTTTAGATAACGAATATATAGTAAAAAAAGGCGATTCTTTATACTCAATTAGTAAAAAATATGGTATTTCAGTAGATGATCTAAAAAAATATAATAATTTAAAAACAAATACAATTAATATAAATCAAATATTAAAAATACCTTCAGCAGGATCTTCATCACAAAACCAAAATACTTATACGGTAGCAAAAGGAGATAGCTTATGGTCCATTTCTCAAAAATATAATACAACAGTTAATGAATTAAAGAGTTTAAATGGGTTAACTAGTAATATCCTAAGTATAGGTCAAGTATTAAAAGTACCTAGCAAAAAGGTTTATATAGTAAAGAAAGGAGATAGTTTGTGGCTTATTGCTAAAAATAATAATACTACTGTCGATAGAATAAAAAGTCTAAATAATTTAACTAGTAATTTGTTAAGTATAGGTCAAGAGTTAATTTTACCTTAAATTAACTCTTTTTTATGGTATAATGTTTATGGTGATTTAATGAAGATTATAAAGATTGGTGCTTTATGGTGTCCAGCATGCTTAATTACTAATAATGCACTAGATAAGATAAATAAAAACTATAATGTTAAAATAGTTAATTTAGATTATGATTTTGATGAAGAAGAAGTTAAAAAATATAATGTTGGTAAGACATTACCAGAATTAATATTCATAAAAGATGATAGAGAAGTAGATAGGTTAATAGGGGAAAAGAATTATAAAGAAATAGAAGAGGTGTTAAAGAAGTATGAATAGAATTAAAAAAATACTATTACTCTTATTATTTGTAATAATTTTTCCTGTATCTGTAAAAGCAGAAAATGTTGTTAATCTATACTTATTCTATGGTGATGGATGTCCACACTGTGCAGAAGAGGAAAAGTTTATAGATGAATATTTAAAAACAGAAAAAAGTGCTAAATTAATTAAATATGAAGTATGGCACAGTGAAAATAATAGAAAAACATGGGTAAAAATACAAGATAAATTAAATAATCATGAAAATGGAGTTCCATATTTAATAATTGGTGATGAAGTAATAGTAGGTTATTTAGATGGTGTTACTGATGAGAATATAAAGAAATATGTTAATAAATATAAAAATGATAAAAAGTATGAAGATAAGGTTGCAAAAATATTAAACAATGAAGAAATAAAAACAAAAAAAGAAGTTAAAAAGAAAAAGGAAGAGGTAAAAGAGTATAAATTACCTATATTAGGTAAAGTTAACCCTAGAAAGGTATCTTTACCACTTCTATCAGTAGTATTAGGATTAGTAGATGGATTTAATCCGTGTGCTATGTGGGTATTAATCTTTTTAATAACAATGCTTCTTAATACAAAAGATAGAAAGAAGATGTGGATACTAGGTCTAACATTTATATTAACATCAGGTTTAGTATATCTAGCATTTATGCTTGCTTGGTTAAACTTAGCAACATTCATAAATCAAATTATATATGTAAGAATATTAATTGCAGCGGTTGCGATTGTAGTTGGTTTCTTTAATATAAAAAAATATATTGAAGCAAGAAATAAAGATGATGGATGTGACGTAGTTGATTCACAGAGTAGAAAGAAAATAATGAATAAAGTAATGGATGTTACTAAAGAGAGTAAGTTTATTCTAGCTATTCTAGGAATAATGGTTTTAGCAGCGTCAGTAAATTTAATAGAAATGATGTGCTCAATAGGTTTACCACTAATATTTACTCAAATATTATCATTTAATAATTTAAGTACTGGAAGTTATGCATTATATATGTTCTTATATATTTTATTCTTCCTTATAGATGATATTGTAATTTTTGTTATAGCAATGATAACATTTAAAGTTACAGGTATATCAACAAAATATAGTAAATACGCACATTTGGTAGCGGGAATTATTACAATTTTGATAGGATTATTACTATTAATTAACCCTTCAATTTTAATGTTGAACTTTTAAAGGCTAAAAAAAGCCTTTTTTTTGATAAAAAACCCCCCAAAACTCTTATAAAATAAGCAAAAAACCTTTACAAAACTATATATTTTCAGTTATAATGGAATTGTATAAGAATAGGAGAAATGATATATATGGTAGGAAGATTTGATTATAACAACGATGAAGTTATGAATATTTTAAATAATCCAAATTATACAGATGATCAAAAGAAAGAATTATTTGAAAAGTATAAAAGTGATTTAAAAGAAGCAAGAAGAAAAGAAATTATAGATAAATTAAATGAATGTGCTAAAAACAACCCAATTATTACACAAGAAGAATATGTTAATTTCTTAAAGAAACAACCAGTTGAAGATTTAGCAATAGCATTTAGTGATATTGAAAAACAATTAGATAAGTTCAGTAATGAAATGCAAGCTAAGTATGATGAATACTTAAAAGCTAAGGAAGCTGAAGAAATGGCTAAAGCTGCCCCAGCTCCAGTAGTTGAAGAAGCTCCAGTTCAAGAAGAACAAACTGATATAGCAGACGAAATTACGCCAGATGTAACTCCTACAGATTACAATGAAAATGAACTATCTGATACAATTTTCAATCAAAGCCCAATTTCTGAACCAAGTGTCCCAGAAGAAACTTCAAATCTAGATCCTACAGTATTTGAAGATAAAGAAGTAAAAGAAGTAATGCCTGAAGATATTCCTGGAGAACTTGATGAAAAAGGTAATGCTAGTGCAATTATAATTAGTATAATAGCTATTATAATTGGTATGGTAATAATGTATTCAATAATAAAATTAAAATAGAAACCAATGGTTTCTATTTTTTAAATAATTTATTTTCTCCAATTTTTTCAGTATCTATTATTTTATATTTTTCTACTATATTAGGATGATCATCTGAATAAATGAAGTCTACTACAAATATAGTAAATATTGCTAAGCAAATAACAGTAATTGTTTTTAATTCAAATTTCTTCATAAATTGTTTTATTCTAGGTGCAAATAAATAAATACATGCTAGACCAGATATACCAAAGAATATTGATGCTAATAAACATATTCTTCCTTCTATATTAAATGGCATACTAGCATAACTCCACCACTTATGATGTTTAAAAGTTTCTAAATAAACAGCTGTACAATACTCTATAATAGTACAAAATACAAATCCACCCATAAATACTATTATTGAGTTGTTTTTAAACCTGTTTAGAACTAAATACATAAATACACCGCCACCACCATAAATTGGTAACCATGGGCCATGTAATACACCGTGGTTAGCGAGTATTCCATGTTTTAGAAAGTCATATAGTAATTCCCAAAACCATCCAAGTATAGAAAATAGTAGAAACATTAAAATTATATATACAACTTTTTCTATTTTTTCAACTTGTTTAGCTTTTTCTTCCTCAATAATTTTTTCAATCTTTTTTCGATTAAAATACTTCATAAACAATCACCTATTGTATTAATTTTACCACTAAAATAAGTAAAAGTTAAGTCAATTAAGAAAAATACTATTGTTATTTGCAAAATAATGTGTTATATTATGTATGCATTGTTTATGGCGGAGTTGGTGAAGTGGTTAACACGCCGGATTGTGGCTCCGGTATGCATGGGTTCGATCCCCATATTCCGCCCCATTAAGAAAAATAGAACTTTTATAAGTTCTTTTTTTTACTCGTAGAATAGTAATATTATGATGAGATTAGAAATAGTAATTTCTAATCTTTTCTTGTTTATAAACTGTAAAGAAAATGTATGAAAAATTGACTTTTACATTATAAATAATTATAATTATATAAAGTAAATATTTTAGGAGGTGCTATATGTCAAAAATTATAGAGTCTATTTCAGAAACAGAAGAATTTGAAGTAGTAAAAAGTCTTTTGATAAATAACGAAAAATGGTTAAAATTAACTTTTGATAAATATGCAGAACAATTGAAAACATTGGATTTATCAAAAGAGTATTATTCAATTGATAAAAAAGTTGATTTTTTTAAAATTGAAGAAATATTGGATGATATGAGAGTTAAACAAGAACAATATAATAAAAATAAAATTGCATTAGATGGATTAGAAAAAGTATCACGTCTTATGTATATGCCAATAACACCAGAAAACACTGAGAAAATTATTAATATCATTAATGAGAAAGCTCGTGATGCTTGGGTTAATTATAAGAATCAAAATGAGGGATATAATTATGTGATGAATATGATATCACAAGATTATTATTCAAAAAAAGAAGACTCAAAATATTTTAATGAGAAAATGTTAGTAGAAAGAATAAAAAATGATTATCAAAATGCTGAAGATGAGCAAAGTAAAAAGTATGCTATTCAAGAAATGTTATTCATAGAACAATTATCAAAAAATCCAATGTTTGCTGATAGGTTTTCAACATTAGATTCATCTTCTGGACCAAAAATGTAATAGATTAGATATTGTATCTAATCTTTTTTATGTTTAAAGGAGGAATAAATAATCGTCATATTAAGATATTGTGATAATAGTAAAATATATGCTATAATACAAATAACAAAGTGAGGACTTAATTTCTTATATTAGTATTAGAAAAGCCCCATTAAGAAAAATAGAACTTTTATAAGTTCTTTTTTTTGTAAAGTAATATATAAAATAATTGATTTTTATTATATGGATGCTATAATATAATTAAAGGAGGTATTAGTATGTATAATGGAGGATTTGATTTAACTACAGATACAGTTACATCTAATAACGCTGCTGATTTCTTTAGTAATTTAGAATCATTAAGTGCTGGTTTAGTTGTATTCACTGTTTTTGTAGCACTTATCACTATTGCTATTGCTGTATTCTTAATCATTGCTGAATGCAAAATGTTTAAGAAAGCTGGTGAATCTTGGTGGAAAGCTTTAATACCATTCTATAGTACTTGGGTTGAAGCTAAGATTGCTGGTTTAGCTTGGTGGTGGTGTCCTATTATGGTAGGTGTTGCTTCTTTAGCTACATTTAAAAATTTATCTTCAATAGCTGGAATTGCAACATTAATTATTTCATTTAACTTCTACTATAATATATCTAAGAAGTTTGGAAAATCTAATGGTTTTGCAGTTTTATGTACATTCTTACCAGTAATAGGAATTCCTATTTTAGCTTTTGGTAGTGCTAAATACAACGCTGATGCTAAAACTGATAAAAATGGTATTTTTGCTGTTGAAAAAGATATAGCAAAATAATTATTATTTATTATTAAAAAAGGACTCATATGAGTCTTTTTTTTGTTATTATATGTTATAATGATTTTGTACTTGTTAACCTACACATCCAAGTATAAAAAAGGGAAGGAGATTTATATGAATATTTTTTTAGGAATTATAAATATCGTCGTAATATTTGCATTAGTTGTAATAATAGAGAAGATATTTAAAAAAGAAGGATTATATGTATGGCTTTCTTTAGCAGTTATATTTGCTAATTTAGTTGTAGGTAAAGCAGTAGACTTATTTGGTTACACTACTACTTTAGGAAATGTATTATTTGCTTCAACATTTTTAGCTACAGATATAATGGCTGAAAAGTATAGTAAAGAAGATGCTAAAAAAGGTATATATATGAGTGTATTTAGTTCTATTGTATTTATAATAGTAACACAGTTAACTTTAGCTTTTATACCAAGTAATAGTGATGTAGTGAATGAATCTATGAAAGTATTATTTGGAATTAGTATAAGGACATTTACAGCTAGTATAGTTATGTTCTTTGTTAGTAATATGTTTGATATATATTTATATAGCAAACTAAAAGAAAAATATCCAGATAAGCTATGGTTTAGAAATAATGCCGCTACTATAATAAGTAATTGTTCTGAAAATTTTCTATTCGTTTTATTAGCGTTTGTAGGTATATATGATATGTCTTTAATAATATCAATTGCGCTTACTAAAACAATATTAGAAATAGTAATAGCGTTACTAGATACACCATTTTTATATTTATCAAAGAAATTAAAATAAGATACTTATGTATCTTTTTTTATGTTATACTTTATTTAGGAGTGATATTGTGGCAAAGAATGGTGTTGTTAAGACTGATGACTTTAATGCTTATTATATTAAATTTGGTACAGGTAAAAAGAATTTAATATTAATACCTGGAGTAGGAGATGGACTTAAAACTATAAAAGGACTAGCAAAACCTTTTTCTATTCTTTATAAAAAGTTTTCTAAAGATTATACAGTTTATTATTTTAGTAGAAGAAATAATATACCAAAAGATTTTACTATTAAAGATATGGCAGATGATTTAGTTAAATGTATGGATAAAGTTGGTATAGATAAGGCAGATGTAGTAGGGGTATCACAAGGTGGTATGATAGGTCAAATACTTGCGATTAATTATCCAGATAGATTGAATAAATTAGTTCTAGTAGTAACAACTCCAAAACCCACTAAAATACTTAAAGAATCTGTAAATAGTTGGATAGAAATGGCTTATAATAATGATTATAAAAGTATAATGTTAGATACTGCTAAAAGATCATATACTGGTAAATATTATGAAAAGGGTTTAAAGATATTTGGGTTTTTAAGTAAAGTAAGCAAACCAAAAAGTTTTAATAGATTTATAACAATGGCAAAGTCTTGTTTAGAGTTTAATGTATATAAAGATTTAAAAAAAATTAGTAATCCTACTTTTATTATTGGAGGGTCAGATGATAATGTTCTTGGTATAGAGGGATCTAAACTTCTAAATAAAAAAATAAAGAATAGTGAACTATATATATATGAAGGATATTCACATGGATTATATGAACAAGCAAAGGATTTTAATGATAGAGTACTAGAGTATTTAAAAAAGTAACCAATGGTTACTTTTTTTCATGTATATCTAGTTGATTATAAGGAACTTCTATATTATGTTCATCTAATCCTAGTAATACTTGTTTTAGTGAATCTCTTTTAACTTGTCTTTTATACTGTGGATTAGTTTTTATTTCTAATAAGTATAATACACTTGATTCTCCTAATTCATTAATACCCTTATAATTACATTCTTCTACTTTATCTACTTGTTCTATTTTTTTTATGATAGTATCAATAGCTTTTTCTCCTTTTTCTCCTTTTACTTCATATGGCATAGGTATATTAATATAAATATAATTAGAAACTACTTCTATTTCATCTATATTTCTATTAGCGATAGAAACTACATTTCCTGTTTTTAAATCTTTAATTTTTGTAGTTTTTAAACCAAGTATAAGTACTTTTCCTTCTATATCTTTATATTTAACTACATCCCCAACTTTAAAATAATCATCAGATAATATACTTGTTCCTCTTATAATATCTTTGATAAAGTCTTGAAGAGCAAGTCCAAATACCGCACCTATTAAACCCACTCCCGCAATAATAGAAGTTATATTTATTTCTAATATTTGTAATATAATTAAAAGTGTTAGTAATATAAATAAATATCTAGTTATTGATCTAGCTAATCTTAAATAAGTAGTAGTTCTTTTACCCGCAAGTGATTCAAATTTATTACTTTTAGAATATCTTTTAATTATACTTGCGACTATTGAATAAATAATTAAACTAATTAATATTGTTATTCCAACTTTTATACCTTTTTCAACCCAAGGGTTTTCTAATAATTCTTTTATATCCATGTTATCACCAATATAATTATAGCATAAAAAAAAGAAACATATAATGTTTCTTTTTTTTATTCGTTGTCCTTAAGTACTAAACTATAGAAAACACTAGCAATAGCAGAACCTACAAGAGGAGCAACTATAAATACCCAAAGTTGTTTTAAAGCTTCTCCACCAACAAATAAAGCAGGTCCAATACTTCTAGCTGGGTTAACACTTGTTCCAGTAATAGATATTCCAAGTAAATGAACTAATACTAATGTTAAACCAATAACAATTCCAACAGTATGTCCATTTTCTTTTTTAGATGTAACTCCTAATATAGCTGTAATAAAAATAAATGTAAGAATTACTTCTGTTACAAACGCTACTAAAAGTTTTCCATCTGCAAATCCATTAGTACCAAGTTTGTCATAACTACCTAAGATGAATCCTAATATAGCAGCACCAGCAATTGCACCTAGAATTTGTGAAATAACATAGAATATAAATTCTTTTACTTTCATTTGTTTAGTCATAAGCATAGATAATGATACAGCTGGATTAATATGACATCCTGAAACATTACCAATAGAGTAAGCCATAGCAACGATAACTAAACCAAATGCTAAAGATGTAGCAACTACATTTGCGCTAGTAACAACAGCAACTCCACAACCAACTAATACAAGTACTAAAGTTCCAACAAATTCAGAAATATACTTCTTCATAATAGTCTCCTTTCTATTATCATTATAACATAAAAAAGACGAATATATTAATTATTCGTCTTTATTTTTATCACGCCATTCTTCATATTTATCTTTTATAAATTTTAGTCCTAAAGAACCAGTATCTTTTACACCTTCTTTAACAGCGTCTTTCGTTTCACCAGCACTATTATAGTATTCTTCTCCAACTTTTTCTTTTATTTTTTCTTTAGCGTTATTAAGTGTTAGAGAACCAAAATCTTTAACAACTTTATATCTATCACTCATATTATTAATGTAATTAGGATCTTTTTCATTAACAGTATTTATTAATTCTTGATATTTGTTATATACTTTTGATTTTTCTTCATCAGTTAATTGTTCAAATGTTTTGCCATCTATTTCTGTTCCATAGAATATGAAATCAGTATATTCAATTACTTTTTGTTTTGCAGTATCATTAGCTTCTTCTCTTTTATCATCGTCCATAATAGTTTCTTCAGCTTTATCAATTCCATCATTCATTTTCCAGAACCAATCAGTTGCGGTATCTATTTTATCTTGATCAATTAATTCACTTTCAATAGTTTCAGTAGTAGTTGCTTCTGTTGTACTTTCAGTAGTACTTGTAGTAGCTTCTGTAGTAGCTTCTGTCTTCTTTTCTGTAGTAGCTTCAGTAGTGGTTTCAGTAGTGGCCTCTGCAACTTCCATAGTAGAAGCTTCAGTAGGTTCCTCTGTTCTAAATTCTGTTGTACCATTTTCTGTATAATTATCAACTCTACCATCATTTTTATTTTTATTAATAACAATTGCACCAATACTTAAGATTGCTAATGAAACACCTGCTGTTATTAAGATTTTTACTTTATGTTTATTAATTATCTTACGTATATCTTTTGATTTTTTATTATCTTTTACTATTGATTCTAAGTCTTCATTGATAATTCTATTTAATTCATCTCTATAATTATTATATTTAGTCATTTCATTTTTTATTTTAATATATTTAGAATTATCTTCAGAGTTATTAATTTTTTCTTCCAATTCAACTCTATCAATTTTATTAATGATAGCCATTTGATCTTTTATTTCTTTTTGTTTTAAAATTAATTTTTCTTTATTAGAAGATTCATTCTTCTTTAAATTATTAAAATCATCTATTAATTCGTTAATTGGTCTTAAATTCATAATAAAACCTTCTTTCCTGATTTTAATATATCATAAGCCATTTAAATAGTCAAAAAAGGTGTATATAAAAAAGTAAAATAACGTAAAAGAAATATAAAAAACAACATTTTTTGCTATTTTTATTGGTATAATATTATTAGGTGATTATATGAATACTTTTTTAGTTTTAGTTTTTATATTCTTTATTGGTAGTACAATTGGGTGGATCTTAGAATTGATTTTTAGAAGACTGTATCATGGTAAGTGGGTTAATCCAGGATTTTTAGTAGGTCCATATTTACCTATATACGGACTTAGTTTAACATTAATGACAGGTATGCATGTATTTTTTCAATCATATGATTTATCTCCAATAGTTCAAATTATATTAATGGGTTTATCTATTACCCTTATAGAGTTAATTGGAGGTTTAATATTCTTAAAACAAGGTGTAAGATTATGGGATTATAGAGATAGAAAGTTTAATTATAAAGGTGTTATATGTCCATTATTTACTATAATATGGATACTTATGGGTGCGGTATATTATATTTTTATTGCGGAAAGGTTATTTGATGCATTAGAGTGGTTCAGTGATAATTTATCATTTTCTTATATACTAGGTATATTTACAGGGTGTATAGTTATAGATTTCTTCTATTCAACTAAGTTATATAAGAAGGTTAAAAAATACGCAAAGAATAATGATATTGATATTATTTATGAAAAACTTAAAATGCATATAAAAGATGTTCAAAAAGAAGCAAGAGAAAAATATTCATTTATTTTACCCTTTAAACAATCAAGTAAGATGAATGATTATGTAAGTTCTTATAAAGAAAAAGTAAAAAGAAGGTAGTTATATGAATGTATTTGATTATATAGATTATTATGGAGAATATACATTTAAAGAAAGACCATTTAATGAAGTAGATAACGCTATATTTTCTTTTCTAGCTTATGTACCTTTTAGTGGAGTTGTGAATAAAAAGAAAAAAACAATAGAAAATGCTTTTGAAGATTTTAAAAAGATATATAAACCAAGAAAAAGAGAAATGCTTGCGGTTAAAAAAGCAGTTGAATTATTTGAAAAATTATATAATAAAAATAGATTTAAAGATATAGAACTAAGTAATTATATATATGATGGTGATGAAAACTCTCAATTTTCCGCAATTACTTTTGGCATTGATAAAAAGACTTATTATGTAGCTTTTGAAGGAACAGATAGTTTAATTAGTGGTTGGGAAGAAGATTGTAAGATGGCATATCATTTTCCTGTAGAGGCTCAAGTACTTGCGAAGAATTATTTGGATAAGTACTTTACTATGAAAAAATGTTCTTTAATAGTTGGAGGACACTCAAAAGGTGGGAACTTAGCTTTAACTTCTTCTATGTACGCAAATTATTTTGTTAAAAAGAAAATTAAAACTATTTATAGTAATGATGGTCAAGGTCTTAGAAAAGCTCAAATAGAATCTAAGTTCTATGAAAAGATAGAACCTAAATTTATACATATCATACCTAATTATTCTATAGTAGGTTTATTATTAAGACATAAAGATAACTATATAGTTGTTAAAAGTAATAAAAGAGGATTACTTGCGCATGATTTAGCTACTTGGCAAGTAAGTTTTGATCATTTTGAAAAAGAAAATCTAAGTAGAACATCAAAAGTATTTGATGAAGGTTTTTCTAAATGGTTAGATAAATATGATGATGAAAAAAGAAAGATGTTTGTTAAAGAAGTATTTGATGTTTTAAGAAAAAATAATATTAAAGATTTAATGGAAATAAATTTAAAAAAAGAATTAATTTTAAATATAATAAAACAATCTAAAGAAATTAATCCAGTAGTTAAAGAAATGACTATAGAATTATTTAAAGTAATTGGTAAAACAAGCTTTGAATATCCATTATTTTAGGAGGATACATGAAAAAATTTTTATTAGTGTTATTTTTTAGTATTTTGTTTATACCTAAAGTTTATGCCAAACAAATAGTAGAAGAGACACATATGGAAAGCGTTATTATGCTTGATGTTGCAAGAAGATATTACCCTGTTGACGAGATAAAAAAATATATTGATGCTTTATCAGTTAATGATAATAGTACTCTTCAACTTCATTTAACTGATGATGAAAATGTGGGTATTGAATGTACTTATCTTGATCAAACAAAAGAAAAAGCAACAGTTAATGATGGTGTGTATACTAATCCCGTAACAGGTAAAAGTTTTCTAACATATGATCAAGTAACTGAGTTAATGAATTATGCAAAAGAAAAAAAAGTTAATATTGTGCCAGAAATAGACATTCCAGCACATATGAAAGGATTTTTTACACTAGCGCAAAATAAGTTTGGTGTAGATTATGTTAAACATCCGTATGATTGGGATAATCCAGAGAATAGTGGTATTGCATGGGGTTCAGGTGATGAAGAAGGTAACCTAGATATAATGAGTCCTAATGCAAAACCATTTGTTAGAAATATATTAGATGAATATACTGAATTTTTTAAAGACTGTAAATATTTTCATATAGGTTTCGATGAATACACTTTTAGACCAGAAATGAAAATTGATTACGCCAATGAATTATATGATTATCTAAGTAATAAAGGTTTTATAGTTCGTATGTGGAGTGATGCAATTACCAAAGATAATATAAATGATCTAAATAATAATATAGAGATTACTTATTGGGGATGGAAAGATGATGATATAACTACAACTAATTATGCAACAGTACCTGATTTACAAGAAAAAGGATTTAAAATACTTATTACCAATAAATATTATTTGTTTTTTGTTCCTAATCCTAGTCATGTTAGTGATAATGATTTAACAAGATCTATTAATAATATTGATAATGATTGGAAATTAGAAAGATGGAATTATAATTTTACTAGTGATCTAGAAAATCATGATAATATATTGGGAGCAATGGTTTGTACTTGGGGAGAAAATAGTGCTGGTGTTACTGATAATATTATTACCAGCCATACAATAAATATGTATAATGCCATGTTTAAAAAATTAGATGTGTATAAGAAAATAATCGATATAGAAGATGATAAAACGGAGCCAATTATTAATAATCCAAAAACAGGAGATAATATAGTAATATATTTAATATGTTTGGTAACATTTAGCTTATTGATACTAAAAAGAAAACATGTTATACTTAAATAAGAGGTGATAATATGGAATTAAAAGGATCTAAAACAGAACAAAATTTAATGACTGCATTCGCAGGAGAATCACAAGCTAGAAATAAATATACGTATTTTGCTAGTAAAGCTAAAAAAGATGGTTATGAACAAATAGCAGCTATCTTTGAAGAAACTGCTAATAATGAAAAAGAACATGCCAAAATGTGGTATAAAGAATTACATGGAGGTGCTATTCCTGATACAGTAGAAAACTTAAAAGAAGCTGCTGATGGTGAAAACTATGAATGGACTGACATGTATGAAGAATTTGCTAAAACTGCTGAAGAAGAAGGATTTAAAGAATTAGCATTTAAATTTAGAGCAGTTGGTCAAATAGAAAAACATCATGAAGAAAGATATAGAAAATTATTAAAGAATATTGAAGATAAAGTAGTATTTTCTAAAGATGAAGATTGTATTTGGATTTGTAGAAATTGTGGACATGTTGTAGTAGGAAAATATGCACCTGAAGTATGTCCTGTTTGTAATCATCCAAAATCATATTTTGAATTAAAGAGTGAAAATTATTAATCACTCTTTTTTTAATAAATTTTAATATTTATATTTCTAAAAAAATGTTATAATGTAAAAGTGGGAGTAAAATATGGAGAACAGTTATAACATTTTAATAAAATTATTTGATAAATATGAACTTCATGAAGTAGAGAGAGTAGAAATATATGAAATTATTAAAAATATATTTTTACATGATGAATTTCAAAGAAGATGTACAAGTGAATTCTTACATCATGGAAATACTACTTTAGGAGAACATTTATTAGAAGATACAATAATAACATATTTATTATTATCTAGTGATAAAGTTGAATATGTTGATTTAGAGTTATCTTTAAAAATTGCTATGATGCATGATTTATATACATCACCTTGGCAAAATGCAAAAATTAAAAAAGATAGTATTTTCCATCAACATGGATTTTCTCATCCATTAGAAGCTGCAATTAATGCATTAACTTGGTTTAAAGATGAATTTAAAGATGATTATAAAGCAAGAGTATTATTAGATGGTATAATTCACCATATGTATCCTTTACCAGTTTTGTCATATGATTATAATAAGAAAAACGATTTAGAATTAAATAACTATAAATTATTAAAAGGTATATCTAAAAAACATAAAGATATGATAGTAGAAAGTACTAATAGAGGTAAGATTGGTAAAGTATCTTTATCTAAGAGTTTATACCTAGAAGGAAGAATAGTTGCAAGAGCAGATAAGATAGCTACTACTAAACAATTAGATTGCTTTGCGGATGCTAAAGCTTTAGTAACAGGAAAAAATAAGAAAATTATATAATTTCTTTTTTTTACACTTAAATTAGCACTCACTATTGACAAGTGCTAAAAATAGTGGTATAACTATCTTGTAAGAAGGTGAATATGTGAAGAAACAATTTAAAAGTGAGTCAAAGAGATTACTTGATCTTATGATTAATTCCATATATACCAATAAAGATATATTTTTAAGAGAATTAATCTCAAATGCATCAGATGCATTAGATAAGATATATTATGAGTCATTAACTAATAAAGATGTTAGTGTTAAAAAGAAAGATTTAAAAATTAGTTTATCAGTTAATGATACTAATAAAGCATTAATTATCTCTGATAATGGATGCGGTATGGATGAAAAAGAACTTGAAAATAATCTTGGAACCATTGCTAAAAGTGGAAGTTTAGCTTTTAAAGAAATGATGGATAAAAAGAAAAATATTGATATTATAGGTCAATTTGGTGTAGGTTTTTATTCAGCTTTCATGGTTAGTAAAAAGATTGTAGTTGAGTCTAAATCTATTCATTCTGATAAATCTTATATTTGGGAAAGTGATGGAGCTTCTGGTTATTCTATATCAGAAGGTACTAAACAAGATAATGGTACAACTATTACTTTATATTTAAAAGATGATACAGAAGATATTAATTATAGTGAATATATATCTGATTATAAGATTAAGAGTCTTGTAACAAAATATTCTGATTATATCAGATACCCAATAGTATTTAAAGAAGAAACTCTAAATTCTATGGTTCCATTATGGAAGAAAGATAAGAGTAAAATAACAGATACTGAATATAATAATTTTTATTCAGACAAGTATTATGATTATGAAGCACCACTAAAAGTAATTCATACTTCAGCAGAAGGTATGGTTTCATATAAAGCCCTATTATTTATACCTTCTCATACTCCTATGGATTACTACACTAAAGAATATGAAAAAGGATTAAGTTTATATTCAAATGGTGTTCTAATAATGGATAAGTGTAAAGATCTACTTCCAGATTATTTAGCGTTTGTTAAAGGTGTAGTAGATACAGAAGATATTTCTCTTAATATAAGTAGAGAAATGCTTCAACAAACTAAATCTATTCAATTAATATCAAAGAATATTGATACAAAAGTAAGAAAAGAATTAGAAGAAATGCTTAAAGAAGATAGAGATAACTATAAAAAGTTCTTTGAGGCTTTTGGTCCACAATTAAAATTTGGTATTTATAATAATTTTGGTATGGATAAAGATAAGTTAAAAGATTTAATATTACTTTATTCATCTAAGAAAAAGGATTTAGTAACATTTAAAGAATATATAGAAGATAATAATCAAGATGTAATTTATTATGCTTCTGGTGAAACTATTGATAAGATTGATAATTCACCACAAGTTGAACCTTATAAAGAAAAAGATATAGATATACTTTATTTAACTGATTATATTGATGAATTTATGATAAATGCACTTCAAGAATATGAAGGTAAGAAATTTATTAATATAAAAGAAGAAAAGTCTGATTTAGAAGATGAAAAGTCTAAAGAAGAAACTAAAAAGTTAAATGAAGAAAATAAAGATATGTTAGAATCTATGAAAGGATATATAGATGTTTCAGAAGTTAGATTTACTAATAAATTAAAGAATCATCCTGTATGTCTAAGTAGTAAAGGTGATATTAGTTTAGAAATGGAAAAAGTAATAAATGCTATGCCTACTGATGAAACAGTAAAGGCAGAGGCAGTACTTGAAATAAATGAAAATCACCCAATTAAGGATAAATTAATAGATTTATACAATAATAATAAAGAGGAACTAGAAAAGTATACTAAAATACTTTATAGTGAAGCTCGTTTAATTGAAGGATTACAAATAGATAATCCAAGTGAAATAAGTAGTTTAATCTGTGACATAA
Source organism: Bacilli bacterium (assembly GCA_017627015.1). The sequence goes on from JAGAHP010000012.1 coordinate 17,371, forward strand.
TATCTAAGTAATTGAAAGGAGAGATGTATATGTTATTACCAGATTTATTTGATGATGTATTTGATTTTGGAGAACCAAGAAGACCACATGGTCCTAAAGAAAGAATGGAATGTGATATCTACGAAAAAGATGGAAACTATGTAGTTGAAGCTTCGGCTTTTGGTTTCAATAAGGAAGATATCAAAGTAGAAGCAGAAGATGGAAATATTATCATTACTGCTGAAAAGAAAGATGATGAAAAAGAAGAAGATGATAAGAAATATCTAAGAAGAGAAAGACATTTCCGCAGTAAAGTTCAAAGAGCATTCTATCTTGGTGATATAGATGAAGATAATATAAAAGCTTCATTTGAAAATGGTGTTCTTAAAGTAGAAGTTCCAAAGAAAAATATTGAATCAAACAGAAAATATATTGATATAGAATAGGATTATTCCTATTCTTTTTTTGTATATTATTTATATTTTTTTCCACAATATAAATGGAGGAACAATATGAATGAAAGAATAGAAATATATAAACATATATATCAAGATAGTGAAATGAGTTTAAGTTCTTTAGAAAATTTAAAGAACGATTTAAAGGATAAAGATAATAAAATAAAGGATATTTTAGATGATATTATATCTGGTTTTATTGAGTATAAAAAGTATTCAGAAAAAGAACTAAAAAAATGTAAGTGTGAATTAGAAGAAGAAAGTACTATGGCTAAAATGATGGCTAAAATGGGTATAAAAAAAGAAGTACTTGTGGATAATAGTGATTCACATATGGCAGATTTACTTATACAAGGAATATCTATGGGAAGTATTAATATGGAAAAGAAAATAGACGATTATAGAGATAAAATTCCTGGTAAAGATTTAAAATATGCCAAGAAATTTTTAAAATTTGAACAAGAAAAGATAGAAGAACTTAAAAAATATTTATAAGATTCTTTAACTTTTCTTTTTTTTATTATATAATGATATATAGAATAGAGAGGGATTATTATGCTTAGAGATAATGAGTTAAATATTTTGAATCGTTATTTTAATGCCGCTAATTATTTGTCGGTTGCGCAGTTATATCTAAGAGATAATCCGCTTCTTGAAAGACCTTTAGAATTAAATGATATTAAAAAGAAAGTAGTTGGGCACTTTGGTACAGTCCCAGGACAAAACTTTATATATACTCATCTAAATAGAGTAATTAATAAATATGATTTAAATATGATTTATATATCTGGTCCAGGTCATGGAGGTAACTTCTTAGTATCTAATACTTATTTAGAAGGATCATATTCAGAAACTTATCCTGAAATAACTGAGGATAAAGAAGGATTAAAGAAATTATTTAAACAGTTTTCTTTTCCTGGAGGAATATCATCACACTGCGCTCCAGAAGACCCAGGATCTATACATGAAGGTGGAGAACTTGGTTATTCACTTTGTCATGCTTATGGCGCAGTACTAGATAATCCAAATCTAATCGCAGCTTGTGTAGTAGGTGATGGAGAAGCAGAAACAGGACCTTTATCAGCGTCTTGGCATTTAAATAAAATTATCAATAAGAAAAAGGATGGAGTAGTACTACCAATACTTCACTTAAATGGATATAAAATTAGTAATCCTACTATTTTATCTAGAATATCAAAAGAAGAATTAATAAGCTTATTTAAAGGATATGGTTATGAACCAATATTAGTTTCAGGTTCTGATATAAATTTAATGCAAGATCAAATGGCAACAGCTATGGATTATGCAATAGAAAAAATAAAAAAAATAAAAGAAGATAATACACTTGATAGAGCAATTTATCCAATGATTATATTAAAAACACCAAAAGGATGGACAGGTCCTAAAATAGTAGATGGTAAAAAGGTAGAAGATTCATTTAGATCTCATCAAGTACCTTTATTAGTAGATGAAGAACATCCAGAGAACTTAATCGCGTTAGAAAATTGGCTTAGAAGTTATAAAATAGAAGAATCATTCACTAAAGAAGGAAAACTTATGGAAGATATTAAAAATTATCTTCCAAAAGGTGAAAAAAGAATGGGTTCTAATCCAAATACTAATGGTGGATTATTATTAAAAGATTTAGATTTACCTGATTTTAAAAAATATATGATAGATTTTGATAAACCAGGAACAATATATAAACAAGATATGATGGAACTAGGTAAATATTTAGGAGAAGTTATAACAAAAAATCCTACTAATTTTAGAGTATTTACTCCAGATGAAGCATTATCAAATAGATTAAATCATATATTTGATATTACTAATAGAGAGTTTAATGCATCTATAGAAAGAGACGATGAATATTTATTTAATGTAGGTAGAATTATAGATTCAGTTTTATCAGAACATGTTTGTGAAGGTCTTTTAGAAGGATATCTTCTAACTGGAAGACATGGTTTATTTAGTTCTTATGAAGCTTTTATTAGAATAATAGATTCAATGGTATCTCAACATGCAAAATGGTTAAAAGTAACAAAAGAACTATCTTGGAGAAAACCAATTTCTTCATTAAATATATTATTAACATCTCATATATGGCAACAAGATCATAATGGATACACTCATCAAGATCCAGGATTCTTAAATCACTTAGTTACTAAAAAAGCAGATATAACTAGAATATATCTTGCCCCTGATACTAATACACTATTAAGTATTATGGATCACTGTTTAGAATCAAAGAACTATATAAATGTAGTAGTTGCGTCTAAACATCCAAGAAAACAATGGTTTAATAAAGAAGAAGCACTTACTCTTTGTAAAAGAGGAGTAGATATAGTTAAATGGGCATCAGATGATAATCCAGATGTTGTACTTGCGGCCGCAGGTGATACTCCTACAATAGAGGTATTTGAGGCAGCAAAACTATTAAAACAATATTTAAATATAAAGGTACGAGTAGTAAATGTAGTAGATTTAATGAAATTAGAATCTGATAGAAAACATCCACATGGTCTAACAAATACTGAATTTAAAAACATATTTACTTCTAATAAACCAGTTATATTTAATTTTCATGGTTATCCTAATCTTATTCATGAACTTGTTTATGATAGAGAAAATAAAAATATACATGTACATGGTTATAAAGAAGAAGGAACTATTACTACTTCATTTGATATGAGAGTTCAAAATGAAATAGATAGATATCATTTAGTTTTAGATGTTCTTAGATATGTTGAAGTAGATAATGAAGGACCATTAAGACAATATTGTATTAATATGTTATACAAACATTATAACTATATTAGAGAGTATGGTGTAGATATGCCAGAAATTGATGAATAAAAAGACATTTTAATTGTCTTTTTTTATTTCTTAATGTTATAATTAAATTGTGAGGGTATGGTGATAATATGAAAGATGTAGTAATTGTAGGCGCAGGACCCGCAGGATTATTTTGTGCGTATGAATTAATTGAAAAGAATCCTAAATTAAAAGTAACTATTTTAGAAAAAGGTAAATTTGTTCAAAATAGAGTATGCCCTATGAACAAGATGAAAACAGAATGTAAGAACTGTAATCCATGTAATATATTATCTGGGTATGGTGGCGCAGGAACTTTTTCTGACGGTAAATTAAACTTTATTCCAAAACTAGGTAAATCAGATTTATTTAGATATATGTCTGAAGAAGATGCTTATAAATTAGTAGATGAAACAGAAGAAATATTTAATAAATTTAAAATGGATGCAGAAGTATTCCCATCTGATATGACTGAGGCAAAAAAAATACAAAAGAAATGTACTAAACTAGGCATGAGATTGCTTTTAATTAAACAAAAACATTTAGGTAGCGATCATTTACCAGAATATATAGATGGTATGGCTAAATATTTAGAAAAAAATGGAGTAGAGATATTAGAGTCTACTGATGTTTTAGATATAGAAAGTATTAAAGAAGATAAACATATTATTAAATATAAAAAAGGTAAAGACCTTCAAGAGGTAACTAGTAAATATGTCGTAGTTGCGCCAGGTAGAACCGGGGCTAAATGGGTTCAGGAACTTGCGGATAAATATAAGATTGACTATCTATCTAAGAGTATAGAGATAGGGGTTAGAGTAGAAGTTAGAAAAGATGTTTTAGAAGAAATAACTAATGTTATATATGATCCAACTATTTTTATTAAGACTAAGACTTATGGTGATGAAATCAGAACATTCTGCACTAATCCTGGTGGGTTTGTAGCAAAAGAAAACTATTATGGATATATATGTGTAAATGGTCATTCTCTAAAAGATATAAAGTCTAATAATTCTAATTTTGCTTTTATAACAAAAGTAAGTTTAACAGAGCCTGTTACTAATACAAGAGAATATGGAGAATCTATTGCGAGAATCGCAAATGTACTAGGGGATTCTAAACCTATTATTCAGACCCTTAGAGACTTAAAAGATGGAAGAAGAAGTAAATGGTCTAGAATAGATAAAATGTTTATTACACCTACCTTAAAAGACTGTGTAGCGGGTGATTTAGCATTAGTTCTTCCTCATAGAATAGTAACTAATATATTAGAAGGGTTAGAAGAACTAGATAAGATTATTCCTGGGGTTAATAATGATGAAACATTGTTATATGGTCCAGAAATAAAATTCTTTAGTAATGAAATTACTACTGATAATAATTTTAAAATAGATAAAAATAATGTATATTTTATAGGTGATGGAGCAGGTAAAGCAGGCAACATTGTAATTGCAGCCGCGACTGGTTTAGTATCCGCTAGAGATATATTAAAAAGAAAATAAAAAAGTTCAAAATAATGAACTTTTTTAATTTTTTTAAGGTGGTATTATTAAAAAATAAATAAAATAAAAAGTACACTTAACACCTCTTATTCGAAGTTTTGAGTGTACTACCAAAAAAACATAGGTACATCTAACTTCTGCATATTAGATGCATCCATTAATTTAATACTATCATAATTAATTATATATTTCAACAAGATTTATCGTTTTTTACTTGGATATGTTTATTTTTATAACTTTATGATATAATCAATCAAGAAGGAAGTGAGAATATGGTTGCGTTAGTGACAGGATCTAGTAGAGGGATTGGAAAAGAACTTGTTTTAGGACTTGCGAAAAAGGGATATGATGTAATAATTACTTATAACACTAATAAAGAAAAAGCAAATGATTTAAAGGACAAAATAGAACAAGAATATAGTGTTAAAGCATTAACAATTAAATGCGATATTTCTAATGAAGAAGAAATAAAAGAATTAAAAGAAAATGTTATAAATGAATTTGGTAATATTGATATATTAATAAATAATGCAGCTTTAGCTATGGATAACTATATAGATGATAAAACTAAGGAAGAGTTCATGAAAGTATTAGAAGTAAATGTTGTAGGTACATTTTTAGTAACTAAATACTTATATAAAAATGTTACTGATACTATTGTTAATATATCTTCTACTGATGCTGAAGATACATATAATGATATAAGTATAGATTATGCTGTATCTAAAGCTGGAATAAATATGCTTACAAAAGTGTTCTCATATTCATTTAAAGATGTTAGAGTATTAGGTGTTATGCCTAATTGGACTAATACAGAAAGTATAAAAGAAATGAACCCTGATTTCTTAGAAAAAGAATTAAAGAGAATAGGTCAAGAAAAACTAGAAGAACCAAATGAGGTAGCAACCAATATTATTGATTTAATATTTAATAAAAATGTTAAAACAGGAGAAATAAGGAGGGTATAAAATGAATATAGTAGATTTAGTTAATAAATGTGAATTAGAGTGCCAAGAAGAGTTTAAAAAAATTGATAAGGTAGCGGAAATAAATTCTAAAAAAGTATTAGATGCTTTTCAAAAGAATAAATTATCTGAAAATCATTTTAACTCTACAACTGGTTATGGGTATAACGATATAGGTAGAGATGTAATAGAAGATATATATAAAGATATTTTTAATGTAGAAGATGCTTTAGTTAGAAGTCAATTTATATCAGGTTCTCATGCTTTAACAGTTGCGTTATTTTCTTTACTTAGACCAGGAGATCTTTTACTTAGTATATCAGGTCTTCCATATGATACACTTCATGAAGTAATTGGTATTAAAGAAAATCCTAGTTCATTAAAAAGTTATGGTATTAATTATGATCAAATAGATTTAGTTGATGATGACTTTGATTATAAAAAAATAGAAGAATATATAAAAAGCAATAAAGTAAAAGTAATTGAAATACAAAGATCAAAAGGATATTCCACAAGAAAAAGTATTTCTGTAGATAAGATAGAAAAAGTATTAAAAGTAATTAGAGATGTTGATAAAGATATTATTGTACTAGTTGATAACTGCTACTGCGAATTTGTTACGGGTAAAGAGGTTACTTCCTTAGATGTAGATGTCGTTGTAGGTTCATTAATTAAGAATTTAGGTGCGGGTATTGCTCCTAATGGTGCTTATATAATAGGAAAGAAGAAATATGTAGAATTATCGGCTGAAAGACTTACTTTACCAGGTGAGGGAAGAGAAGTAGGTCCTACACTAGGAATAAATAAATCTATATTACAAGGATTATTCTTTGCGCCTTCAGTTGTTGCGTCTTCTCTTAAAACAGCGGTTCTTACTAGTAAAGTAATGGAAGAACTAGGTTATGATGTAGAACCTAAATATAATGAAGAAAGAGCAGATATAGTACAAAATATTATATTTAATGATCCTGATAAACTAATTAAATATGTAGTAGGTATTCAAAAGGGTTCTCCTGTGGATAGTTTTGTTACATGTGAACCATGGGATATGCCAGGTTATGATGATAAAGTTATAATGGCAAGTGGAAGTTTTACACAGGGTTCTTCAATAGAATTATCATGTGACGGACCTATTAGACCACCATATATTGCATATCAACAAGGATCACTTACATATGAATATGGAAAACTTGGTTTAATTAAAGCAATAGAGGAACTAGAAAATGAACATAGATGATATAGTAAAAGAAACTCATAGGAATATGAGTATGAATAAAATAAATGATAGATTATATTTATCTAATAATCAAATAAATATATTAAATAGATATGATATAGAGTATAAATCTAAATCTATAGAAGAATTAATGTTTGAATTAGATGAAATACTTAATGATACACCTGATTATGATGATTTAGAAAAACTATCATTAGAATTAGCTGAATTTAATTATTATTACAACACAAAAAAATAGAAGTATTAAACTTCTATTTTTTTAATCTGTTACAGTGAATTTTAATGTCTTAGTATCAATTGTTACATCTTCAATTGTTATAGTGATATCTAGTTCATAATCACCTTTATCTGAGAATGTAACACTATCATCTGATTCACTAGTTGTACAAGTTGATGCTGGAGTACAATTTGAATAAGTTATATCATAATCATCTGTTGTTAATTCTTTTCCATCTGCATCAGTTACTTTTATAAACTTAGATAAGTATGATACTTGTACATTCTTTTTAGCTGTTTGTGGAGAATCTACTGTTACAGTATAGTTATTTGGATTTATTTTTTTCTTAGTTCCTGTTACACTAACTGGATTAGAATCACCACTTTGAGTAATATTATTATTTTGATACATTGCTCTTACTGTATAAGTTGCATCATATTGTTTTTTCTCGAATGAATAACTTGTATTTGTAGTAAATGTCATAAAGTTTCCATTTTCATATATTGCATATCCAAATGCACCATTAGCAGCTTGCATTTCAGCAAATTTTTCTTCAATATGTTGTGCATATAAAACTTTATAATAATTCTTGAAGTAATCTAATGATGTAGTCTTTGGTTGTGCTACTCCGCCCCAATTTAATGTTACTTTTTTATCTGTTTCCGTTAGAGATAAATTTTTAGGTGTATCTAATTTGTTATATCTTGGAGAAACTGTACTAGGTTCAGTTCCTTTCTTACAATATTCAGATACAATCATATCCCCAGGGGTATTAGCACTAGGCTTTTGAACTGGATATGTTTCCTTTTCTACCGACACTCTAACGACTGAGCTGGGTATATCAAAGGATTGTTTTGCATCTCTATTTACTAATGAGTCTACAATTTGTCTATATAATTGGTTCTTAACAACACCGTTCATATTGTAATAACCAGGTAATAATTTATCATAACCATACCAGATAGCTACTGTAAGTTCTGGAGTATAACCAGCTGTCCATACGTCGTTAACAGCTCCTTGTGGATATCCATATTTAGCTATTGTTTCTGAATCTAGGTTTGTAGTACCAGTTTTAGCAGCTAATCTAACTCCATCAACAGTACCACCAATATTACCTGTACCTTCAACTGCATATAATAATGTATCTGTAATCATATATGCTGTTGCATCAGACATTGCTCTTACTTTTTTACTCTTTGTATTAACAGTTTTACCTGTATCTATGTATTCAATTTTTGAAACTGAATAAGGTTTATTGAAGTAACCACCATTACCAAATGCTGCATAAGCACCAGCAAGTTGTACTGGATTAGTACCAGTAAATGCTCCTAATGAGTGAGCTTCATGAAGTTTTCCTTCTGAATCTATTTCAGGAGTCATTCCTAAAGTAGTTACGAATTCTTTAATTTTAGCATTATCAACTGATTGGAATGCTTTAACAGCAGGAATGTTTCTTGATTCTGCTAATGCAACTTTTAATGTGATAGTTCCCATATAACTTCCGTCCCAGTTCTTTAATGCTGCACCACTACTATAAGTATATGGAGCATCTAAGAATGGAGTTGATAAACAGAAATTATTATATTCTATTGCAGGTCCATAATCGAATAATGGTTTAGCAGTTGAACCTATTTGTTTATTAACCATAGTTGCATAGTTATATTGTCTTTCACCTGTTCTATTTCTTCCTCCACCAATCGCAAGTATTGCTCCTGTTTGAGTATCTAGAACACCAACACCAGCTTGAATATATTCATCTTTCCATTCCCAAGTTTTACCGTTCATTATATCGTTTAATACTCTTTGTTTACCAGTATCAAGTGTAGTATAGATTTTCATACCTGTTGTATATGGACTTTTACCAGTTTTTTCTTCAACTTCATCTAATACTATATCTATAAATGATTGGAACTCATTTCCAGCAACTTCTGGATTTGAATCTTTTATTAATGATTTAACAGGAATAGCTTTAGCCATTTTTTCTTCTTCTTCAGTTATATAACCATGTAGTTTCATTAAGTATAATACTGTATTTCTTCTTTTTTCTGTTTCTTCTGGGAATCTATAAGGATCATATGCAGAAGGAGCTTGGAATAAACCAGCTATTATAGAAGCTTCAGCCAAGTTTATATCTGATACTGATTTACCAAAATAACTTTGACAAGCTTGCTCAACACCATATGAACCATTTCCTAAGAAAGGAGTATTAACATAATATTCTAATATTTCTTCTTTAGTATAATTCTTTTCTAGTTTGAATATAGAGATATAAATATCTGTAAATTTTCTTGTAATAGTTTGATCTACTGTAGTAAAGTTATTTTTAACAACTTGCATTGATATAGTAGAACCTCCACCAGCATTACCATGATGAGTTAATTTATTAACTACTTGACCAGCAGCAGCTTTAGTAAATCTTGGTAAATCGAAACCATTATGTTGATAATATCTTGAGTCTTCTGTTGCTACTATAGCGTCTATTAATACTTGTGGTAGATCATCATAACTAACTTTCTTTCTCTTTTCAATACCAATCTTAGTTAATTGATTACCATCTTTATCATATATAATTGATGATTCTGCTCTATATAAATTATCTGGATTAAAATCAGGTGCATTAATAACTATATATATTGAGAATACAATACCTGCTATTAAACCTAATAATATAAATAGTAATGCAGCATTTAATATAAATTTTAAAAATTTATGTTTTTTCTTTTTTCCTTTTTTCTTACTATTAGTACTTGTTTCTATATCTTTAGTACTACTTTTAGTCCCTTTTTTCTTCTTATTAGCCATTTTTTCATAACCTCCAGTTTTAATAAATAATACTATTCCTGCCAACCATATTATCATTATAAATAGTCCCAGCAGAACACTTATAAACATTAAAAATATTATAAATAAAAATATTACTATATTAAAGATAGAAAAAACTGGATAATCTTTAATATAATTCTTAACAAAATTAAATTTTTCTTTTAAATCTATATTTTTCATAATCACTCTCCTATATATTCATCTATAATTTTTAGGTAATCAATAATTGGATTGAAACCATCTTTTAATAAATATCCCTTATCTTCAATATATGAGATAGGAACCGATTTTCTTTCATTATTATTTATATAAGATATAAAATCTTCAGTAAATAATAAAAAAGTTTTTCCTAGTGTAGTAAATCTAATTATTAAAAATGATATTCCACCATGTTTAATTATTCTTTCTAGATGTACTATCTGGTGTTTGTGAATATTATTTAAACTAAATGATGTTTTAGATTTAGTTTCTTTAGCTTCAAAGTCTATATATTTACCTTTATATATACCATTATAATCTGTAGTAGAAGGTACTTCATAATAAGCTTCTGTTATTTTAGTATTGATTCTTTTATTATAATTTACTTTTACTACTTTAATTGGTGTAGGCTTTTTATATATAACTGCGATATCATTTTCTAAATAATATTTATTTGAACTATTTATATCACTTTCTAAAGTCATACCACGTTTACCATATTCTATGTAGCTAGATGACTTATTATCTTTTTTATTCGGATAGTTCATATTACCACCTATTTAATTATACTATATTTTTAATTATAAAGATAGGTTAAACCTTAAAAAAATGATTAATTTTTGTTAGTTAAATTCTAAATATTATATATAATGTCGAAACTAATGAATTTTATTATTTATATTGATAAACTATATTTTAAGGAGGATACCATGAACAATTTATGTGCAATATTAGTTTTAAATAGTATTATAGAGGATGTAATAGAAACAAAATATAATCTTAACTATGAATTATGTAAAACCAGTAAAACAATAGTAAATTGACAAAGGTAATATTTCTTCTTATAATTATATGTAGGTGATTTTTGTGAAGAATGAAATAGTGTTAAGTTCAGATACTTTATTAAATTGGGATTTTAAACTTGATGCAAGGGGTTATAGACCACAAGAAGTAGATAAGGTCTTAGATATTGTTATTAATGACTATAAAACTTTTGCTAAAAAAGAGAAAGCATATCAAGATAAAATTGAAGAATTAAACAAAGAAATACTTGATTTAAAACATCAATTAAGAAGTGCTAATGATAGTATGCAAATTATTAAGAGTAGTGAAAAAGAAATGACTAATCTTGATATTATAAGAAGAGTTTCTCAATTAGAAAAAATAGTATTTGGCGATAAAGAACAATAATAATTTTTAGGCAAACGCTGCATTTTAAACGTAATGTAGAGGAAAGTCCATGCTCGCACCGCTTCTGTGATGACGGTAGTGTTTGTGTATAGGGAATAAATAACCTATAGTAGCTTTTTGCTAACGGCGAAAAAAGTCCTAAGGGTAACTACGGGCAATTTTCATAAAGTGCCGCAGTGACGATATTTCTTGAAAAAGAAGAGTGAAACGTTGGTAAACCCCGCAAGCGAGAAACCCAAAATATGGTAGGGGAACCTTCAGAGGAGAACTGAATCTAATGAAGGATGATTATTCATAGATAAATGTTTGCCACCTTTATGGTACAAAACATGGCTTATTAAGATTATTATTAATATATAAGGAGAGTATAAATGAAAGATATTGGAGAAAAGATTAAAGAGGCTAGAACTAAAACAGGTATTTCTGTTGAAGAAGCAGCAGAAGATCTAAACTATAAAGTATCTCAATTAGAAGATATAGAAAATGGTAATTATAAAAATTTTAAAGATAAATTTGTATTAAAAACAATAGTTACAGATTATTCTAAATATTTAGGATTAGATGTAGAAGAAATTATAGATGAATTTAATGACTTTGTATTTGAATCTACTTCTAAAATACCATTAGATGATATAGCTAAAGCAAGCAAGATTAAAGAAAAAGAAGAAGATGTTAAAATAGCATCTCCATATACAGCAACAGAAGAAAAAAATAAAATACCAAAATCAGTATTTATAATACTATTTATATTATTATTAATAGCGATTGGAGTATTTTGTTATATACAATTTAAACCAAAAGCTAATAAATCATTTGATATAAGTTATAATGTAGGAGTAGAATATGAAGAAAGAATTTAATAAAAATATACCAAACTATTTAACTATATCTAGAATTATTATTTCACTAATAGTAATAATATTTCTATTATTTCCATTTGATATGGTTAATATAGGATTTCCAAAATATTTAATAAATGGAACATTAATTATAGATGTTAAACTTGTTATAGCAGCAGTATTATTTGTAATAGCTTCTGTAACAGATTTCTTTGATGGATATCTAGCTAGAAAATATAACTGCGTTTCAGATATTGGAAAAGTAACTGATGCGATAGCAGATAAAATATTAGTTAATTCTATATTAATAATATTATCTGGACAAGGTTATATATCACCAATAATTCCAGTAGTAATTATACTAAGAGATACAGTAGTAAATACAATTAAAATGGTAGCAGGTAATAATGGAGATGTAGTAGCAGCAATAAAAACTGGTAAATTTAAAACAGCATTTTTAATGATAGGTATTACATTAAAATTAATTGGTAATTTTCCAGCAGGTTTATGGAATATATCACTAGATGATTTCTTCTTAGTAACTGCAACTATATTATCTTTAGTATCTGGATATGAATACTTTGTAATATATAAAAAATATTTCAAAAAGAATTAAATTGAAAGAGTTTTTGAACAAAAAACTCTTTTTTTATAAGCAAAAATAAGTGTTTTACATCAAAAAATAAAAAAACAAACAAACGTTTGAAAAGTACTTGATTTATGAAATTTTATGTTATATAATGTTATTGTATTCAGTTAGGAGGAAAACATAAAATGGCAAAGGTAAACGAAACAAACGATAAGGATAAAATATTATCACAAGTATTAACAGATATTGAAAAACAATTTGGTAAAGGAGCAATAATGAAATTAGGAAGCGAATCACATTTAGAAGTAGATTCAGTTTCAAGTGGTTCTTTATCATTAGATATAGCTTTAGGTATTGGAGGATATCCTAAAGGAAGAATAGTAGAAATATATGGACCAGAATCAAGTGGTAAAACTACATTCGCACTTCACGCAATTGCAGAAGTACAAAAAAATGGTGGAAGAGCAGCATTTATAGATGCAGAACATGCTTTAGATCCAGTATATGCTAAAAACTTGGGAGTTAATATAGATGAATTATTATTATCTCAACCAGATACAGGAGAACAAGCTTTAGAAATATGTGATGCTCTTGTTAAGAGTGGTGCTATTAATATTGTTGTTATAGACTCAGTAGCGGCTCTTGTTCCACAAGCAGAAATTGAAGGTGAAATGGGAGATAACCATGTAGGTTTACAAGCTAGATTAATGTCTCAAGCATTAAGAAAATTATCAGGAACTATTAATAAAACTAATACAATCGCAATATTTATTAACCAATTAAGAGAAAAAGTTGGAGTATTATTTGGTAATCCAGAAACTACTACTGGAGGTAGAGCATTAAAATTCTATTCATCTATAAGAATGGATGTAAGAAGAAGTGAAGCAATTAAACAAGGAGATAATGTTATTGGAAGCTTTACTAAAGTTAAGATTGTTAAGAATAAAGTAGCGCCTCCATTTAAAACAGCTAATATTGAAATAATGTATGGAACAGGTATAAGTAAAGAAGGAGAAATTATTGACTTAGCTGTAGAAGATGGATTAATTGAAAAGAGTGGATCTTGGTATTCATATAATGGAGATAAGATTGGTCAAGGTAGAGAAACAGTTAAAGTAATGTTAAAAGAAAATCCTAAATTAGCTACTGAACTTGAAAATAAGATAAGAGAAAATCATAATTTAAAAGTAAAAAAAGAAGAAAAATAATTCTTCTTTTTCTTTTATTTATATAGGATAAGTGTTATAATTTTATATGTGAAATAGGAGAAGTAATATGTGTGGAATAGTAGGATACGTATCAAGTAAAAAAGCAAAATTAGAAACTATTGAAAAAATGGCCAATAAAATTATACATAGAGGACCAGATGCATTCGGATACTTTGTTGAAGGTAATGTTGCATTAGGTCATAGAAGATTATCAATTATAGATTTAGCTAATGGTAAACAACCAATGGAAAGTGATGATGGTAATTTAGTAATTGTATTTAATGGTGAAATATATAACTTTTTAGAATTAAGAGAAGACTTAAAACTAAGTGGATATAAATTTAAAACTAATTCTGATACAGAAGTTCTTTTAAAAGGATATCAAGAATGGGGATCTAAAGTAACTACTAAACTTAGAGGTATGTTTGCGTTTGCTATATATAATAAAGAGACAAAAGAATTATTTATGGCAAGAGATCAGTGGGGTATTAAACCTTTATATTATGGTAAGTTTGGTAATACATTTATATTTGGTTCTGAAATAAAAGTATTTATAGATCATCCTGACTTTGTAAAAGAATTTAATGGAGATATTTTATCTGCTTATCTCTGTTTTAACTCTGTACCAACAGAAGAAACATTCTTTAAAGGTGTTTATAAATTAAAACCAGGACATCAATTAACTTATAAAAATGGAAAAATTAATATAGAAAGATTCTTTAAATTAGAATTTGAAGTATCAGATAAAACGGATGAAGAATTAATTGAAGATTTAAAAGAAGCTATGAAAGATTCGGTAGAACATCATAAAATATCTGATGTTGAAGTAGGTTCATTCCTTTCTGGTGGAGTAGATTCTTCATATGTAGTTTCATTATTAAAACCAGATAAAACATATACTGCATCTTTTGATACTAAATACTCAAAATATGATGAAATAGGTAAAGCAAAAGATTTATGTAAAAAACTTAAAATACATAACAAGGCATCTGTAGTAACAAAAGAAGAATATTTAGAAGAATTTCCTAAGATTATGTATTATATGGATGAACCACTTGCGGATCCAGCTGTTATCGCATTATACTTTGTTGCAAAAGAAGCTTCTAAAGACGTAAAAGTAGTAACATCTGGAGAAGGCGCAGATGAATTATTCTGTGGATATACAGGTGGAGACTTTAGAGAAGAAGTAGATAATGCTTGGTATAACAAGATTCCGTATCCTATTAGACATCTTGCATCAATGCTTGTATCTGATTATAGATTAAGAGAGAAAAAAGGTCTTAACTTTATATATAGAAGAGGTCAAAAACTAGAAAACTATTTTATAGGTTGTACTAGAGTATTCTCTGATCAAGAAGCTATGAATATAGTTAAATTAAAAAATCAAATACATACAAAAGATATAACTAAACCATATTATGAAGAATATAAAAATGAACCAGATATTATAAAAAGACAAGTAATAGATTTTTACTTCTGTTTAGTAAATGATTTCTTAGCGGGAGTAGATAGAAATACTATGATTTTCTCTTTAGAAGCTAGAACTCCATTTCTTGATAAAGAAGTATATGAAGTAGCTAGAAAACTACCTAAGCACTTAAAAGTAAATGATGAAACTACAAAAGTAGGGCTTAGAATGGCAGCTAAATCAGTAATTCCAAATTCATCTTATAAAACTACAAAATTAGGTTTTCCTGTTCCATTAAGAAACTGGGTAAGAGAAGATGATTTATATAATAAAATAAAAGAAAAATTTGAATCACCAGTCGCAGAAAAGTTCTTTAAAAAGAAAAAAATACTTAAACTTTTAGAACAACATAGATCTGGTAAAGTAGATTGTTATAAAAAAGTATGGAATATATATACATTCCTAGTTTGGTATGAACAATTCTTTGAAGTCTAGTAATAGACTTCTTTTTTATTTGAGATTATTAACTTAAAATGGTATAATTATAAAAGAATAGTAGGTGATAAGGTGACTAAACAAGAAATGTTTGAAAGAAATAATAAAATAATAAATGAAGTATTAAAAAAGATTGAAAGAACATGTCCTAATTCAGTAGATATGGTGGCAATTGGAGGTTCTTTTGCTTCAGGTGATTATTATGATAAATCTGATTTAGATATTGTTATTATAAGAAATAATAATGATGCGATTAATATTAGTAAATGTTTTATTATGGATGATATAGGATATGATATATATACTCAGAGTTGGGATGAATTTATACGTATGGCTAGATATACAGATCCATATGTTACTAAATTAAAGCAATTAGATATTATATATACAAAAGACTCCGATGTAATAGAAAAATATAAGAATTTACAAGCGGATTTAAATGATAATATGAATAATGACCTATTATTAAAAAATAACCTATCAAACCTATTTTCAAGAGTATCTAAAAATTATAGTGATTTATTAAGCGGTAATACTAAAAAGGAAAGTTATATGTCACTTGGAAACTTTATAGAAAACACTGAAAATATCATTTATTTAATGAATAAAAAATATATTGAACATGGTGTTAAGACAATTCCATTAGATATTATAAATATGAAAGAATTACCTAAAAACCTTATCAATAACTATTACAAACTATTTAGCTGCGCTAATGAAAATGAAATATCAGATGCTATGACTGAAACATATAATTCATTAGAACAATATCTTATAGAACAAGATATAGAAATTAAAATTAGAACTGAATTTGATAGAAGAAACTTTGATAAATCAGATATAACTTCATCTGATTTAACAGGTACTTTCGAAGAATTGTATTCTAACTACTATAACAAATTAAAATATGCATATGAAAATAATGATAGATTTTTATCATTTAGATCTTTAGTAAACGCTCAAAAATTTTATGATTATTTCAATTATAGTTTTAATATTAACGAAATAGATATTGTTAGTAAATATAATCCTAACGATTTAAAACAAAATTTTGATGTTTTTGTTAATTCCTTAAAAGAATGGAAAAAATTATATGATGAAAAGAATAAAAAAATTCAAATTATAGATAATCCAAAAGAAATATATGATAATAAAAATGTATTTACGACTTACTTAACTGAAACAGAAAAAGAATTCTTTAATGAATTAGATAAAGAGGGAGATGACAGTATTACTGTTACTAAAAATATAGTAAGTGAGCCTATTCTAGAAGATTTAAAGAAGAAAAAAGGACTAAGAAATTAGTCTTTTTTCTTTTTCATTGACTTTATTAAAAATAAACTTTATACTAGAAGTATATAGTTTATTAATTTAAGTTATATAAAAATAAAGGAGAGAAGAATATGGAACAAAAATTATTGTTTTCCATATTTGGATTGATTTTTGGAGTAGTAATTACATTTATAATTACATTAATATTAAATAAATCAAAAGAAAAACAATCTGATAATATAATTGAAAAAGCTAAAAAAGAAGCAGAAAAACATAAAAGAGATGCAATATTAGAATTAAAAGAAGAACAATTTAAAATTAAACAAGATTTTGAAAAAGAGTTAAAAGAAAAGAAAGAAGAAGCTAAAGAATTAGATGAAAGAATGAGATCTCGTGAAGAAGGTATTGATAGAAGAGATCAAATTCTTAATGATAGAGAAAATTTATTATCAGAAAAAGAAAATCAAATTACAGAAAGACAAAAAGAAATTCAAAAATTGGAAGACAGAGCTAACGAAATAGTAAAAGAAGAATTAGGTCGTCTTGAAGAAATATCAGGATTAACTAAAGAAGAAGCTAAAAAAAGAATAATGTCTAGAGTTGAAGAAACTATGACAAAAGAAATCGCAGCGTATATTAAAGATAGAGAAGCAGAAGCTAAACTAGATGTAGATAAAAAGGCTAAAGAAATGCTTGTTTCATCTATGCAAAAATATAGTGCTGATGTTACAAATGAAGTTACAGTATCAGTAATTAATTTACCTAATGATGATATGAAAGGTAGAATTATTGGTAGAGAAGGAAGAAATATAAGAACAATTGAAGCAGTAACTGGTGTAGATTTAATTATTGATGATACTCCAGAAGCAATAGTTATTTCAAGTTTTGATCCTTTGAGAAGAGAAATTGCTAAAGTAACAATTGAAAGTTTAATTAAAGATGGAAGAATTCACCCAGGTAGAATTGAAGAATTATATGATAAAACATGTGAAGACTTCAAGAAAACTATTATTGAAAAGGGTGAAGAAGCAGTATTTAAACTTGGTTTAGGTAAAATGGATCCAGAGTTAATTGAAACAATTGGTAAATTATACTTTAGAACAAGTTATGGACAAAATGTATTACAACATTCTATAGAAGTCGCTAATCTAGCTGGTATTATGGCTGGTGAAACAGGTGAAAATGTTACACTTGCTAAAAGAGCTGGTTTACTTCATGATATAGGTAAAGCTATAGACTTTGAAGTAGAAGGTTCTCATGTTGATATTGGTGCTGAAATAGCTAGAAAATATGGTGAAGATGAAGTTGTTATTAATACTATTATGTCACATCATGGTGATTGTGATCCAACTAGTGTTATTGCTGAATTAGTTGCGATAGCTGATTCAATCAGTGCAGCTAGACCTGGCGCTAGAAATGATTCATTAGAAAACTATGTTAAGAGATTACAACAATTAGAAGAAATTGCCAATGATTTTGGTGGTATTGAAAAGAGTTATGCAGTTCAAGCTGGTAGAGAACTTAGAGTAATTGTTAAACCAGAAGAAATAGATGAATTATCTTCAGTTAAACTTGCTAGAGATATCAAGAATAAGATTGAAGAAGAACTTCAATATCCAGGTACTATTAAAGTAGTATTAATAAGAGAAACAAGAGTTGTAGAAGAAGCTAAATAAGCTTCTTTTTTCATACTTTAAAATAGGTTTCATATAATTAAATGGGTGAAACTATGAAGAATATCATTAATTATTATTATAATTTTAATTTATTAGATGTTTATTTAGTTGATAATAAATATTATTTTAATTATAAAAATAATGATTATTTCTTTATAGTTTTTGATAGACCTATTGAGGATGCTCAAAGTATATATAATCTTTTTTTAGAATTAAAAAAAAGAAGATTACTAACAAATGATATTATTTTAAACAAAGATAATCAAATAATAACTTTTGTTAATAATACTCCATATATATTATTAAAAGATAATGTAAAAAATAATCAAATAAATATAAATGATATTTTATATATTCAAAACAATACAATAAATATAATAAAAGATAAAAAATTATTTAGAAATAATTGGATAAATATGTGGGAAGCAAAAATAGATTACTATGAACAAATTATGAATAATACTCTAGGTAAATATAAAATACTGAATAGTACTATAGATTATTATATTGGACTAGGTGAAAATGCAATTAGTTATTTAGTAAATAATAAGATAACAAACAGTGTATTATGTTTATCTCATAAAAGAATTGATATAAATAAAAGTGCATTTGATTTTTATAACCCTATTAATTATATATTAGATAATAGAGTTAGAGATTTTAGTGAATATATTAAAAACTTATTCTTTTTAGACATGATATCTATTAATAATTATAAATATTTTTTAGATTATATGAATTTTACTAGAGAAGAATATATATTATTAATATCAAGATTATTATTTCCTACATATTATTTTGATATGTATGATAATATTATCAATTATAATTTAGATGAGAAAGTAATTGAGGATATTATTAATAAAACAGATAGTTATATATCCTTTATAAGGGATATAATGATGTATATAATCTATCAAAAGAGAATTAATATACCTTTTATTGAATGGATAATAAAAGATGCCTAATTGGCATCTATTTGTCTTACTTCTAATACTTCAGGAATTTCTGATGTTAATATTGCTTCTACTGTATCTTTTATTTCAAAATCCGCTATCGCGCAGTTCGCACAAGCTCCAGCAAGTTTTACATAAACAATACCATCTTCATATTTAACAAATTCAACATCCCCACCATCATTCATTAAAAATGGTCTTATTTTTTCAATAACAAATTTAATATGATCTATTGTATCCATATGAATTCCTCCAAAAGTATTATACATTATATTTATACTAATTTCAAAAAAAATTAAAAAAATGTAAAAAAAGTGTTATAATAACCATTAGGTGAGAAGGATGTATAGGTTAAACGATATTATCGTTGTTACAGTTACATCTATCAAAGATTACGGAGTGTTTGTAAAAACAGATTCAGATTATACAGGTTTAATCCATATATCAGAGATAAATGGAGAATATATAAGAAATATAAAATCTTATTTTAAAAATATGACAACATTTAAAGCTAGAGTAATAGGAATTGATGAAGAAAAAAAGCATCTTAGTTTAAGCATGAAAAATTTAAATTCAAATAGTTCTAAAACATATAATAATTTAAAAGAGGTTGGAGAAGGATTTGAATTATTAAAGGATAAACTTCCAGAATGGATAGATGAAACTAAAAAAACGATAGAAAATAGTAAATAAAAATGAAAAAGTTTACAAATTACATTGACAAAAGGTAATATTAATGATATATTTTATTACGTCAATGTTTATGGATTCTTAGCTCAGTTGGTTAGAGCACCTGCCTTACAAGCAGGGGGTCACAGGTTCGAGTCCTGTAGAGTCCACCATGTGTGCCGAAATAGCTCAATTGGTAGAGCAACTGACTTGTAATCAGTAGGTTACGGGTTCAAGTCCTGTTTTCGGCACCATTTATTTATGGGAAGATAGCGAAGTGGCTAAACGCGGCAGACTGTAAA
>JAGAHP010000013.1 GCA_017627015.1 Bacilli bacterium
ATCCCCAATCCCCAATCCCCATATATATATCCTTTTTATAAATAAATAAATTTTTTTAATAATTCTAATTTAAATTTTAATTTTATTTAAGTAACAGATATTAAATTAAACATTAACAAATATAATAATATTAAAAATAAATGTCTATCAAGTTTTTAGATAGTTTTAGTTATATACAGGATAATATTGGTTATCTAAATGATGATGAATATGCATATTCATCTGGCTCTAAAATAGTTGTCAGACCTTTTAAATCTTCTGATAATAAAGAATTAAAATATTTAGAGTAAGTCAAATATGAACTAATATAATTTTTCTCAAATTTCTTAAATTAGCTCTCAATTCAGTCACTTTAATAGATTTGTGTATAATCAACTTACAAATCAGTTTGTAACAGGAGAAATAGGCCCAGGTGCTGTTCTTCATGTATTAATGTATAAATATACAAAAGAGGATGGTTTTACTAAGTTAGCAGAAACAAAAATAAACAATGTTATAGATGTCTCATATATAGAAATATCGAGAGATGGATCTAAAGTTGCAATTTTACTTCCAGAACCAACAAATGCTCTTAAAATATTAGAATATTCAAATAGCCAAGAGAGTGTTAAATTTAAAGAAATTCTATCTATTCCAATGGAGTTACCAGATTTCAAAGAATTAAAATTTAATCCTATGAATAAAAATTATATATTCGTAATGGCAAAGAGTCAATATCAATTAATAGAAATAATTGATTCTTTTAGTGAAGAATATCAAATGGAAGATGTTACAAAAGAATATTTATCTCAAAATTTAGATGAATTTAAAGAAAACGAGGAGCAAAAAATTATAAAGAGATATGAAAATTACACCATTCATTGTGATAATTCAAGAAGTCAATTTTCTTGTTTTTCATGGGATAGGTATGGAAAAGTATATATTAGTGAAATATATAACAGTGACTCTGGAGATTTAAATGGAGAAGTAAGATATATTGATCCAATTAAATCTTTAACAATACAAAGAGAAAAGGGAGAAGTGTTAGAGCAGGGAGCTGAACTTGTTGATGGAATTACTTCTGCAGTAACTTCTATGATTCTAACTCAAAGATATTTAGTCTGTGCTTTAGCTAATGGATGTATTGATATGGTAAATATGCATTTTCCTGAAAAAGATTTGAAAGAATATAGGAATACTTTAGGTTCTTCTTATAAAAGACTTTCTGTTGATAAAGAATTAAAAGTATCAAAATTAACTGCAGCAGAAGATTATATAATTTCAATGAAATATGATTTAGGATATAAAAAAATAATGGCTAAAACTATTATGAATAATATCTATGTTTTGTTTTTAAAAGGAGAAATTCTTGAAAAAAATATTGAAGAAAATACAGATGAACTACCTGAAGATGTAGATAATTATGTTGAAGCTGAATTTCATAAGGGAAAAATATTAGGAATAAGAGAATTAGGAAAAACTACAGAAGTAATATCAATTTCAAATGAAGATTCAAGAGTTTTATTTTGGGATATAGGTAAAAGAGAATGTGTTGCTTCACATAGATTAGATTTCATTCCAACTGTTTTTGATGTTAATCCTGAAGGTACTTTATTATTTATTGCAAGTCAAGATGGAGTTTTTAGAATATTTGATATTACTAGAAGAACCATCTTACGTCTTTTATATCAAATGAAATTTGATTATAAATCATCTCATAATATTGATAGAATATTAGTCCACCCTTTAATGAAATATATTATATTTTATCAAAAAGGAGGGAGATATTTATTTTTTATAAGTGGAGAATTATCTAAAAAATTCGTATTTCTAGGTTTTATTAAAATACCTACAAAAATCTTAGATGTTTCTATACAAAATGTTCAAGGTGAAGATTTTACTACTGAACCAACCACTTTAGCTGGAGTTTTAGTCCTCGTTAGGGGAATGCTTTTATATTATAATATTTTTAAATTTTTTGTAGATAATAAAGTATGTTGGGAACTAAGTGAAAAAAAAGTAGACGATGTTTTTGCTAATTTTGAATTACAAGGTTCAATAAAAGCTCGAAAGGTTGATGGTGATTTAACATATATTTTAAAAAATAAGACGACAAAACCTATATCAAATGTTTGGTTAACAGGAACTGATAAAATGTTTAGAGTTTTCCCTTTACCAACAGAAAATTTAGAAACAATAAAAGATTCAAAAAAACCAATAGAAACACCAGAAGAATTTCCAGCTCATGATTTAATGGTGCAAGAAGCTTATATATATCAAGATGAATTTATGATTTCTTGTGGACAAGATGGTTATATTAGAATATATACAAAAAAAACGTTATCTGGGAAATATCGTACTCATTCTTTTGTTAATGGTGGTGTAACCTCTTTTCAATATAATCATAAAAGAAGAATTATAATTTGTTCTGGATGTGATGGGTCTATATGTATAATTGGAATAGGGGATAATACAATTTTACCTGCTTCTGATACTACCTTAGATCTATCTACGCGTATAATTGAAACTCTAGAAAGTGTTGAACCCTTAGAAGATAATTTATGTCAAAATTTTATAAATCAAGTCTCTGAGCAACATCAAAATTTAATTAAAAAGGCAAAAACTCAAAATCAATCTGAATTAAAGGCTAAATTTGAAGAAATAAAAATAGATCAAGCTAAATTGTTTAGTGAAAATAGTAAATTAGAAAAACATGAACAGCTCAAAGAAGCAGATATGATTATAGATCTAGAAAAAATAGAGGAAGAACAAAAGAAAAATGTAGAATTAGCAAATGACTTAACTAAAGAAAGATTTAAAGAATTGTGTGAAATGGAATTACAAAAGCAAGTATTATATGATAAAACTTATTGTAAAATGATTGATAAAGAAGATGATAGAAAAGTAAATAATAATATAAGATTAGTCTTTAATAGTACAGGAGAAAGAGAATTACAAACTTATCCTTTACCAAATTTGACTGAAGATTATAAAAAAAAACTATATTTTGTAAAACAAATGCGTTTATTACAAAAAATGGAAGATTATAAAAGAAGAAATGAAAATACGAAACCATTATTAAACCAAGATCAAATAACATGTAAACAAGAAACATATATTTTAAACAGAACAGCTGTAAAACCAATAGTAACAGAACAAGAAGTCATTTTATCAGCTGAGGGTGTAGAGAAAATGAGTGATGCCGACAAGGCGGCTCTATTAGCAGAGGAAAAATCAAGAAATGCAGTAGTTAAATATAGATTACAAAGAAATCCATATGAAGAAATAAATAAAAAGGGAGGAGATGATGCTGATCAAATGGTAAAAGGTCCAGAGGAGCAAATATATAAAGATGATTTACAAATGGAATATAGAACTATTATAGATTATAAAGATCCTCCAGATCTTGAATTTAAAAATATAAATGAAATATCAAGTTATTTATTACTTTATTCCCCTTTTGAATTATATACAAATGTTAGAATAAGAAATCAAATCATCCTTTTATTAGATGTTATTCATGAATATAAGCATACTTTTAATACAGAATATTTTGCTTATATTAAAGAAAGAAATCAACTTTTAGAAAAATTTAATACAAATAAATCAGCAATCGAAGCCATTAAAGAGATATTAACAGATGTTCCTATACAAGATTATAATTATGCAATGAATCCTCATGAAGATAATGAATGGATTGATAAATTCAGTGAAAAGGATATTACCATCCCC
Source organism: Bacilli bacterium (assembly GCA_017627015.1). The sequence goes on from JAGAHP010000013.1 coordinate 3,712, forward strand.
CATTATTATTCAAAAGAAGAAAAAGAAAAAATGGAACAAGAAAAGAAAGCTGAAGAAGAGAGATTAAAAGCTTTACAAGGAGATACTATGCAAATGAGAGGGCTTAAGTATATGATTGATAATAAAGTTAAAAAAAAGAAGGA
>JAGAHP010000014.1 GCA_017627015.1 Bacilli bacterium
ACTATAACACACTAAAGTTTTAAATTTTTATAGTATCTTATATATTTATATACAATTATTTATTTTCTATTTTTTTATTTTCATCAATATATTTATAGTTTAAATTATTTTGATTAGTAACAACTGACTCTCCAAGTAGATTCTCAATTTCATCTCTTGTATTTTTAGCAACTTGTCCACCTTGTCTTGCAACTTTTATATTTTCTTTTAATCCTTTAGGTTTAGTTTTCTTTGCTAGTCTTTTTGTTACTTCTTCACTTATATCAGTTAATGACACTTCAATATTGTCCATATTATCTCGAAGCGACTCTTTACGAAGTCCTTTATACTCTTTATATTCTTTTGCAGTCATTCCAGACCAAGTTTTATATATTTCATTAGTAAGGATCGCAAACTCTTTACCTTCTGTAATTCCATTTTCTTTCCATACATCAGTAAGTTCTTTTCTATCTTGAATATTTTGTATTCTCTTACTAATCCATTTTTCATCAAAACCTTTTGCTCTATATAAATCAATTGATCTTTGAGCAGCGATTGATGGATCAAACATTTCATCTATTCTTTCACTACCCAAATGAGCAAGCCATTGTTTAATAGGTTCAGCATTCTTTGATGGAATTGACTCAATTAATCTAAACATATTTTCAATATCAACAACATCAGTTGCATAATATTTACCATCTGAAGATTTTAATTTCAGTTGGTTACAATTTGTAACCGACTCATTTCCTTCTTTTTTTAATCTATGCTTTACTACTTTCCAATAATTTCTCGGATTATCACTTTCTGAAACTGCTCCAACAATATCAACCACACTAACATAGTATTTTTCTTCTTCTTTATCCCATACGGTTCTTATAGTTTTATCATTGAATAATTTATTTATCAAATACATTTTGTCTTGATTCATTTTTTCACCTCACTTTTTAATTTATTATCTTATCATATCCTTTCGTCGCATTTTGTCGAATAATGTCTAAATTAATTTAAACTTATAATATATATCGATATTTTTCTCTTCATCAATTTCAATCCTATCAATAAGTGAACTAATTAAAGCTCGTGATGGATTTTTCATTTCTAGAAATTCTTTAATTTTATCTAAATAATAATTATCGTTAAGTGCTTGGTTGTTCTCTAAATCAAATAACATTTTTTCATAGTCTTTTCTCTTTTGCTTTAATTCATTGATTTCTAATGTTAAATTATTATAAGTTCTTTTGTACATTTCAAGAGTAATGTTTCCTTCTAGTTTATCGTTATAACAAATATCTATTTTTTTATTATCATTTTCAATACTATTTTCTATTCTAAATATTTCTTGTTTAATAGTATCTTTCTTCTTTTTTAATTTATCAGAGTTCTTTAATATATTCTCTAAATTATTTTCATCTAGATATTTCTTTGCCATTTTTCTTAAACTATTTAAAACTAAATCTTCTATTATTTGATATTTAACAGAGTGTGGTGTGCATACATCTTGTTTTTTTCTTTTAGCCCAATAATTACAATTTCCATATATACGATGAACTAAACCATATTTTTGAGTTTGTTGTAAATGTTCTCTCCAACCAATAGTATGTCCACATTCTTTACAATGGATTAAACCACGAAGTAAAAGTTTATCAGTTATACCATTTCCTTTAACTCCACGATTTTTATTACTCTTAAACATCTCTTGTGCTAAATCAAATGTTTCTTTATCTATGATAGGTTCTACTGCTCCTTCAGCAACAATCCATTCATTTGCTTTTGTATGAACTCTTTTTTTAGATTTATAATTTACTTTCTTATTTCTACATTGAGCTAGATTACCAATATAAGTTGGATTTTGTAGAATACTACCAACTGTTCTAGTAGCCCATACTCCAAAATGATAATTGTCTTGTCCAATTTTCATATTCTTTTGCATACTAGGAGTTGGAATATGCTCTATAGTTAAAGTATCGCATATTTTAGTTAAACTATCGCCACTAATAAACATATCAAATATTCTTCTAACTACACTTGCAGATTCAGGATCTATTTCAAGTTTGTGTTTATCTTCTTCAGTCTTTTTATAACCATATGGTGCATAGCACCCAACAAATAAACCATTTCTTTTTTTAGTATAAAGTGAGCTTCTTAACTTATTTGATATATCTTTAACATACATATCATTAAAAGCACTTTTAAATACTAACATATCATTTGCAGAACTATTATTAAAAGTATCTATTCCATCATTAACCGCAACATATCTAATATTGTGTTCAGGAAAATATCTTTCAACATAATAACCAAACTCAATATGATCTCTACCTAATCTTGATGTATCTTTAGTAATAATCATATTTATTTTCTTTTCTTCACAATCTTTGATCATACGATTAAAACCTGTTCTATCAAAAGTTGTTCCAGATACACCATCATCTACATACTCATCAACAAATAATAAATCATTATCTCTAATATAATTTAACAATAAATCTCTTTGTGTAGAGATACTACCACTTTCACCTAACCTTTCATCTTCTCTAGATAATCTTAAATATATTCCTACCTTATAGGTTGTATCTGTTATCATTTAACTCCAATCTATAAGTTAGAGATTATATCGGTATTTATTATACCATTATTTTCGTAAATATTGAACTCCTTATCTAGAAAAGATATTAGAAAATTGCTTATTAATTCATTAAGTGTTACTCCTGTTTCATTAAATATATTATTTACTTTATATTCGCTTTCCATAGGACACCTCAATAAATGTATATGCATGAGTCCTATAATTATTTTGTATAAATTTGTCTCTCATTACCTAATCCCTCCTTTTATTTATTTAATAATTTTTTATCATACTACATTCATTCCTTTCTTTACCATTTATCATTAATTATTTCATCTATCATTCTTTGCATTTCTGCTTGTTGTTCTGGTGTTGCTTCTTCAGTTTCTTCTCTTTGTCCATTCCAAACTCTTACTCCATCTGGATCATATCTTAAATGTGGTTCTTTTCTACCTTTTAAAATATCATCAGGGTTATCAGCTAATTCAGTTACAGTTATAAAACTTTTAATTATTTTATTTTTATCAATATAAGAATTTAAATAACCTTTTATAAATACTTTATTATCTTTATAAAAATAATCTTTAAATATATTATAAAGTTCTCTTGATACATTTAAACTAACATAAACATTTTTATTTTCATTAGTTGTATATTTTTTAGATATTATACTAAACTTAATATATTGATTATTTGTATCTAAAATATTATTGATAGTTCCTGATATTAATATTTCATTAAAATTAATATTTTCATAATTCATAAATCTCCACTCTATTTAAATAATTTAAATATATTTAAATTTATATTATTTATTTTCTTTTTTTATTTTATTCTTTCTTTTATAATAGAACTCGCATACTATAGGGTATCGTATTCTTGGTCTATACCCATAGCACTATCGTTCCATACTATATTTGAATATATTTCTCTTTGATAATTAACTTTCCTAACAGTTATTAGATTTTTTTCTTTTAATTTGGCAATTGATTTTGTAATAGTTCTCTTTTTAAATTCAAGTTGTTCTGCTAAAAACTCGTTGGATGCTGTGCATTTATTTCTTTTAGCTGTTAGTGAAACTATTAAACCCATAACTAATTTATCAGTAGAATTAAGATTTAATCCTCGTAAATTAGTTAAAGGCACTATTTCATATTTCATCAATTTAATCTTTTGGTTCATTCATTTTAATCTCTCCTTCCTTTTTTAGACCACAAAAAAACCTGTAAACATTTTTACAAGCCATATTTAAAACACAATAAAAATCCTAAATCTAATATATGGTTGCTTGAAGTAAAACATACAATACATATTTCAATCCCTTTTATTCTTTTAATTTCGTTCTTTGAAATATGTTTTACTTCAAACTTGTTCATCTTATATATTTATAAGATAGGTTCTAACATAAGCCTCCGATCTTACTGAACCTTATTTGCTAACGATTGCAGCTGTATCTTCTTTAGCAAATGTGATATTCATACATTCCTGAATGGTATTCTCTATATTTGAGATAACCATATCTTTGTAATTGTTCTAATACATTTCGTAAACCCTTATTTTTTATTCTAACAGTTTGTTGTATCTCTCCTACATTTAGATGTGAGATTGTTCTTTCAAAACCCTCAACATATAGATATGCATATATCTCTTTTGCTTTAGGTTTGATATTTTTATCTTCCCAAATCCTGTGGTTTGATATATCTAGTTGTTTTAACCTTCTCATTCATATCTTGACCTCCTTTCTAATTGACCAATATATCGGACAATTTAATAATATCATTGTCCGGAAACATTGTCAATACTTTTTGACCGAAAAACTAGACAATTTAGTAATTATGTGATAAAATGTAATTACTGAAGGGAAAGAATGTGATTTTATGAATTCAGAAGAACTTAAACTTTTAATTGAAGATGCCCGAATAAAAAAAGGCATATCTCAAAGAGAACTTGCTAAATTAACAGGTATCAGTAGAAGTACATTAAATGATTTAATAAATGGGAAAATAAAAAAAGTAGATATTGATGATCTACGAAAAATTGCTGAAACATTAGATATATCATTACAAAAGTTATTAAAAGCAGCTGGTTATGATGAAATGAGCCTATATTTTAATAAAAACAAGTTAAAAGATAGATATTATGATAAATCAAGCAAAGATTTAAAAGAATTAGTAGAACAATATAAAAAGTCTGAAATAGATTTATTAGATTTTGATTCTCAAAAAAGAAGAAAAATAAGTGATGCAAGACAAAAGCTATTTTATACAATGGAACATTTAAAAATAATGCAAAATAATAAAGATAGCTTATATACAATTGATAAAGCAATTGAAGATATAAAATATGCTTTTGAAGAATTAGAATTTGCTGAACATAAATATGACTACAGTAAATTACCGAAGCAAAATTAAAAATTCATTTGAACAAGCGATAAGAATCTCATTTCTTGTATATAGAAATGAGATTCTTATATTAAATATGTAAAGCGAATTATATGATTATTAATTTTCAATTATTATTTAATTGTGCAAATAAGTGCATCATGCTATAATAATTATGGAGATGATAATATGAATAATGAAACTTTTGATTTAGCATTTTTTAAAAATATATCTTTTAATGATGTTGAATTTGATGACGTTAGTCCTGAAGAAGGAAAAGAAAAATTAAATCAAATGATTAGTTTTGCAAATAGTAATAAAGAGACATTTGAAAATAAAATTATATCTGCCTGCAGTGGTGTTTTAGATTTTGATTATACTTTTGGTGACGATGAAACAGATGATGAAATGTTTGAAGAAAGACTTGGAGAATATTTACTAATACCATGTAGTAGAACTGAATATCAAAATTTAGTTAAAACATATAACAAGGAGTTATATGATGTATCTAAAACAAAACAACAACCTGGCACATTTGGAGTAGATATATCTGAAGAAGATGAACGTATATATGTTATTGATAGAATGCGTAAAATAGTTGATTATGATAAGCTATTTTCAAATATTACTCCATTTATATGTGTTGGTGAAGAATTCTCTATCGAAATAAGTGATGGTGATATGTTTGATGATCCAGTAGTAGTATATTTTGATTATAATGTAAAAGTGAAACAAGAAAGTGAAGAAATAAAAAAACGCTAGTTTTGAAATTACACAAAAAAATTTACTGTGTAAATTTAAATCCTTACTTTTGCTATGCAAAAGAAAGAAATAACCTTTTACCTTTTATTAAGGTATTAGGTTATTTTTATTTAAAGAATACGTGGCACGTTTTGTTGCAAAGCAATGAAAGTGGCGATAGTATTCTTTCTTTTTTATGAAGCCATAAGGCAAAATAAAAAAGAGCAACATTCACTTACGATAGTTTGTGAAATGTTGCTTATTGGGTTTCAAAAGGGTGTCCCTTTGCACACTATTCCTAGTTGGCATTATGCCGACTTGGTAGTGTGTTACTATCTTGCCTTAAAGATAGTTATTTTAAATTAACGAGCACAATTGCAAGTATTATTCCTAAACTAACTACTGTTGCTATTATTCCAAGTATTTTTATATTAACAAATCCCATATGTCTTCCACTAGTCATTTGTTCTTCTTCAGGAACTATTGGTTGCCCATTAGTATCTATTTTTCCATCAATCATTGCTTGAATCATTTGCTCTGCTTGTTGTCTTTTTCTTGCATTAGCTTGTAAAAGTTGGTCATATATTTCTTGATTAAATCCTATCGGTGTATTAGCTGCATGAGTAATATACTCCATTGTATATGTTCCATCATCATTATATACTCGCTCTGGTCTAACACTTGGATCTGGTTTATCAAACTCATCCCAAAAATTTTCTGGTAAAGGTTGTTGTGGTTTTTGCTCTTGTTGTGGTTGTTCAAATTCAGTCCAAAAATCATCAGATAATGGTTGATTTGAATTTTGTGATTGAACTGGTTGTTGCTCTACAATTGGTTCTTGTTTTTTATTTACATTATCCATTATAAATTTATTTGCTTGTTCTAGATAAGCTACTAATGTTTGTTTAATTTCAACAACTGATTTATAATC
>JAGAHP010000015.1 GCA_017627015.1 Bacilli bacterium
AAAATATCAATTTCTACTTTCTTTTTTTCTGTCAATTGTGTATAATTCATATTGGAGTCCTTTCCTTGGCGGGTGGGCTCTTTTTATTGTATCAAAAAACCACACCAAGTGGTGCGGTTGAAATTACAATTTAGGAAAAGAAGATTTAAATCTTCTTTTTTTATGTTATAAATCCATATATTTACTATATTCAGGAATAAGTCCTATGTGTTTACCATTATCAAAACTAGGTTTGATTTGGAATACTCCAGGAAATTCATTTCCTTCAACTAAACAAACATCATTTTCTAGTATAGCTATATCCCAACCAATATATTGAACCTCTGGAATTAATTTTGACGCTTCTTTAACCATATTACACGCTTTATCAAAATTAGGTATTTCAAATCCTAATATATTTTCTTTTGTAGTAGGGTGTACTTCAATTTTATTATCATCTTGATCTATCGCAGGTACAATTACTTTTCCTTTTTTATCTAAGAATGTATACATACCCCCAGATGAAAAATTATCTACAAATCCATTGTTACCAATTTTAAAAATCGAATTTATTATATATGTTTCTTTCCCATCAAAGAAAGTAAATAGTCTAAGTGTATTAACTGATCCATCATATAATTTAGAAACTTTTTTATTTTGTACTATAATTTCTTCAACTAAGTATTGTTTTTTATTAATTAATTTGGTATATAATTCTTTGTATTTTTTTATATCTACCTTTAATTTATCAATTCCATGTCCACCACAATTATCTAATTCTTTCGCGATTACATATTCTTTATTTTTTAGGAAATTTTTAAAATCCTCTTCAGAACTATTTCTTAAATCTATATAATCCCTTTTTAAATACTTTTTAAATCTGTTATTAAATTCAACCTTATTTTGAAGTATATACCAATAATCTTTATTATTATATTTATTTACTAATGCATTGTTTTTACCTCTAGTAAGATATGTTTTTCTTTCTTCTTTATTTAATAAATAAAATTCAAATTCTTGATAATCATAGTATCCCGCTTGATACTTAAATCCGCAATATATAATGTCAAAGAATATAAATACAAATGGTTTTTTCGCTTTTTTAGAAACTTTTCTAGCAACTTTAAACATATTTTTATAGTCCATATGTATAATCGCATTAATTAAAAATTTTATTTTTTTCATTATATCACCTGATATAATTTTACCATATTATAATGATTTTTAAAATTTATTTTGACAAAAGACGTAAAATGTACTATTATTGATATTGGTTTTAAAAATAGGGAAGAAAATAGGGAAGAAATATGGATAAAATTGAAACGAATAGTTTGTTAAACTATTTAACAAATATGGATTTTAGTTACAGGGATAATCTAAATGTATCAGATGATATAAAATTTGGCTCTGAAATAGAATTTATGGTTAAGAATGGTAATGAACATGATAGAGATATTAGAAAACTAATTAATTTGAATTCTTCATTACGAAAGATGTATAAAGTTGGTGAATATAAGAAAGTTGACAGTACTTTAAAGGATAAAAGAATCTTTGAAATAAAAACACCAATATTATCTAATACTAAAGAGGATTTTACATCTTTATATAACATTTGCGAAGGATTAACTAAATTAGGTATTGAAGAAAGTAACCAAAAAGGTGTTCATGTTCATGCTGATTTATCACTATTAGAGGAAAACAAGGATTATTTAGATACTTTTTTAAAATTGTTTTGTATATATGAACACATTATATTTAGATTTTCATATGGTAACGACCTAGAAAGCAATATAAATGTAAATTCATATTCTAGAGAAGTTAGTTCAAAACTATATAATTATTTAAAAAGTAATAATCAAGATGACACATTTTCTAAAGCAATTTCAGATTTAAGACAATTATTTAAATGTAAAACATATGCGATAAATTTTCATCAAAAAGATTTGTATTGTAAAAACGAAACAATAGAAATAAGAACATTTAACAGTACATTTAATCCAGTAATAATACAAAATTATATAAATTTTGTATTAAGTATGTTAAATAAAATTAAATCTAATAAAGTGGACTTAGATATATTAAATTATAGATTTAATGAATATAATAGAGAATTTTATATAACTGAACCTTATTCTAAGATGAACTTGGATGATGCGATTGAATTTTCGGATTTGATATTTACTTCTGATTTAGATAAATATTATTTTTTAAGACAATACGCTATTAAAGATAAACCAAAACAAAAGAAACTAGTTATCTAGTTTCTTTTTTTTACTTTTAATGATATAATTATCTTAATAATAGATAAGTAGGTGAATTTATATGAATAACAAAAAAGAGGCTTCTAAAAATAATAGAAATAGATTTGTATATTCTTTTTTATTTATATTTATTTTAATATTAGTTTCTATAATGTATGCTTCTTTAGCAATTAATATAGGAACAAAAGTAAAAATACCTAAAATAATTGAACCTGATGATAAACCTGTAAATATTATGCCTCAAACTGGAGAAGAGAGCGCACCTATTACAAAAAGAAGCAGAAAAAGAACTAAAGTAGATCCAGTTACTCCTGTAGTTCCTGTAATTGAACCTGATGATATAAATTGGAAAATAGAATTTGATAATGTAAAAATAGATAGTGGATCAGTACGCGCAGTTAAAGACGCCATTATAGATTCATCTAAAACTGAAATAACATATGAAGTAATTATGACTGAACCAGGTCAATTCTATTCATTTAAAGTTGATATATTAAATAAAGGTAATGTAGACGCTAAACTATATAATATTATTGAGTCAGGTATGACTGATGAACAAAAAAGATTCTTAAAATATAGTGTTACATATGATGATGGAACTGAAATTAAAGTAGGAGATACTTTAAATAAGAATAATAAAAAACAATTAAAAGTATATCTACAATTTAAAGAAGATGTTAATCCGGATGATTTACCTGATGGAGGAGAATTAATAACATTATCTTATAAATTAGAATATGTACAAAAGTAGGTGATATTGTGAATTTTTTAAAGAAAAAGAATAAAATTATATCTTAATGCTTCAAGAGATAAAATTCCTATTAATGGTAAAAAAATATTTTTAATTATATTTAAAAGACTAGTAGAATATACTTCTTTACCATAACCAGTAAATAAACCTAAGAAATATATTAAAGTAAAA
>JAGAHP010000016.1 GCA_017627015.1 Bacilli bacterium
AGGACAAGTTCTTGCTAAACCAGGATCAGTTACTCCACATACTGAATTTGAATGTCAAGTTTATGTATTAAATAAAGAAGAAGGTGGAAGACATACTCCATTCTTCAGTAACTATCGTCCACAATTCTATTTCAGAACTACTGACGTTACTGGTGAAGTAACATTACCAGAAGGAACTGAAATGGTTATGCCTGGAGATAATGTATCAATGACAGTTAAATTAATTTGCCCAATTGCCTTAGAAGAAGGTACTGAATTCTCTATCAGAGAAGGCGGAAGAACTGTTGGTGCAGGTAAAGTAACTAAGATCATTAAATAGTTATAATAATTATTAAAGAAGTGATATTAATCACTTCTTTTTTATGTTATAATAAAAGTACAGGAGGGTAATATGGGAGAAGATATTAAGTTAGACAGAATTAAAAATGCCGCTAAAAGAATGAATACAAGTTTAGAAAAACAAATTGTAGAAACTAGAAACAAAGAAAAGAAACAAGAATTACAATATTTATTAGAAGACATGGATAAAGCTACCATTGAAAAAGAACTAGATAAAAGTCAAGGAGTATATAGACAACTTGATTACAGTATTACTAATAAAAAAAATGATTTAAAAAATTTAAGTAAAAATCCAGAAGTTAAAAGATATATTAGTTTAATGACTACTGTGAATGATTTAGAGGAAGAGAAGAAAGAAATTGGTGAAAAAATTGGAATTTTAGAACAAAAATTATGTGATTATAAGTTATTATATTTAATGACTTTTCCAAAAGAATCTAAGGCATACTATCCTACTTTTAGATGCTTATGCTGTGGAAAAGCCATTAATGGTATTATAAATGAAGATCAAATAGTAATTAATAAAGATTTTCTAGATGAAGATCAATATTCATATAAAGGAAATGTTTTAGAATATATGAATACAAAATTTAAGTACTTTGAATTATTAGAACAAGGAGAAACAGAAGAAGAAATTCTCGTTGAAATTCAAGATGAATTATGCGTTAGACATGAAGGCGCACGAAAGAAATTTAAATTAATAAGAAAAAGAGATGATAATTAATCATCTCTTTTATAATACTGGTGTATTCAACCATTCAAATATTGGATTTAATTTATTATAAACGTTAGTTTTGTGTCTGTTTATAACTAGATTAAACTCACCAACATATTCTTCTATATGTGTTCCAAAACCTAGTTTAAAATTAGTTAAACCACGTAATGGAGCTGTTTTACTAAAATCACCTGAAATACCATTAAGATGGAATTTGTTATATCCTTCTTTATGATATTTTTCCATTATTTGATATAACATATAGTGGATTGGACAATAGTTTTTATAATCTTTATTATATCCTGTAATTAGGAAGAATATTTCTCTATTATATTTAACAACTGCACAGGAACCAATTAGTTTTCCACTAGGATATTCTTTAAATAAATTAGTCGCATTAATAATATTTTGTTTATAATTGTTTAGAAGCATATCTGAATGCATTTTTCTTTTTATAATATTATTTGCGTTATTACTATTAATATTCTCTTCTAATTCTTGATTTATATTATTATTTCTTAATTCTTCTTGTTCATAATAGTATTTACTCTTTTCAACAAATTTTGATGTATTAATATTTGCGAAATATAATTCAAACATATCTTTCATACCAAATATTTCATACATATCTAAATAATAATTAAGCTTTCTAGAATGTTTCTTTTCAACGAATTCATAGAACGCTCTTATATCTTCTGGATTACCTTTTAATATTTCAACACCTAGTTTTTCAGCTTTTCTTATTTTATTTCTTTTTTCTTTTGAAAACTTATAAAAAATTTGATCTTCAGGATTAAAGTACGCAACTGCGTTCCATCTTGGTTTTAAGTTTTCAAAATTTAAATTAAAACCAGTGTGTTCATAACCTAGGCTAACTAAGTAATTAAATATTTTTTCATTATTAATTTCAGGAGTAATTTCACCTTTATTATTATGTGATTTATATATTATAATTGGATCTATTTTTACAAACATGAAGTTTCTTTTTATTAAATAGTTTTTTAGTTCTTCAGTAAAAGTTTTAACTAATTCTTCATTTGTATAATCAATTAAAAATCCTCTAGGGCAATAACCCCATTTATAACCTATAAAAACTTTATTTACTAGTATTAGAGTGGCCGCAACTATATTATCAGCTTCATCTTGTAAGCCTAAATAGTATTCGTTAAATTGATGTCTTCCCATTAACAAACCATATTCTGTAGTTTGATAAAAGTTTTTATATGGAAATTTTTCAATAAACTTATTAAAATCTTCTGGTTGTAGTTCAACTATTCTCATAAAATCACTCCAATTATAATTATTATATCATAATATATAAAAATAATGTAAAAATTATTAATTATTTTATTTATAGTGTAAAAAAAAGAGTATAATATATGTTGGAGGTAATTGTATGGGAAAAATAGAAAATATAAAAGCAAGAGAAATATTAGATTCTAGAGGTAATCCTACTGTTGAAGTGGATGTTATTTTAGATAATGGTATTGTAGGAAGAGCAGCAGTACCATCTGGAGCTTCGACAGGTGAAAGAGAAGCCTTAGAATTAAGAGATGGAGATAAAAATAGATTTTTAGGAAAGGGTGTCTTAAAAGCTGTTAATAATGTTAATACTGATTTAAGAGAAGCCTTAATTGGTTTTGAAACTGGTAAACAAAAAGAATTAGATTACAAGATGATAGAGTTAGATGGAACAGAAACTAAATCTAAATATGGTGCGAATGCCATATTAGGTATTTCTATGGCATATCTAAAAGCTAGTGCTCAAGAAGAAGGTAAACCATTACATGAGTATGTATGTGATACATTTGGTGATGGAAATATGTCTTTGCCAAGACCTATGATGAATATCATAAATGGTGGTGCGCACGCTGATAATAAATTGGACTTTCAAGAATATATGATTATTCCAATAAGAGATAATATTAAAGAAAGAATAAGAGTAGGAGCAGAAGTTTTCCATAACCTTAAATCTGTTTTAAAGGAAAAAGGATTAGTTACTAGTGTTGGTGATGAAGGTGGTTTTGCACCAGATCTTAATTCAAACTCAGAAGGATTTGAATTAATTATGGAAGCTATTAAAAGGGCTGGATATGAACCGGGAAAAGATGTATGTATGGCAATAGATGTTGCGGCATCTGAATTTTATAAAGATGGTAAATATAATTTAGTAGGAGAAGGAAGAAGTTTAACTACTGAAGAATTAATTGAATACTATGAAGAATTAGTAAATAAATATCCAATTATATCTATTGAAGATCCAGTAGATGAAAATGATTGGGAAGGATTTAGACTAGTAACAGAAAAACTAGGTGATAAAGTTCAATTAGTTGGTGATGATTTATTTGTTACTAATAAAAAATGTCTTCAAATGGGAATAGATAATAAAGCAGGTAACGCTATTCTTTTAAAAGTAAATCAAATAGGTACAATTACTGAAACTTTGGAAACTATTGATTTAGCTAGAAAGAATAACTATAAAACAATAATTTCTCATAGAAGTGGTGAAACAGAAGATACAACTATTGCTTCTTTAGCAGTTGGTCTTAACTTAGGTCAAATAAAAACTGGTTCTATGTCTAGAACTGATAGAATTTGTAAATATAACGAATTAATTAGAATAGAAGAAGAATTATAAGAATAATATTCCATATCATAAATATACTTTAATAAGGTGATATTTATGGATGGAATATTTTTTTTAGTGCTTGCTTTTTTTACGATGTTTTTAAGTATTAAACTATCTTTTTATGGAGATGCATTAAGTAAACAAACAAAGCTTGGATCTGCGTTAATAGGAGGTCTTTTAATCGCATCAATAACTTCTTTACCAGAATTGGTCACAAGTATATCTGCTGTTTTAATTAATAACCCTTCTTTATCGTTTGGAGATATATTAGGTAGTGATATGTTTAATATATTTGTTCTTGCGGTTTATAATATTTGGTTTTTTAAAAAAGATATATTTAAAAATACTGATTCAAAATATAAATATGAATGTGCTATTCTATTAATAGAATACTTATTTATATTACTTGGATATTATATTAACTTTGTATCAACAATAGTTTTAATAATTATGTATATTATGTATATAGTAAAAGTAGTAAAAACAAATAAAGAAGATACAAACGATTCTAGTTTTGTATCTAATCCTTTATTAAAATTTATTACTTGTTCACTAGTTTTAATAGTAATAAGTATACTTTTAACACTACAAGCAGATAAGATAACTCATATTTATCCACAGGTTTCTTCGTCTACTGTAGGAGCAATTCTTTTAGGAATTACAACATCCATTCCAGAAGTAGTATCAACTTTTGCATTATTAAAATATAATAATAATGATATGGCTATATCTAATATGCTTGGTAGTAATATTTTTAATTTTTTCATATTAGCTTTATCAGATTTTTTTGTTAGAGATAATCACATATATCATTATTCAGATATATATTCTTTTGAATACTTAATTGGTGGTATTTTATTAACTACACTTTTATTGATATCAATTATAAAAAAGAACAAGAATAAGTTATATTATTTAGTAATATCTTTAATAATGTCTTTTATTTATTTGTTAGTTTGGTATTTTCAATTTAAATAAAATGTAGTATAATACTAATGTTGACTGGAGGAAGAAGACATGGATGTAGTATTAATGATTGTTTCAGTATTATTAATTGTTGTAGTATTATTACAAAGTGATAAAGCAGAAGATGCAGGAAATATATTAGTAGGAGCTAGTTCAGAACTATTTGCAGAAAGAAAAGAAAGAGGTTTTGAACTATTTATAAGCCGTTTTACTATGGTTTTAGGTATTATATTTTTTGTAGTATGTTTAGTAATGTCATTAATAAAATAAAAGACTTTTCATAAAAGTCTTTTTATTTTATAATTAATATATGGAGGTTTTATATGAGAGACTCGATTTTAGAATTGTTAGGAAAAGATGAAAAAGCATTAGATTCTATGGAAATAGCTAATAACTTACACTTAACTTCTGTAAGTGAAATAACTTCTTTAATGGAAGTATTACAAGATTTAGAAAAAGAAATGCTTATTTATAGAACAAGAAAAGATAAATATATGTTATTTAATAATAGTCATTTGTTAAAAGGTAAGATACATGTTAATAAAAGAGGATATGCATTTGTATCAGTAGAAGGAATAGATGATGATTATTATATAGATGAGAAAAATATAAATGGTGCGTTAAATAATGATATAGTTGTTATTGAACCAGTTAAAGGAACAGGTAAAAAGACTGAAGCTAGAGTTATTAGAGTATTAAAAGAAGAAAACAATTTAGTTGTGGGTGAATTTAATATAGTTAATGGTAAGCCTAAATTTACCCCAGATGATGAAAAGTTAAAAATGGAGATTATTATTGATAAAGAAGATTTACCTGATTTAGTAGATGGTCATAAACTTCAAGTATCTATTGTTAAAGAAATGGGTAATTATAAATATTTAGGTAAAGTAAATAAAATAATAGGTCATAAAAATGATCCTGGTGTTGATATATTATCCATTATGTATAATTATGAAATAAATGATGTATTCTCTGATGCAGTAATGGATGAAGTAGATAAATTACCTTCAGAAGTATCTGAAGATGAAATTGTAGGTAGAAGAGATTTAAGAGATAAAATGATATTTACAATTGATGGGGATGATACTAAAGATATAGATGATGCGATAAGTATTGAGAAAAAAGGTGATAACTATATATTAGGAGTACATATTGCGGATGTATCTTATTATGTAAAAGAAGGAACAGAACTTTATAAAGAGGCATTAGATCGAGGTACTTCAGTATATCTAGCTGATAGAGTTGTACCAATGCTTCCACATAAACTAAGTAATGGAATTTGTTCTCTTAACCCAGATGTAGATAGACTTGCTATATCTTGCGTAATGGAAATAGATCCTAAGGGTAAAGTAGTAGATCATGATATATTTGAATCAGTTATTAAATCTAGAAAACAAATGACATATAAAAATGTTAATAAAATATTAAAAAATGAAGAAGTACCTGAAGGGTATGAAGAATTTGTTGATACATTAAAATTAATGGAAGAACTAGCTGAAATACTTCGTAATGAAAAATTAGAAAGAGGATATTTAGATTTTGATGCGAAAGAAGCTAAAATAATTGTTGATGAAAAAGGAAAAGCAATAGATGTAGTTTTAAGAGAACAAGATAAAGGTGAAAATTTAATTGAAGACTTTATGATTGCGGCAAATGAAACAGTGGCATCACACCTTTTCTATTTAAATTATCCATCTATTTACCGTGTTCATGAAGTACCAGATGATGATAAGATTAAAGATTTTATTAATCAAATATCAGCATTAGGAATAAATGTTACTGGTAAAAGAGAATTCTCTAATCCAAGAAACTTAAAATCTATATTAGATCAATTAAGAGGAAGAGAAGAATATGATATTTTATCAAATATGCTTTTAAGATGTATGAGAAAAGCTGAATACAAAGATCAAAATTTAGGACACTATGGACTAGGTTCTAAATGTTATACTCATTTTACTTCTCCAATTAGAAGATTCCCTGATACAACAGTTCATAATTTATTAAGACAATATATATTTAATGAACCAGGTCCTAAAGAATTAAATAAACTAATAGATTATTATAAAGATGCACTTCCATATATCGCAGAACATTCATCAGAAAAAGAGAGAAATTCAATTGATTGTGAAAGAGACGTAGAATCTATGAAGATGGCTGAATATATGGAAGATCATATAGGTGAAGAATTTGATGGTATAATAGATTCTATTCTTAACTTTGGAATGTTTGTTTGTTTACCAAATATGATTGAAGGATTAGTAAAATATGATACAATAGTAGGCGATTACTTTGAATTTAATGAAGAACTAAATATGCTTATTGGTAAAAGAACAGGTAGAAAGTTTAAATTAGGACAAAAAGTAAGAGTAAAATGCATTGCAGCATCTAAAGAAAATAGTACTATAGACTTTGAACTAATAGAGGGTGATAAAAATGGAAATAGTAAACAGAAAAGCTAGGTTTGATTATGAAATATATGATACTTTTGAAGCAGGAATTGTTCTAACAGGAACAGAAATCAAGTCTATTAGAAATGGTTCTTGTAATTTAAAAGATAGTTATATTGTGATTAAGAATAATGCAGCTTTTATTCTTAATATGCATATTTCTAGTTATGATAAAGGTTCTATATTTAATGAAGAAGAAACTAGAACAAGAAAATTATTACTTCATAAAAATGAAATATTAAAACTAAAAGATAAGATTTCTATAAAAGGTTTTACTATTGTACCTTTAAAATTATATTTTAAAGAAGGACTAGCAAAACTTGAAATAGGAGTAGCAAAAGGTAAACATACTTTTGATAAAAAAGAATCTATAAAAGAAAGAGATATCAAAAGAGAAACAGATAAAGCATTAAAAGGAAGATACTAATATGAAGATAGGAATAATATTTGCGTTAAAAGAAGAGTTAAATGCACTTTTAAAAGTATTAACTCTAAAAAAACAATATGAGATATTTGATCTAACATTTTATGAATGTGAACTTAATAATAAAGAAATAGTTTTAGTAGAATCAGGTATAGGTAAAGTTAATTCAGCTAGAACTACTCAAATATTAATTGATAATATGAAAGTAGATTATATATTTAATATAGGAGTAGCTGGTGCCATAGATCCAGGTGTTTCAGTATGTGATGTTGTAGTAGGAGAAAAATTAGTTCAACATGATTTTGATGTAACACCATTTAATTATGAAAAAGGTCAAATTCCTAATGTAGGTAAATTTATAGAATCAGATGAATATCTTGTTAAATTAGCTAAAGATATAAAAACTGATTCAAAAGTACATACTGGTGTAATCGCATCAGGTGATATATTTGTAAATGATCCTAAAATGAGTAATAAGATAAATACTAAATTTAACGCACTATGTTGTGAGATGGAAGGCGCATCTATTGCTCAAGTATGTTATCTTTCTCATATTCCATTTTTAGTAATTAGATCAATTTCAGATTCAGTTAATGGTACTAATGAACTAACATATGATGATTTTTTATTACTTAGTTCAAAAATGGTAGCTAAATTTATGAAAGAATTATTAAGTAAAATATAAGTCAAATAATGTATGATTATTTGACTTTTTCTTTATTTTGCATATAATTTTATGCATGGGGCTGTATTTGGCTTCGACAGGAATATAGGGTATTTAACTGCAAGTCGGAGGAACACGTTACGAACAAAAAGCAATAAATGCTAACAAAGTTAAAAACGTATTTGCAACACTATTCAGAAGTACTAGTGCTGCTTTAGCCTAATTATAACGGTAAATACACTTTCTATTTATTATTTTCTACGTAATTTATAGAAGGTTCGATTTTAGTAGAATATATTATTACTAATGTCTATAGGTAATAATGAATTTTATAGACTTACTAAGTATTTAGGTTGTTAATTACTTTTGTA
>JAGAHP010000017.1 GCA_017627015.1 Bacilli bacterium
ACAGAAATAACTATAAAAGCAAAAGAAAAGGATGGATATACATTCTCAAGTTGGTCAAATGGAGATACAACTAACCCAACCACGTTTGAATTAACTGGTGATATAACAATCTCGCCAAATTATACTGCCAATAAATATAATGTAGTATTTAATTCAAATGGTGGATCTGGCTCTATGCCAAATCAAGAAATGACTTATGATAAAGAAGCTAAATTAAATAAAAATATATTTACAAGAGAAGGATATACATTTGCGGGATGGAATACAAAAGCAGATGGAACAGGAACTTCATATGATGATGAAGCAAATGTTAAAAACTTAGCTAAATCTGGAAATATTATTTTATATGCAATATGGGCTGCAAACACAGATACACCATATAAAGTAATTCATAGATATCAAAATTTAGATTTAGAAACTTATGATGAAGTAGTTGAAAATAAAACAGGTATGTCAGATACTAAAGTAACACCACCTGTTATTCCAAGAACTGGATTTGTTTCACCAACAGAAGAAGAAATAACAATAAAAGCAGATGGAACAACAGTACTAAATTATAACTATACAAGAAATACATATGAGTTTGTTATAGAAGATTCTGAAGATGTAATAAGTTCTAAACCATCAGGAAATTATCCTTATGGAACAGAAATAGAATTAGAAGCAAAAGAAAAAGAAGGATATACATTTGATGGATGGAATGATGGAAATACTGATAACCCAAGAACTATAGTAGTAGGAGATAACACTACTATAAAACCAATTTATAAACCAAACACAAATACAAAATACGTAGTTAATCATTATAAACAAAAGGTTACACTTGATGGATATGATTTAGCAGATACTGATAATTTAGAAGGTACAACAGGTGCTAAAGTAACACCAGCAGTAAAAGATTATGAAGGATTTACCGCACCAGTACCAGAAGAAGTAACAATAAAAGCAGATGGATCACTAGTTGTAACTTATAACTATACAAGAAAAACATACGAGTTTGTTATAGATGATTCAGAAGATGTAATAAGTTCATTACCATCAGGAAACTATCCATACGGAACTGAAATAACTTTAGAAGCAAAAGATAAAGCAGGATATGACTTTGAAGGATGGAGTGATGGAGAAACTACTAATCCAAGAACTATTACAGTAAATGGTAATACTACAATAAGTCCAGTATATACATCAAGAAAAGATACAGCATATAAAGTAGAACATAAAAAACAAAATTTAAATGGTTCAGGATATACAGTAGCAGATACAGAATTATTAACTGGAGAAACAGGAAAAGAAGTAACACCTTCTGTTAAAACATATGAAGGATTTACATCACCAACACCTAAAACAGTAACAATAAAAGGTGATGGAACAACAGTAGTAGAATACTTATATACAAGAAATAGTTATGACTTTAACTATAGTAGTACAGAAAATATAGATTTAAATAATAGTACACCAGAAGGTAATTATCCATATGGAACAGAAATAACTATAAAAGCAAAAGATAAAGATGGATATACATTCTCTAGTTGGTCAAATGGAGATACAACTAATCCAACAACATTTGAATTAACTGGTGATATAACAATCTCGCCAAATTATGAAGCAAATAAATATAATGTAGTATTTAATTCAAATGGTGGATCTGGCACTATGCCAAATCAAGAAATGACATATGATAAAGAAGCTAAATTAAATAAAAATATATTTACAAGAGAAGGATATACATTTGCTGGATGGAACAAAAAAGAAGATGGAACAGGAACAAGTTATGAAGATGAAGCAAATGTTAAAAACTTAGCTAAATCTGGAAATATTATTTTATATGCAAAATGGAATCCTAATGATAATACTAGTTATACAGTAAATCACTATAAACAAACAGTAGATAAGAGTGGATATGTTTTAGCGGATACTGATAATTTGACTGGAACAACAGATTCAGTAGTAACACCAGAAACTAAATCATATACTGGTTTCATATCACCAAGTGTAGAAACAATTACAATTACTGGTGATGGAAGAGCTGTATTAAATTATAATTATGATAGAGTAGAATATGACTTTACTTTAACTAATTCAGAATATATTGAAAGTAATGTATCACAAGGAAAATATCCATATGAAACAGATATAACAATAACAGCAAAAGAAAAGACTGGATATCACTTCTCTAACTTTAATGATAATATTTTAGAAAATCCATATAGTTTCAAATTAACTGAAAATAAAACATTTACAGTTAATTATGAACCAAATACTTATAATGTAGTATTTAATTCAAATGGTGGATCTGGCTCTATGAATAACGAAGAATTTACTTATGACGTAAAACAAAAATTATCTAAAAATGGCTTCAATAGAACAGGTTATACATTTAATAAATGGAATACAAGTTCTGATGGAACAGGAACTTCTTACTTAGATGAAGAAGAAGTAGAAAACTTAACTACATCTGGTAATTATAATTTATATGCATTATGGAATGCAAATGAATTAATATTTAATGGTGATGATACAATATCAAAAGTATATAGTACTTCTTCTCAAGAAGTAACAATAACAGGTGCATCTAATGGAACAGGATCTTATACTTATACTGAAGTATCAGAAAAGAAAGATAATGTAGATACAGATTATATAACAATTGATAATACAACTATTACATTAAGTAGTAGTATACCAGCAGGAGTTTATACATATATAGTAAAAGCAACAGATACTAATTCAGGATCAGAAAAGAATGCAACATTTGTAGTTACAATAACAAAACAAAAATCAGATGAAGTAACTAATTTAAATGTTACACCAGAAGGAATAGTATCATTTACAAATAGTAGTAATGCAGATGGATACTTAATAAGTATAGATGGAATAAACTATACACCAGTAGTTCCAGGATCTGGTACAACAAGTGTAAATTATTTGGATCAAATAACTGGATCAACAGGAAATAGAACAGTATATGTAAAAGCAACAAATTCAGATGGAGATAATTATGAAGTAAGTGATCCAGTAACAAAGGATGTTACAGTATATACATTAAGCACTAGTGTTAATAATGATGAATATGGAACAATATCAACATCAAGTACAAATGTAATAAGTGGAGTTACTTATACAACTAGTGATAATACATTAACGTTAAGTGATACTAGAACAGTAACAACATCTAAGAAAGATATAACAGGATATACAACTACATTTACTGGATGGTCTAGTGAAAGTGGAACTATATCACAAAATACTAGTGTAACAGCTAATTATACAAGAACAATAAATAAATATACATTAACAATTAATTCAAATGGAGGAACAATTACTCCTACAGAAGGATGGATAGTATCTGGAGACACAGCAACAAAAGAATATGATTATAATACAACTATTAGTTCATTCCCAGAAGTAACAAAATCAGGTTACGTATTAGCTGGATATAATACAAAACAAGATGGTACAGGAGATAATATAACAACTGAAACAGCAATAACAAATGAAACAACTATCTATCCTCAATGGATAGAGGCAAGAGCTATGTTTGATATGGGACTAAATGTTAACACAAAAATGAAAAAATTAGCAGGTAATTCCTCTGCAACATATTCTTCCAAAGACACAAACATAACATCAATACAAAAGTCAAGTACAAGGCCAGATATAAGTTCAATGACAAGTGATAATATAGTATCTATATCAAATACTACATATAATGCACCAATATATATGTGGTATGATAATGGAACTATATATTGGTGGAGTGAAGATGAAAGTCCAAGTTTAAATCAAGATAGTTCATATATGTTTAATAACCTTGAAGGATTAACAAATATAGATTTGAGTGCTTTTGATACAAGTAATGTTACAAGTATGTGGGGTATGTTTGAATATTGTACAAATTTATCAAATATTAATTTTGAAAATAATTTTAATACAAGTAGCGTAACAAAAACGGGATATATGTTCGCTAGCTGTAGAAGTTTAACCAGTCTAGATTTAGGTAATAACTTTGATACAAGTAGTGTTACTAATATGTCAGGTATGTTCAACTCTTGTAGTAGTCTAACAAGTTTAGATTTAGGCGACAAATTTGATACAAGCAATGTAACTAATATGTCTCATATGTTCACTGGATGCAGTAGTTTAACCAGCTTGGATTTAGGCGACAAATTTGATACAAGTAACGAAACAAACATGGAAAATTTTTTCTATAATTGCAGCAGTCTAACAAGTCTAGATTTAGGTGATAAGTTTGATACAAGTAATGTAACAAATATGGCTGGCATGTTTGACGGATGTATTAGTCTAATAAGCATAGATTTAGGTGATAAGTTTGATACAGGTAATGTAAAATCTATGCAATATATGTTCCGAGGATGCAGTAGTTTGATCAGTCTAGATTTAGGAGATAAGTTTGATACAAGTAATGTAACAAATATGAATGGTATGTTCCGTAATTGTAGTAGTTTAACCAGCTTAAATTTAAATGGTAACTTTGATACAAGTAAAGTAAAGAACATGCTTTATATGTTCAATAGTTGTAGTAGTTTAGAAACGATATATGCAACATCTTTGTTTGTCACAACGTCAGTTACTACTTCAAACACTTCTTATATGTTTACTGATGATACAAAATTAGTTGGTGGTATGGGAACAACATTTGACTCTAATCATACAGATGCAACATATGCTCATATAGATGGAGGAACAAGTAATCCAGGATACTTTACTGATAAGAGTTCTATTAATATTAGATTTGATGCTAATGGTGGAGAAGGAACTATGAATGATCAAGTAGTTCAATATAATGAAGCAACACCATTAAATGAAAATACATTTACAAAATCAGGATATTTATTTGTAGGATGGAATACAAAGTCAGATGGAACTGGAACAGCATATGTAGATGGTGCTAATATTCAAGCTAAATCATTAACAACATTATACGCACAGTGGATAGAAGCACAAGCTATGTTTGATACAGGTCAAAATTTAAATGCTAAGATGAAAAAGTTAGCAGGTAATGCATCTGCAACATCATATACATCTGATGCAAATATAACATCAATACAAAAATCGACAACAAGACCTGATATAAGCTCAATGACAAGCGATAATATAGTATCAATATCAAATACAACATATAATGCACCAATATATATGTGGTATGATAATGGAACTATATACTGGTGGAGTGAAGATAACAATCCTAGTTTAAATCAAAATAGTTCAGATATGTTTAGAAGTCTTACTGGATTAACTAATATTGATGTAACATCATTTGATACAAGTAATGTAACAGATATGGCAGAAATGTTTGATCAATGTTCAAGTTTAATTGAATTAGATGTAAGTTCATTTAATACGAGTAATGTAACAAAGATGTACGGTATGTTTGAAGGTTGTAGTAGTTTAACAAGTTTAAATTTAGGTGAAAATTTTAATACGAATAAAGTTATAACCATGAGTAGTATGTTTGAAGGTTGTAGTAGTTTAACAAGTTTAGATTTAGGTGATAAGTTTGATACAAGTAATGTAACAAATATGGAATCTATGTTTTCTGATTGTAGTAGCTTAACCAATTTAAATTTAGGAGAAAACTTTGATACAAGTAATGTTACAAGGATGAGTTATATGTTTTATGGGTGTAGCAGTCTAACAAGTATAGATTTAGGAGATAAATTTGATACAAGTAATGTAACAGGGATGTACAGTATGTTCAGAAATTGTAGTAGTTTAACAAGTATAGATTTAAGTAATTTTAATACAAATAAAGTAACAGGTATGAGGGATATGTTCAATAGTTGTAGTAGATTAGAAACAATTTATGCTTCAAATAGTTTTGTTACTACTAGTGTGACATCATCTGATAATATGTTTACTGGAGATACAAAATTAGTTGGAGGAATGGGAACAATATTCTCTAGTTCACACATAGATAAAGAATATGCCCATATTGACGGAGGAACATCTAATCCAGGATACTTTACTGATAAAACAAATATTAGTATTAGATTTAATTCAAATGGTGGAGAAGGAACTATGAGTGATCAAGTAGTTCAATATGATGTAGCAACACCATTAAACGCTAATACATTTACTAGAGAAGGTTATATATTTAGTGGATGGAATTCTGCACCTGATAGATCAGGAACAGCATATGCAGATGGTGCTAATATTCAAGCTAAATCATTAACAACATTATACGCACAGTGGATAGAAGCAAGAGCTATGTTTGATACAGGGGCAAGTGTTAATACCAAGATGAAAAAATTAGCTGGAAATGCATCCGTATTATCTTTTTCATCAGATACAAATATAACATCAATACAAAAGTCAAGTACAAAACCAGATATAAGTTCAATGACAAGCGATAATATAGTATCAACATCCACATTATATATACCAATATATATGTGGTATGATAACGGAACAATATATTGGTGGAGTGAGGATGATACACCATATTTAAATACAGATTCATCAGATATGTTCAGTCGTTGTAGTAGTTTAACAAGTTTAGATCTAAGTAACTTTGATACAAGTAAAGTAACAAATATGAATAATATGTTCCGTAGTTGTAGAAGTTTAACCAGTTTAGATGTAAGTAAGTTTGATACAAGTAATGTAACAAATATGAGTGGAACGTTTAGGGATCTTAAATCATTAACAAAATTAGATGTAAGCAGCTTTGATACAAGCAATGTAACAAGTATGCCATGGATGTTTTCTAATTGTAAATTATTAACAAAATTAGATGTAAGTAAGTTTGATACAAGTAAAGTAACAAATATGTCATATATGTTCTCATATTGTAGTAATTTAACCAATTTGAATATAGGTGATAAATTTGATACAAGTGAAGTAACAAATATGTCATATATGTTCTCATCTTGTAGTAATTTAACCAATTTGAATATAGGTGATAAATTTGATACAAGTAAAGTAACAAATATGCAAATGATGTTCCAAAATTGTAGCAGTTTAACTATATTAGATTTAGGAGACAAATTTGATACAAGTAATGTAACAAATATGAGTGGAACGTTTAGGGATCTTAAATCATTAACAAAATTAGATGTAAGCAGCTTTGATACAAGCAATGTAACAGACATGAGTTGGATGTTTTTAAATTGTAGCAGTTTAACAAGTTTAGATATAAGTTCATTTGATACAGGTAAAGTAACAACAATGCAAGGTATGTTTGATGAATGTGTAAAAATTACTACTTTAGATTTAAGTACATTTGATACAAAAAATGTAACAAACATGAGCGCTATGTTCTGGGATTGTAAATCATTAACAAAATTAGATGTAAGCAGCTTTGATACAAGCAATGTAACAGACATGGGTTTAATGTTCAAAGATTGCAGTAGTTTAACAAGTTTAGATTTAAGTTCATTTGATACAAGTAATGTTACACAAATGTCTGACATGTTTTGTTCGTGTAGCAGATTAACAAACTTAGATTTAAGTTTATTTGATACAAGTGAAGTAACAAATATGAATAATATGTTCCAAAAATGTAGTAGTTTAACAACTCTACGTTTGGGAGCTAAATTTGATACAAGTAATGTAACAACTATGATTAGCATGTTTGAAAATTGTCGAAGTTTAACAAGTTTAGATTTAAGTTCATTTGATACAAGCAAAGTAACAAATATTTCATGGATGTTTCAATGGATGGATAATATAACTACAATATATGCATCAGATTTATTTGCCATTTCATCCGTAACCGATTCAATAGCTGTGTTCTCTGGTGACAAAAAATTAGTTGGCGGTTCAGGAACAAAATATTCTTCATCAATTACAACTGATGCAACTTATGCAAGAATTGATAGATCTGGTTCACCAGGATACTTTACATATAAAGCAGCGCCTACAGGTGGAAATATATCTAGATTTATAAATGCATTTAGTAGTTTGAATTCTAAAATATCTAAATATGTTTTAGGAGTATTCGTTGTTATAGCGCTCATATTAAGTACAGTTTTACTTATTATTAGATCAATTAAAAAAAGGAAAATTAGAAAATGCTAATTTTTCCTTTTTTTTTGATTTATTTTTATTGACTAATTTTTGTAATCAATTATAATAAAACATGTTTTATAAATTTCTACAAGAGGAGATGAGATCATATGTTAAAAACTAAATTACCAGTTATAGTTTTAAGAAATATGATCCTTTTACCTTCTGGTGAGATTAAACTTGAAATACAAGAAGTTACTGATAAATCTATTATAGAAGAAGCTATTAATGAACATAATGGATATGTATTATTAGTGACACCTAAATACGCTACTATGGAAGATATAAATAAAGATGAACTTCCATCTTTTGGTATTATAGGTAAAATTAATAGTAATTTTGAATTACCTAATGGTAATATTAGAATTACACTTTTTGGTATTAATAGAGCGGTTGTTTATGATTATTTAGAAAAAGATGGTTTTAAATTAGATGCAGTTATAGGTCCAGTTAATATTAAAGAAGTACCTATTGAAGTAGAAGAAGCAAGAGTTAGAATACTTAAAAATGAATTTGAAAAATATGTAGAGGTTATGCCTACTGTTAGTAATTATTTAGTTGCGAAAATAAATGAAGAAACTTCATTAGAAAATTTAACAGATATAATAGTAAATGTATTACCTCTTTCGTTTGATGATAAGTATAAATTTATAGAAGAAAAAGATTCACTAGTTAGATGTGATATATTAATTAACTTACTTAATAAAGAAAAGAATATTGGTTCTATTGAAAAAGATATAGAATCTAAGTTAAAAGTAAGTATGGAAGAAACACAAAGAGAATTTGTGTTAAGAGAAAGATTAAAAGTAATAAAAAAAGAACTACATGAAGATGATTCTAAAGATAGAGAAATAGAAGAACTAAATGATAAAATTAATAAGTTAAAAGCACCAAAAGAAATAAAAGAAAAGTTATTTAAAGAAGTTAAGAAATATGAAAGCATGCCTATTAGTTCACCTGAAGTAACTATATGTAAAAATTATATAGATACTTGTTTATCACTTCCTTGGGGTATATATACAGAAGATGAAGAAGATTTAGATAAATGTGAAGCTATTTTAGATAGTTCTCATTATGGACTAGAAAAAGTTAAAGAGAGAATAATTGAGTATATTGCAGTAAATAAGATGACTAAAGAAAATAAGTCACCAATATTATGCTTAGTTGGTCCTCCCGGTGTAGGTAAGACAACTTTAGCGTTTAGTATCGCTAAAGCTCTTAATAAAAACTTTGTTAAGATATCTGTTGGTGGGGTTTCTGATGAATCAGAAATAGTTGGTCATAGAAGAACATATATAGGAGCAGAGCCAGGTAGAATTATTAATACTATGATTAAAGCTAAAAGTTCTAATCCATTATTCTTAATAGATGAAATTGATAAGATGAGTAAGGGACATAATGGAGATCCTGAAAGTGCGATATTAGAGGTACTTGATAAAGAACAAAATAAATACTTTAAAGATAATTTCTTAGAGGAAGAATATGATTTATCTAAAGTAATGTTTGTACTTACTGCGAATGATATTAATTCTATTCCATATCCATTATTAGATAGATTAGAAATAATAGAATTATCTAGTTATACAACATTTGAAAAGTTTAGAATAGTTAAGAATTTGATGTTTGATAAATTACTTTCTAACCATGGTTTAAATAAAAATAATTTTTCTATAGATGATGATGCGCTTCATTACATAATTGAAAATTATACTAAAGAAGCTGGTGTACGTGAACTAGAAAGAGTTCTTAGTAAAGTAATGAGAAAAGCAGTCAGAAAAATACTAAAAGAAAAGAATATAAAGATTAATATAAATAAAGATAATATATCTGAATATTTAGGTAAAGAAAAATATAAAATGCTTAAGAATGTTAAAAATGATTCTGGAGTAGTTAATGGACTTGGTTATACACCATTTGGTGGAGTTATATTACCAATTGAAGTTAGTTGTTATAAAGGTACAGGAAATATAGTTTTAACTGGATCACTTGGAGATGTAATGAAAGAAAGTGCGAATATAGCTATTGGATTTGTTAAAAGTAATTCAGAAAAGTTTGGTATTAAAGAAGATTTCTTTAAGAAAAATGATATACATATAAACGCTATGGAAGGCGCAATTAAAAAGGATGGACCTTCTGCGGGTACTGCGCTTACAAGTGCGATAATATCATCTATTACAGGTCAAAAAATATCAAATAAACTTGCGATGACTGGTGAGATGTCATTAAAAGGAAATATATTACCAATTGGAGGATTAAAGGAAAAAGCAATTGGTGCGTATAACTCTGAAGTTACTAAAATATTTGTTCCAAAAGAAAATGAAAAAGATCTAGAAGAAATACCAGATGAAATAAAAAATAATTTAAAAATTATCCTTGTTTCTAAATATGAAGAAATATATAAACAATTATTTAAATAAGAAGTTCTAAATTAGAACTTCTTTTAATATTATTTAATAGGAAAGAGGGATAATATGAAAAAAATAATACCATTTTCTAAAGAAATAGAATTTAATACTAATATTTATGAAATTAATAGTATATCTTTAGAACATAATTTAAAAATAAAAGATAATAAAGTTACTGGTGAGTTTATAATTAGCGGTGATTATAAAGAAGATGAATTTAGATTAAATGTAGAACCATTTATCTATAATATTCCATTTAATATTGATTTAGATGATAAATATATACTAGATGAAGTAAAAATAGAAATAGATGATTTTAATTATGAAGTTAAAAATAATAAATTGGAAATTAATATAAGTGTATCTATTGATAATATAGAGGTAATTGAGTTACTAGATGAACCTATTGTAGAATATAATGATAATAGAGAAGAAGTAGAACAAATTGAAGATGTAGAGGTAATTGATAATAAATGTACATTAAATACTATATTTGATAGTTTTGAAGATAAAGATGATGTTTATGTTACATATAATGTACATATTTATAGAGAAAATGATACTATTGATAATATTATTAATTTATATAAAACTACAAAAGAAAAATTAGAAGAATATAATGATTTATCTAATATCACTTTAGGAAGTAAAATAATAATTCCAAGTAATGAACAATTATAAATATTTTGTTAAAAAGAATAATCTAGAGGTTTTAAAAGTAACTATTAAAGATAATAAAGTTATTGTTGATACACCTTTAGATTCTTTTATAATTATAAAAGGTGATATTAATAAATATAATTATTTATTATCAAGAGGATTTGATTATATACCTAGAATTATAGATTATGATGATAAATATATAATGTTTAATAATCTAGAGGCAGTTAATTATGATATATCAGAAAAGTTATTAGATTATATTAGAGTTATATCTTTATTACATATAAAAACTTCTTATTATAAAGAAGTAAATAATTTAGAATATAATTTTATTTATGAAGAATTACTATCTAAAATAAATGATACAAGAAATTATTATGAAAGTTTAATTAATGGGATTGAAAGTAGAGAATATATGTCTCCAGTTGAGTATTTAATTGCGAGAAATATTAGTCTTATATTTTATACTATCAATATTTGTTTTGATTTGTTAGAAAAGTATTATTCTATAGTTAAAGGTAAAATTAATATAAGAGTAGTTACTTTATATAATAATGATATTACTAGTGTTGTTAAGACTAAAGATAGTATTTATTTAACAGATTTTAATTCAAGTTATATTGATTCTCCTATATATGATATTTTATCTATTTATAATAAATATTATAATTATATAGATTTAGATACTATTTTAAATACTTATACTAAGGTTTTTAAACTAAGTGAAGAAGAATTATTACTAATAAAAATATTGGTTTTATTACCTAGTAAAATAAGATTAGGTACTGGTGTTAATGACATGATTATATCTAAAAATATGATTAATAAAATATATAAATCATTAAAAATATTAGAATCTAATAAAGAAGAAACTAGTAAAACAAAGAAGCAGAAAGATAATGAGTAATAGAATCGCATTACCAGTTGTTGTTATAAATAAAACTAATATTATTTGATAAAACAGTATAACAAACAAAGAACACATTAATAAAAATAGTATTAGTTTTTTTGTATTTCTAAATAAATAAGCTATAAAATTGTTCATATAATTCACCTGTTTTATTATATGAATTTTATTTAAAAATGATATACTTTAAATATAAAATATGGTATTATTATAATAGGTGATGATATGAAAAAGAGGATGATAATAATTATATCTGCTTTATTAGTTTTAGGTATAATTATATTCTTTATATTTAATGCAAATAAAAAAACAGAAATAAATAAAATACAAACTATACATGATATTACATTCTTTGATGCCAACATAAAGAAAAAAGGTAAAAAGTATATATTTACAGTTAAATTAGATTCTGATAAAGATCTAGATATTAAGAAGTTCCATGCGGATATAAAAGATAAGAACGGTAAAACTCTAGATGTTCTTGAAGGAATAATTAATGGTATTAAAAAAGAAGATAACTTAGAAGTAGAAATAGAGTCTTCTAAAGATTTAAAAAAGGCATATCAAATATCTTACTCAGTATATAGTCAATGAAAAAGATATTAGTTTTTATAATTTTATTTATTCCAATTACTGTTTTTGGAATAAGTAAAGATCAAGTAGAGTTTTTTAGATGTGTTGATGGAGATACAGCTAGATTTATTAGAGATAAGAAAGAGATTAAAGTAAGATTTTTAGGTATAGATTCACCTGAGATAGAAAAGCCTAACCAAGCTGCAGAACCATATGGAGATGCCGCTAAAAACTATACGTGCAATAGATTGAGAAGAGCTAATAAAATATATTTAGAATATGATAATAGTTCTGATAAAGTAGATAAATATGATAGAGTACTTGCATATGTATTTGTAGATGATAAATTGTTAGAAGAAGGTATATTGAAAAATGGATATGCAAATGTTAAATATATTAATAAAAATTATAAATATTATGATGTTTTAGTAAATGCAGAAGAGTCTGCAAAAATAAATAAAAAGGGAATTTATTCAGATGAAACAGAAGAAATTTCAGAAGAAAAATTTATGAGTTTTATAAAAAAATATTGTAAGAAACTTTTAAGCAATATTTTAAGAGAAATTTTTAAATAATTTCTTCTTTTTTTTGAATGTTTTTGATATAATGAATTTAAGGTGACAGGGTATGATCAAGAATTTTTTAGAATCATTAAAATTATCAAAATTATCTTATTTACTTGAAGTAATCGAGTTAAGGGATTTTAAGAACAAGATAGTTGCGCTTAATAAGATCCAAAAGATGAAAATTACAAAAGAAATGGGATCAATAATTTTAGATGCAGCTGAAAAAGATCATAAAAATAATCTACCTGATTTTGATATTAAATTATCACTATTGTCACTACTTTTTAAAAACTATTATTCTGAATATTCTGATAGAATTAAGAAAATTTATCCTACTTTAGAAAAAAGTTCTAAATATGATTTGTTATTATTACTAGCAAACTCAAATAACGATGATGCGATTATATTGTATAAGGAATTAGTTTTAAAATATGGTAAGGAATTAGATGATATACCAATAGGATCTTTATCTACTAAGAAAAGTAATTATGATTTATTATTCCCAGATATTTTAAAAGCTCTTAAATATGATATTAAGAGAAATAATATACTATTATTATTAAATGATTATGTTGTTAGTAATGTAGCTAGAGAAAAAGATGTAAAAAAGTATAAAAAAGATATTTGCAATAATATTAATACATTGCTAAAACAAGCAGTTAATTTTAAATTTAAAAAGAATGAAAATGTAATGCAAAATGCTGATTATTTAAATTTAAGAATTTATCTAGAAGCAGCAATTGATTTAGAATTCTATGTATCAAATAAAGATACAAAAGCTAACTTAGAAAAATTATTAAAGAAAAAAGATAATCAAATAAAATTATTTGTACTAGAAAATTATATTAAAAAGGGTAAAGATATCTCTAAAATTAATTTAAATACTATCGCTAAAGATTTATTAAGTAGATATCCATTATTTTCTTTCTTAAAATTCTATAATTTAGAAAGATTAATGCCTAAGAAATACGCAAATAATTTGGCTTTGTCCGAATCTGATTTATATATTAATTTCTGTGTAGATAATAAATATACAAATCTCCCATTAAATATGGAGTTTGTTGAAGATAGACTTGTTAATAATTATAGATATTATGTTTATAAATTTGAAACTAAATTTAATTATTCAGAAGAAATTAAAGATATAGCTACTGATTATATATTAAAAAACACATCTATTGATAAAGAAATGATTAAGAATGGTAAAGTTAATTATATAGGTATCAGTGGTGGTTATAATAAAGATGTTAATCCATCTATAATAGAAAAAGGATTCTTAAACCTACCTGTAAAAAAATATTTTGGTGATTATACTAAGGTTATAGATGAATTGATGCCAAAAAAAGATGTTCCTTTAAAAGTTAATTTTGATAAAGTAAAAGAAAAATTACCTAAGAAAAAAGAAAAGATTTCTATTTTTAAGAAGAAGGAAAAAGTTCCTAAAGAGAAAAAAGAAAAGAAATTAAAGATTGTTAAAGAAGAAAAACCAGTTGTAGAACTTCCTTCAGTAGATGCAGTTTTAGAAGACGAATATAAAGAACCAAGTTTATTAAGAAAAATTTTTTCTTTTAATACATTATTATTCTTAGTTTGTTTATGTTTGATTGGTTCATTCTTAGTATTATTTAGTTATTTATCAGGTATGGATATATTAGATTTGAAAAAACATTCTATAACTCATACTATTTTAAATATAAATAATCCGGTAGAAGTTAAGGGTGAAGAATATAAAGAAATTAAATATGAAGATATATTCAAACAACCACAAAAGGAATATTATGTTTTATTCTATAATAAGAAAAAGAAAAGTATATATCATAATATGATTAATACTTTAACTAAAAATAAATATATTATTTATTATGTAGATACTAAAAAAGATGAAAACAAACCAATATTTGGAGGTAATCCTACTGGATTTGTTATTAGCGATGATACATTATTAAAAGTAAATGATGGCGAATATGAATTCTATGTTGTTAAAAAGACAAATATAGTTAAAGAATTAAGAGATTATGTTAATGAAATTGACAAAAAAATAGAAGAAGAAAAGAAAAAACAAGAAATTGAAAAAAAGAAAGAAGAAGTAAATAAAAGGGTTCAAGGTTTTATTAATCCAAATAAAGTCAAAAAAGCTGTTTCAAAAATTGAATATTTAAAGAAAAGAACAGTTGCAATTTCTGGTAAAAAGTTATATAATCTTAGCATAAACGTTGAAAAAGAGGAGTAAAATACATATATTTTGTAGAGAGTTAGTGGATGGTGAAAACTAATAAATATGGTATTTGAAGGTAGCTTTGGAGTTTGATATCTAAGTAAATAGGATATTACGTTATTCGCGTTAAGAATTAAGAGCATAGAAATATCTATGAAGTAGGGTGGTACCACTCATTTTGAGCCCCTACATCATAGATATTTTTTATTTTTAGGAGGTATAAAAATGAATAAAGAGGTAGAATTATTTGAAGAATATACACATTCTTTTGATTTGGGTGTTCCAGAAATAAATATGAAGTACGAGCATACATACCGAGTCATGGATTATTCAGAAGAAATAGCTAAATCATTAAATTTAGATGAGAAAGAAGTCACAAGAGCTAAGATTTGTGGTTTGTTTCATGATTTAGGTAGATTTCCTCAATTTAAGGAATATAAAACTTATAGAGATGAAGATTCATTTGATCATGGAGATAAATCTGAAGAAATATTAAAAGAGTTAAATTATAATGATGATATAGTCTTAAAAGCAGTTAAGTATCATAATAAAAAAGAAGTACCTAATTTTGATGAGTTAACTAATATGCATTGTAATATAGTTAGAGATGCAGATAAATTAGATATAATAGATATGCAAATTAACGAATTAGACAGATATGATTATAAATACCCATTAGATATTTTAGATAATTTTAAGAAACATACATTATTAGATAATCATTATGCTGATTCAAAATTTATTTTATTAATAAGAATGCTTTGTTTTATATTTGATATTAATTATAAAAGAACTATAGAAATAATAATTGAAAAAGGGATTATAGAAAGAAAAATGGATATTTTAAGAAAAAATATCGATAATGAAAATGTAGATTATATAGAAAAAGAAATAAAAAATTATATTAAAGAAAGGTTTGATGTTATATGTTAGAAACAAAATATGATCACAAAAAAGTTGAATCTAATAAATACGAAAATTGGAAAGAAAAAGGATATTTTAAATGTGGTGATACATCTAAAGAACCATTTACTATTATCCTTCCTCCACCAAATGTTACAGGTAAATTACATTTAGGCCATGCTTGGGATGTATCTATTCAAGATATAGTTGCTAGATTCAAAAGAATGGATGGATATGATGTTTTATGGGTACCAGGTACAGATCATGCAGCTATTGCTACAGAAGCAAAAGTTGTTAAGAAACTTAAGTCTGAAGGTATAAATAAATACGAATTAGGAAGAGAAAAGTTCCTAGAGGCATGTTGGGATTGGACTCGTGAATATGGAGGAAATATAAGAGGAGAATGGGCTCATATGGGTTGTTCTCTTGATTACACTAAAGAAAGATTTACTTTAGATGAATACTCAGTTAATGCAGTTAATAAAGTGTTCATAGAGATGTTTAATAAAGGATTAATTTATAAAGGTAAAAGAATAATAAATTGGGATCCTGAAGCTAAAACAGCTCTATCTAATGAAGAAGTTATATATAAAGATACTAAGGGTGCTTTTTATCATATTAAATATTATATAGAAGGAACAGAAGATTATTTAGATGTTGCGACAACTAGACCAGAAACATTATTTGGTGATACAGCAGTTGCGGTTAATCCAAAAGATCCTAGATATAAAGATTTAATTGGTAAGAATGTTATTGTACCTATAGTAGATAGAGTTGTTCCTATTATTGGAGATATGCACGCTGATATGGAAAAAGGTACTGGTGTTGTTAAAATAACTCCTGCTCATGATCCTAACGATTTCGAAGTAGGTAATAGACATAATCTAGAACGCATTGTTATTATGGATGAAACAGCTCACATGAACGAAGAAACTGGAAAATATAATGGTTACGATAGATTTGAATGTAGAACTGAATTATTAAAAGAATTAGAAGATAAAGAACTATTAATAGAAATAGAAGATATAGTTCACTCAGTTGGTTACTCTGAAAGAACAGATGCTATGGTTGAACCATATTTATCAGAACAATGGTTTGTTAAAATGGATCAAATATCTAAAGATTTAATAGATATGCAAAATGATAAAGATATGAAAGTTAATTTTTATCCTAATAGATATAATAAAACTATTATTCAAAAAGCTGAAGAGTGTTATGACTGGTGTATATCTAGACAACTATGGTGGGGTATTAGAATACCAGTATGGTATAAAGATGATGAAATGGTTGCGTCAGTAGAATCTCCAGGTGAAGGATGGGTACAAGATCCAAACGTATTAGATACTTGGTTCTCATCTGCTTTATGGCCATTTTCTACATTAGGTTGGGGAATGGAAGATAAAACTTTATTTGAAAGATATTTCCCAACAAACTTTATGTCTACTGGTTACGATATTATATTCTTCTGGGTATTTAGAATGATGTTCCAAGCAGAGCAGTTTACTGGTAAAAATCCATTTAAAGATTGTTATATGCATGGTCTAATTAGAGCTAAAGACGGAAGAAAAATGAGTAAATCATTAGGTAATGGTGTAGAACCAATAGATATGGTAGAAAAGTATGGTGCAGATTCATTAAGATACTATTTAACAACTAATTCTGCTCCAGGATTAGATTTAAGATTTGATGAGGATAAACTTACATCTACATGGAATTTTATTAATAAAATATGGAATGCATCTAGATTTACTTTAATGAATATAGAAGATATTAAAGAAATTAAATTTGATAATTTAACATTTAGTGATAAATGGATACTAACTAAATTTAATAGTACAGTAAAACAAGTACGTAAAAACATGGAAAAGTATGAATTTCAAAATGTAGGTACTGAATTATATGACTTTATTTGGTCTGATTTCTGTGATGGATATATAGAATTTAGTAAATTTAATAGTGATAATATTGGAACTAAGAGTACATTACTATATGTATTAACTGGTATATTAAAGATGCTTCATCCATTTATGCCGTTTGTTACAGAAGAAATATATCAAATGTTACCAATTAAAGATGCAGAAAGTATAATGATTAGTTCTTATCCTATATATGATAAAAAATTAGATTTTAAAGATACACTTGATTTAATGGAATGTGTTAGAGAATTTATAACAAAAGTAAGAACATTTAAGAAAGACAATAATATAGGAAAAGATTGTAAATATACATTTAGATGTTCAGGTGATAAAGAAATAGAAGATTTAATATGTAATATATTAAAATTAGATATTAAAAATATTGCTTATCAAGAGGAAATAGACACATTAGAAAAATTAACTGTAGACTATAACAATAATAATTTTAAAGCTAATATAGAATTCTATTATACTATTTCTGAAGAAGATAGAGAAAAAGAAAGAGAACTATTAACTAAACAAAAAGAAGTACTAGAATCACAAATAGCAAGAAGAGAAAAACTATTAAGTAATCCTGGGTATGTTAATAACGCACCAAAAGAACTAGTTGATGAAGAAAAAAATAAATTAGCGCAAGAAAAAGAAGAACTTGAAACAGTTCTTTGGAAATTAAAATAAAAAAATGACTATTATTTAGTCATTTTTTTTATTTTTGTTTTTATATTATCTAGCTCTGAATCGGAGTCAGTATATAATTCTTTTCTACAAGATTTATAATACTCATTATATCCTTCGTAACCAGATGCATTTATATATTTTATAAAATTTTCAGACGATCCAATTTCTGAACCATCAAATTCTAATGATTTAAAAGTATTAGTTACTATTCTATGATATGTAGGATTATTTGTTCTACCAAAGTTTTTATATAAAGTAAATGCTGCTAATTCTGGATTATCAGAATGCTCAATATAACTAGCTATATCACTATAATCTATATATGTATATTCATGATCGGCTGATTTTTCTTCTTCTAATGTTTCTACAACAACACCGTTTTGATATACTAAATTACCAATTCTAGTATATGTAGCATTATCAACAACTTTTTCTAAATCTTCAGCATATTTTTCTGTTTTATTACTAACTATTGCTTCATGATTACAATATACTGCTGTAACAGAAACAGCAGATAATGCTAATGCTGTTGCTAAGCCTATAACAGTTGCAGCAAAGTAATTTCTTTTTGGTTTTCTAATAACACTTTCTTTTTTTACTTCATTAGAACATATTTCATCATCATCTTCTAATTCTGATTCAATATTAACTAATTCTTCGTTATGATCAGCATAATTATTTATATATTCTTTACTAGAATTTGCCATCATATCTAGTCTTTCTTGAACTGAACAATTGATCTTGTTACCATTCATATCATAACCGGATTTAATTTGGTCCATTTCGTTAATATGATTTTTAGTTGCTAAGTCAATTTCACGTTCAGCACCAGCTATTTTTAACTTTAAATTAGCTGTGTGTTCTAATTCATTATATGTTTTAATTTTTGACATAAAATAGCCCCCTTTTTTGAGCGAGAATAATATACCATAACTCTATATTTTTGTCAAATTTTAAAAGGGTTTTTATATATTGAAATATAATATAATTAAGTGGTATAATCAATATAGAGGTGATTATATGAATTATTGTACAAATTGTGGTACAAAATTAAAATCAGATACTAATTATTGCACCAAGTGTGGTGTGAAAGTAGGAAAGGGGGTTAAACCAGTAAAAAAAGGTACAGATAATACTAAATTAATTCTTATTTTAGGTATATTTTTAGTATTGTTTTCTACATTTGTTTTAGGTATTATTACTTGGAAAAATTTAAATGAAATATTAAGAATTTGTTTCTTTGGATTTGAAACTATACTATTTTTTGTATTGTCTTTTATTCTTAAAAAGATCGATAGTAAGATAGACAGAGTATTTTTTATAATTGGATTAATATTTATACCTTATACGCTTACTTTATTACCTTATTATGGTCTATTACCAAGTTATTTTAATGTAGGCGCAGGATTATATATATATTTAGCTTTATTATATTTAATAATAACAGTTCTTTATTTTACAATTAATATCAAATTTAAAAGCAAATTTGTTAATGTATTGCTATTAATATCATTACTTGTATCATTTATAAATATTGGTTTATTTATAGATAAGGGACAATCTATTATTGCTTTATTAATACTTTTATATTTAATAGTTATTTATTTTTTAAGCTATATAAATATATTTGGAAATACATTTAAGAAAATAGTTAAAGTATTTACAACAATAATGTTATTAATTATAGTTCCATATTTAATGTGGGTATTTATTTTATATAATGAATCAAATTTTAATAAGATTTTAAATATAATTACAACGGTATTATATCTAATATTTGGTTATTTTAAATTATATAAAGAAAATAGTAAACTATTAGAGGTAGTTTTACCAATTTCATATGTATTAATAACTCATGCATTGATATTATGTTTATTAAATAATTATTCTGATATAGATGCTTATGTATTAAGTTCAGTATCTATACTCTTATCAGTAATTTCTGTATTATTTAATAAAAAACTATTTAGTTTAATGACTACTATATTCTCATATATAAGTTTAGGATTAATAATTACTATTTATATGATAGATTCTGGTGGAATTTCATTAATTGTATTATCGTTATATTTACTTATGTATAATATTTTTAATATTATTTCAAAGAACGCAAGTGTAGGGCACTATTTTATACCAATTACAATATTCTCTATTGTATTAGGTATATTAAATGAATTCTTTGATATACAATTTATATATGTTTTATTAATATCAAATGTAGTATTTATATTAATATATATAACACTAAAATTGTTTAACAATAAATATGCTTTAACATATTATATTACAGCTTTTACACTATCAATTTTATCAATATTTGATATAAATACAACAAAATTATTTGTATTTAATGTTGATTTATTTATTAATATCTGTATATTTATTGAATTATATGTCGTATTTATTTTGTCTAAAATATTTAAAGAACAAATACCATTTTCTGTTATTTCGTTTGTATTTTTAAATATTGCCTCTTTAGTAATATTTGAAGAACCTTATTATGGTTTATTAACTATATCAGGATTAACTCTAGTATTAAGCTTAATTATAAATATGATTAATAAAATAAATTTAAAACCATATATTATTTATAGTCAGATTACTTTATTTATTATTACATTAATAAATTCGTTTGATTATTCTGTAGTAGCATTAATAATAAATGTGTTACTATATGTATTAGCATATATTAGTATTATAAAATATAACAATAATAAAGTATGGAGAATATTCTATATAATTATTGGATTTATTTCTATATATAAAATATTTGGTGTTATATTTGGGGTACCTACAATCGCAGCATTAATATCTATTATAGTTATAATAATTGCGATAGTTATTATGTATTTACTTGATGTTGAAAACAAATTAACTTTAACATTTATTTCATTTGCGGTTTTAATACCATATTATAATTTAGTTTCATTAGAATTTAGTAATTTTGATGAATTATATGTATTACCATTTGTAATTTATACATTTGCATTTACTGAAGTAGTTAGTTTTAAAGATGAAACTAATAAAAAATTAACAACAATAATACCAATATCAGTATTAAGTATATTTATAATTTCATTTAGTAATAATGTACCATCTATTATATTTGATGTTATTTATTCATTATTATTAATAATGTTAGGTTTATATAGAAAATATAGTTATTTTATATATTTTGGTGTTATTTTAATAGTATTAACAGTACTTATTCAATTATTTACTATACTAGATAGTATTGCGGTAGTAATCGCATTAATTATACTTGGATTTATATTAATTGGAATAGGTGTATACTTAGAGATTAAGAAGAATAATAAGCAATGATTTCGTTGCTTTTTTTCTTTTTATTATGATATAATAATCATGAAAAAGGGATGAATTTATGAGACTAAAAAATAGTTATTTTTATAGTGTTAGAGAAAATGTTAAAGATGAAGATTCTATAAGTGGTAATTTACTTGTAAGAGGTAGTTTTATTAAAAAAACTTCTTCAGGTATTTATATGTATTTACCATTAGGATTAAAAGTCTTAAAAAATATAGAAAATATAGTTAGAGAAGAAATGGATAACTCCGGATCTGAAGAAGTTATGATGCCTGCACTTATTAGTGAAGAGTATTTTGAAAAATCAGGTAGAAATAATGCTTTTGGTAAGGAAATGTTTAGATTAGAAGATAGATTTAATAAAAAATATGCTTTAGGTCCAACACATGAAGAATTATTTGCGCTTGCAGGTACTATGAAAGTTAGATCTTTTAAAGATTTACCATTCAATTTATATCAAATTCAAACTAAATATAGAGATGAAGCAAGAGCAAGATATGGTCTAATTAGAGTAAGAGAATTTTTAATGAAAGATGCATATTCTTTTGATAAAGATGAAAAAGGATTAGAAGATAGTTATAATACTATGTACAATACTTATAAAAAAATATTTGGAAGACTTAAAATAAATTACAAAGTAGTTAAAGCTGATACTGGCAAAATGGGAGGATCTTTATCAGAGGAATTTCAAGCTGTAACAGATATCGGTGAAGATACAATAGTTCTTTGTGATAAATGTGATTTTGCATCTAATATAGAAGTATGTTCATCTATGATAATGGAAACTGAATCTAAAGAAAAAAATTTAGAAAAAGATTTAATATATACGCCTGACGCTAAAACAATAGAAGAAGTAAGTAATTATTTAAATGAAACTAGGAATAAATTTGTTAAAACATTAATTTATAAAATAGATAATAAGTTATATGCAGTTTTAATAAAAGGTGATTCTACTGTTAATGAAGATAAACTTGCGAAAGTTATGAATGCTGAAAATGTTGAGGTTGCTTCTCCTGAAGAAGTTAAAAAATATGTTAAAACAGAACTTGGTTTTGTTGGACCAATTGATATAAATATTCCTATTATTATGGATAATGAAGTAGAAGTAATGGCCAATTTTATAGTAGGTTCTAATAAAAAGGATTACCACTATAAAAATGTAAATATTAATGACTTTAATATAGATTATAAAGGTGATATAAGAAATGTAAAAGAAGGGGATGCTTGTCCAGAATGTGGTGGTAAATTATATTTCAAAAAAGGTATAGAGTGTGGTAATTTATTTAAACTTGGAACTAAGTATTCTGAAAAATATGATTTAAAATATTTAGATAAAGAAAATAATTTAATACCAGTTCAAATGGGTAGTTATGGGATAGGTATAGGTAGATGTTTAGCGGCTATTGTTGAACAAAACAACGATGAAAATGGTATTATATGGCCTATGTCAGTCGCACCTTATAAAGTTGCAATTGTAGTTATTGATACTCTAAATATAGATCAAATGGACGCTGCTAATCACTTGTATAAAGAATTACTTGACGCAGGTATTGAAACTATATTAGATGATAGGGATGTTAGACCAGGTGTTAAATTTAATGATTTAGATTTAATAGGTATTCCAATTAGAATTACTATTGGTAAAAAAATAATAGAGCATTTGGTAGAAGTAAAGAAAAGAAATGAAGAAGAAACATTTGAAAAATCTGTCTTTGATATTATTTATACTATTCAAGATATTATAGAAGAAGAAAGTATTTAATTTCTTCTTTTTTTTGACAATATTTTTAATATATAGGGCATATTATTAGTAGTAGGTGATAATATGAATTATATAAAAAAATCTTTTTTAATAATTATTCCAGTATTATTCGGAATTATATTAGGTAAATATATTTATAATATTTCAAACTTTAATACTAAAGAGGTATTTGATGAAACTTATTCAGTTTATCTACTTCAATATGGTGTTTATAGTAATGAAGAAAATATGAAAAATAGTACAACTGAATTATCCAATTATTTTTATTTTAAAGATAAAAAAGGATACCATGTTATTATAGGTATTGTAAAAAATAAAAATAATTTAGAGAAAATAAGGGATTCTTATGAAATTACGTCGAATATATATTTAAAGGAGGTTAAGATTACTAATATGGAATTTTATGAGAATTTAGGTCAATATGATAATCTAATAAGTAAATCAAATGATAAAAATTTTATTATAAATGCTGAAAAACAAGTTTTAAGTAAATATGAAGAATTAGTATTAAATAATGGGTAATGTGTTAATAAAAGACTTACCACTATTAGAAAGACCTAGAGAAAGATTATATAAATATGGACCAAGTAGTCTATCTAATGAAGAATTACTCTCTATTGTGCTTAAAAATGGTTATAAAAATAAATCTGTAAAAGAACTATCCGAAACATTATTAAAAGAATTAAATGATATAACAGATTTAAAAGATATTTCAATAAATAACTTAGTAAATATTAAAGGAATAGGTAAAGTAAAAGCAATAACTTTAATCGCATCTATTGAACTAGGAAAAAGAGTATATGAACAAAAAGACATAATTAAAATAAAATTGGATTCTTCTAAATCTATATATGAATATATGAAACATGATTTGATTTATAAAAAACAAGAACATTTTTATTGTCTTTATTTAGATACAAAAAAATATCTTATAGAAAAGAAATTACTTTATATTGGTACTTTAAATAAATCTATTGTTCATCCAAGAGAAGTATTTAAATATGC
Organism: Bacilli bacterium; assembly: GCA_017627015.1. The sequence goes on from JAGAHP010000017.1 coordinate 24,946, forward strand.
ATATATACTTTCAGCAGATTCAATAATATGTATTCATAATCATCCAACTGGAGATATATTGCCATCAAATGACGATATTATATTAACTAACAATCTAAAAGAAATCGGAAAAATAAACGGTATAAATGTTATAGATCATATAATTATTGGGAATAATAATTATTATAGTTTTTATGATAATAATGATATGTAGGTGATTATATGAAGAAAAACAAGAATAATAAGATTTATATTACTATAATTATTCTTTTAGTAGCCCTTATTATATGTTTAATATTTAAAAATAATATTAGTTTAATAAGTAAAGTTAATACTAATGTTTTTAGTGCTAAATCTAAGTATAAAAATAAGATATTAGTAGAGGAAAACAAAGAACTAAAAAGAGAAATAAATGATTTAAAGAGCTCTACTAAAATAGATAGTTTATTATCAGATAAAAAAGAAATAAATGCATCAATTATATATAGAAGTGCGCCTTTTTGGCATGATTATATAACAATTAATAAAGGTAAAAAAGATAATATTAAAAATGGATATGCAGTAATAAATAATGATGGTTTGTTAGGGGAAATAATTAAAGTATATAGTAATTTTTCCAAAGTAAGATTAATTACTAATAAAAGTAATAATTATATATCTGCGAAATTTAGTTATAATAACAAGGAATATTATGGAATTATAAAGAACTATGACATAAAAACAAATATATTATATTTAGAAAATGTAATAGGGGATTTAGATAATAAAATATTAGGTATAAATATAGTTACATCCGGTTTATCTAGCGATATGCCTAGTGGATTATTAATAGGTAAAATAATTGATATAAAAAAAGATAATTATAATTTATCTAATATTATTAAAATCAAAATGAGCGCAGATATAAATGACTTAAAAATATTAAAGGTAGTTGGTAAAAAATGATACTTTTTATTTCACTGTTACTAGATTTAATAAATTATTTTATCTTTAATCAAAACTCATATTTTTTATCGCTTTTTTCAGTTATATCAATAATATTTTTTAAAAAGGATAAAAAGTACTTAATTATATTAATTTTATTTGGTTTATTATATGATTTGATTTTTAATATTACTTTTATAAATTCTATTTTATTTCCTTTGATCGGTATATTATTAAAGTTTTTATATAAAAAGATTAAATATAATTATTTAATTAATATATTAGTAGGTTTATTTATTCTTGTTTTTTATCAGTTTTTAATATGCATTATAAGTAATTTATTTAAATACTCATACACACTTAATGATTACGTTTATATCGTCAGCCATTATCTTATAACAAATATAATATTTATAATTATAATGACGTATATTAGTTCTAAAAAGATAAAATAATCATATTATTTATTGGTGAATAATATGAAAAAAGAGAATAATTATAATTTCAGAAGTATATTTTATAGAATATTGCTTGTTTTTATATGTGTTTTATCAGGAACACTAATTATTAATAAAAATAGTAGAATAAAAGGATTTATATATAATAATATATATTCAAATAATATATCTTTTTTAAAGATTAAAAATTTTTATAATCAAAAAGTAGGATCAATTATACCATTTGAAAATATCATTAAAGATAAAGAAGTATTTAATGAAAGCCTTAGATATAAAGAAGTGTCTAAATATGATAATGGAGTAAAATTATCATTAGATAATAACTACTCAATACCTATTATTTCTGATGGTATTGTAATTTTTATTGGAGAAAAAGATAATTTAAATAAAACAGTCATTATTGAAGATGAAAATGGTATTAATCATACTTATGGAAATCTTGATAATATAAACGTAAAATTGTATGATTATGTATCTAAAAATGATTTATTAGGTACAGCAAAAGATAATACACTTTACTTGATATTTAGTAAAAACGGAGAGTATCTTGATTATAAAGAATTTCTTAAATAAAATTAGTATCAGTAAATATACATATTTAATAATATTTCTATGTCTTATAACCGGTTTAATAAAAGAGCTATTGATTGTTAGTATTTTAATTATATTTCATGAATTTGGTCACTATTTAGTGTCATACATATTTAATTGGAATATATCTAAAATAAATATATATCCATTTGGTGGTTTAATTATGTTTGATGATCAAATTGATAAACCTTTATATCAAGAATTTTTAATAACAGTTTCTGGTCCGATATTTCAATGGATTATATTTTTTATTCTTATATGTTTTAAAAATTACTTATCAACATATTTTATCGATTCTTTATATAATTATCATTTATATATGTTTATTTTTAATTTGCTTCCTATAATACCTTTAGATGGATCAAAACTGATGAATATAATATTAAATAAGTTATTTAGTTATAAAAAATCAAATATATTACTATATATTATTTCAATATTGGTATTGATAGGATTTTCAATTTATTATAAAAATAATTATTCATATTATTTTGTAATCAGTTATTTATTTTATGAAATATTTACATTCATAAAACAAAGTAATTTTATGTTCTATAGATTTATTTATGAAAAGTATTTATATAGGAATAATTATAAGAAAACTATTTTAATTAATAATATTAATAAGATGAAAAGAAATAAGAAACATTTAATAAGAGATAATAATAGATATATTACAGAAAAAGAATACATAAAAAAAGGAGTATAACTCCTAATAAGGTCTATAATATGGTCCATAATAAGGATATACCGGATAATAATAGTTAGGTCTGTTGTTATTATAAAATAATGGTGCGACTAAACCACCAGTTATACCTCCTAAAATAAAAGGACCAATAAAGCCACCTGCAAATCTATTATCATTTCTTCTATTATAATAGTTATTCATAATAAGCTCCTTTCATATTATTTTATGAATATTTTAAAAAATAGTTCATATTTTTAAATAGAGGAGATCAATATGAAAAAATACGATGAAATAAAAGTAAAAGTATATAAGAAAAAAATTATAGTAATGTCTTTATTAATTATATTCATAATAGGTATTATATTTGGAAGTATTTATATATCTATACTAGATAATCATAATAAAAAATTAGTTATGGATTCAGTAAAAAATTACATTTATAGTTTTAATAAAATAGATTTTTCTTCTAGGTTAGGAATTTTTAAAAATAGTTTATTAAAAAATTTATCTTTCTTTATATCGATTTGGTTACTAGGTATATCAATAATAGGATTACCTGTTATAGTTATTATGATATTTACAAAAGCATTTATAACAGGTTTTAGTATATCTAGTTTATTCGCAGTTTATAAGTTTAAAGGTTTACTTGGAATAATTTTTTATATTTTTCCTAGTAATATTATATTTATATTATATGCCTTGTTTTTAGGGGCGTATTCAATAGATCTATCAATAAAACTATTTAAGCATGCTTTTAAAAAACAAAACTTTAATTTTAATTATTATATGAATAAATACATATTTCTATTATTAATATCAATATTATTATCGGTTATTCTTGCTTTGTTTGATGCTTTTTTATCTCCAGTTTTATTTAAATTATTTACCAATATAATAAAATAATATATAATCTAATTAGAGGTAATAATATGAAATTAAGTAAAATATTAAATAATACTGGAATTAATATTGATCATGATATAGAAATATCTGGTATTAGTATTGATTCTAAAACTGTTAAAAAAAATGAACTTTTTGTAGCGATAAAAGGTTATATAAGAGATGGTCACGATTATGTTAAAGAAGCTTTTAATAAAGGAGCGTCTGTTGTTATAGTAGATGATAATAGATATGATGAATTTAAAGATCTAGGTTATGTACTTAAAACAAGTAATACAAGAGATATTTGTTCTATAATCGCATGTAATTATTATGATAATCCATCTAAAGATTTTACTTTAATAGGAATAACTGGTACTAAAGGAAAAACATCTACTGCTTATATGATTAAAAATATATTAATGAATTCGGGTAAAAGAGTAGGTATGATTAGTACAGTAGCGTCTTACATAAATGATACTAAAATATCAGATAATGATAGAACTACACCAGAACCATTTACTTTACAAAAAACGTTTGAATTAATGAGAAAAGAAAAATGTGAATACGTAGTTATGGAAGTTTCTTCACAAAGTTTAAAATTAGGTAGGGTAGATCATTCTTATTTTGATATAGGTTTATTTTTAAATTTATCTGATGAACATGTATCTAAAAATGAACATGAATCTAAAGAAGATTATTTTTTATGTAAAGCTAGATTATTTGATATGGTAAAAATTGGTTTTGTTAATATAGATGATGATTATGGCAAATGTTTAATTGAAGAAAAGACATGTGATTTTGTAACTGTTTCAATGTCAGAGATAACAGATTTATCTATTAGTAATAGATATACATCTTTTAAAACAAATATAAATAATGAAGAATGGGATGTATATGTACCTATATTAGGTAAATTTAACGTGTTTAATGCTTTGTTTTCTATAAAAGTATGTAATTACCTTGGTATAGATAAAAACTCTATAATTAAGGGCTTAAAAGAGTCAATTATTCCTGGTAGATCAGAACTAGTAGATAATAAATTAGGTCTAACTATAATGATTGATTACGCACATAATACTAAATCACTAGAAAGTATATTAATAGGTTTAAAAAGTATATCAAAAGGAAAATTAATAACAGTATTTGGATGTGCAGGAAATAGGGATAATTCTAAAAGAAAAGAAATGGGTAGATTGTCTGGAATATTATCTGATTACACTATAATAACAAGTGATAATCCAGGGACTGAAGATCCAAATAATATATGCCAAGAAATAGAGGCAGGAATAAAAGAAATAACTAATAACTATGAAATAGTTATAGATAGAGAAAACGCAATTAAAAAGGCCGTTAAAATAGCTAATAAAGACGATATTATATTACTTGCAGGTAAAGGTCATGAAGACTATCAAATAATTGGAGAAGAAAAAGTACCTTTCTCAGAAAAAGATATTATTAAGGAGTTATAATAAAAAAAGAACTAGATTATTTAATAATTAATTATTCCGATAAAGATAAAGGTTATATTGATTATATTTTAAGATTAATAGATGATAATGATTTTTTATTGTCTGAATCAAAAAGACTATATGAAGAAGCACTAAATAAATAGTGCTTTTTATTTACTAAAAATACTATTTATTGTATAATACAAGCAAGAAAAAAGGTGATTAAATGAAAAAGGTTATTGTTGGTATTAGCGGTGGAGTAGACTCAATAGTTTCTGCTTATTTACTTAAAGAACAAGGGTATGAAGTAGAAGGTTTATTTATGAGAAATTGGGATTCTAATGTTAATAATGATATAAATGGTAATCCTACTTTAAATAATAATATTTGTACTCAAGAACAAGATTATAATGATGCTTTAGAAGTATGTAATAAATTAGGTATAAAACTTCATAGAGTAGATTTTATAAAAGAATACTGGGATTATGTATTTACATACTTTTTAGATGAGTTAAAAAAAGGAAGAACTCCTAACCCTGATATCATGTGTAATAAATATATTAAGTTTGATATGTTTAAAAAAGAAGCTGATAAATTAGGTGCAGATTTTATTGCAACTGGTCATTATGCTAAAATGAAAGATGGTAAATTATATAAAGCCAAAGATGAGAATAAGGATCAAACATACTTTTTATCACAAGTTTCTAAAGAACAATTAAGTAATGTTATATTTCCTTTAGGTGATATTGATAGTAAAGATGAAGTAAGAAAAATTGCTAAAGATTTAGGTTTAATAGTAGCGAATAAAAAAGATTCAACTGGCATATGCTTTATTGGAGAACGTAATTTTAAAGATTTTTTAACTAATTATTTACCTAATACCCCAGGTAAAATAGTAGATATAGATACCAATAAAGAACTAGGTGATCATATAGGTCTAATGTATTATACTATTGGTCAAAGAAGAGGACTAGATATTGGAGGAAATGCAGACAGATTATATGTAGTTGGTAAAGATCTAGATAAAAATATCTTATATGTTTCTCTAGGAGATGATACTAAATATCTACAAACAACATCTGCAGTTATAGAAGATATGAATTTTATATCAGATGAAAGACCAAAGAACGCTACAGCAAAGTTTAGATATAGACAAAAAGAAATACCAGTTGAAATAGAATATTTAGATGATGGAAATATTATTGTTCATTATTACAATGTTAAATCTGTAACTCCTGGTCAAGCATGTGTACTTTATTTAAATGATGAATGCCTAGGTGGAGGAATAATTAAAGAAGTTAGGAAAAATGATAAAAAACTTTGGTATTTATAGGAGATTATATGTATAGAGAAACCATTAACAATATTGTAAAAGAAGATAATTATAATATTATTAAATATTTAATAACTCTATCGAGCACATTAATAACTAATTATGATGTTGATCCAGCTAAATTATGTAAAAAATTTAATTTTAATCTTGAATATAAGGATTTAGATCACATCAATACTAAATCAATACTTAGAAAAGATGAAAATGATAATTTTTGTATAGAAGTAAATAATAAACTCAATTACAAAGATAGTAATTTACAAATAATAAAAGAGTTACTAGTATATTTTGTTATTGAATATTATAAAGAAAAACAAAAAATTGATTTTGATTTGTTTGAAAGTCAATTTTGGTTTCATTTTTCTAAAAATGAGCAAGAATTAGATATTGATAATATAATTGATTATTTTTCTAGAACTATTTTACAAGAGACAACAGAAATGGAAAAAGATAAAAAAGATAATGTAAAAAAAATAAATAGATTATATAATAAACTAATAAGGTTGGTGAAATATAATTGAAAAAAGTAACTATATTTGGTGGTGGGACAGGAATGTCTACACTACTTAGAGGTTTAAAAGAATTTCCAATCGATTTAAGAGCAGTAGTATCAGTATGTGATGATGGTAGAAGTACTGGTAAACTTAGAAAAGAATTTAATATACCAGCAATGGGTGATATTAGAAAAGTAATGATTAGTTTAGCAAAGACTGAACCATTAATGGAAAAAATATTAGAATATCGTTTTAATACTTGTTCTGATTTAAATGAACATACAGTAGGGAACTTATTATTAACCGCAGGATCACAGGTTACAGGTAATTTATCTGAAGGTATAACTGCTATTTCTAAGGTTTTAAATTTAAAAGGAAAAGTAATACCGTTTTCTGAAGATAATGTTACCTTAGTCGCAACTATGGAAGATGGAACAACCGTAGTAGGGGAAAGTGAAATAACTGAAAGCCCTTTAAAAATTAAAAAGGTATATTATAAAGAAAAACCTGCAGTATGTGATGATGTACTAGAATCAATTAAAGAATCAGATTTGATAATATTTAGTATGGGATCTTTATATACAAGCATTATTCCTAATTTATTAAGTAAAGAAATAATAAAAGAAATAGATAAATCTAGCGCTAAAATTATGTATGTTTGTAATATGATGAGTCAACCTGGTGAAACAGATGAATTTAAAGTAAGTGATCATATCAAAGTAATTAATTCTTATTTAGGTAAAAGAAAAATTGATGTAGTAATTGCTAATTCAGGTAAAATTGATTCTAAAATAGCAGAGAAATATGCTACTGAAGAACAAAAAGATCCTATTCTTATTGATAAAGATAATATTAAATGCAAATTAAAAACTGGAAATTATGTTTCAATAGAGGATAATGTTATTAGACATAATGTAATAAAAGTAGCAGTAGATATATTCTCATATTTATTAAATATATAAACTATAGATTTTCTATAGTTTTTTCTTTACTTTTACTTGACATATTACTTAACGTAGTATAAAATTAATTTATACTAGGAGGGATATGGTATGATGGAAAGGCTAAATGAAATACTTAGTGAATCAGGTGTATCTAAAGTAAAATTAGCTAAGTATTTAGGTGTAAGCAGACAAATGGTATATAATTACTTAGAAATGGATTCTGTAAATGAATGGCCATTAGAAAAGAAAATGAAATTATTTACCTTATTTAATATTAAATCTGCTGATGAAATAGAAGAGGTAGAAGTTAATAATGATTTTATAAAACATATAAATAATTTAATAAATGATGAGTCCTCTACTCTAATAGAGAAGGGGGGACTATATTTTGATGGTATAGGCGCAGGAGATCAAAAAGTATTAAATGATATAATATATTTATTAAAAGATAAATTATCTAATGATGATAAAGAATCAAGTGATATATGCAAATATTTATATTATTTTGTAGAAACTCTAGAAACTAATCCTGAAACTAAATTTATATTAGCATATATAGCTAAATCTACAGGTTTCATTAAAGCAGATGAATATGCATTCGACGCTGATAAACAGTTCGCATTTGAATCAATTTTTTACTCTGCTATGTTAATGTATATTAATGGTAGTGCATCAAGAGAAAAATTAATTGAAGTTCATAAGAAATTTGAGCAATCAATTGAGATAAAACACGAAGAAAAATTATCAAGAACTCAAGAATTATATACAACACAATCTCAAGCATTAAAAGAATTAGGATACACAGAATTAACTAAAGAAAACGCTGCTGAAGTACTAGAAAAAATGGCTGAAATTGAATCTAGAAAGATATAAATATAATTTCATATAATAATTATTATGTAAACTAATAAATATTTCTAGCAATTATAAAAAGAAGAGTTATATACTACTCTTCTTTTATATTTTTCATTTTATTACTATTAATTAACACCTTAATAAGTCCAATTATAATAAATGTTTGCCCAAGAATTCCTGAAATCATAATATCTGATATTGTTTTCTCATTTGATTTAGTAATTAATAATATAATAAATATTAAAAATAATATTATACCTACAAATAGTATAATAAAACCATCTCTTATATTCTTTTTATATTCTTTCATATTTACTCCCATAAAAAGTAGCATTAGGCTACTTTCTTTTTATCTTTATCTTTTTTATTATTATTCTTCTCAGGTTTTAATATTAATTTCTTAATATAATCATGATCAATAATTTTTTTCTTTTCATCCGGTATTAAATCAGATTTAAATTTCTTTATATCACCAATACTACATACATATTCTGATACATCATCATATTTTTCTATAACTGCAATTCTTCTTTCTTTACCATCTGGTAATTTTTCTATAGTTTTAAATTTTCTAGCGTTCTTAAAATTAACTAGTAAGAATCTAAATCTATTATCTTCACAAGGGTATATATGTTTAATAATATGTACATTATCTCTTGAATATTTATTCGATGATATTGTATATACCTTTCCATAATAATTAGAACCACAAATATAAATACGGTTTTTTCTTATATGATATTCGCCGTCATTATTGGTATAAATATCTGCACTTTTATCAAATAATGCATCATTTTCTTTAGGCTGATGATTATTTTTCTTTTTCTTAGATGTTTTAAAATCAATTAATTTACCCATTTATTTATGCTCCTCTCCCCTCTTTTATGAAGGACTTATATTATATAATATATCTCTTTAAAAGTCAATTATTTCAATATGTCAGTTAATTTTCTATTATTCTTATATTTTATAGAATTATCATTCTTTCCAATGATTTCACGAGCGTTTTTATTAAACACTATATCTAATTCTTCTTCTGTTAGATACTTCTTAAATAATTTTGTTGCCCTATCTATATAAGTATAATCTTCTTTATCACTATGTATATCTGTTCCAACAAATGATAATAGTTTATTCTTTAATATATATTTCATTGTTTTTTTAGCTTTAGTTCCATAGTATCCTAAAATGCTATCAATATTACATTGAAGTAATACACCCATATCTACCATTTCATGAATTTTCTTATGATCGTTTTGAAATGATGTATATCTTTCAGGATGAGCTAAAACTATTTTAAAGCCTAGTTTTTGTAGGTCATAAAATATATCTTTATAATCTGGATATATACCGCTCATAGGTAATTCTATAAGTATATATTCTGTATTATTTAAAGAACAAATCTTGTTCTCTTTTACTAATTTATATATTTCATCAAATATATAAACTTCATTACCTAAATATAAGTTTATATTAATATTATTATTACTAATTTCTCTTTGTAATTCTTTTAATTTAACTATGTTATCTAATTTTTTACTAACATAATTTGTACCAGTTATATAATGAGGCGTTAATATAATGTCTGTTACCCCACTATTTGATAATGATTCTAATATATTTAGTGATGTTTCTATATTATCAGATCCATCATCTACTCCATATATTAGATGTGAATGAATATCAACCATTATTTTCTATCTCCATAGTAATAATAATATTTACCATATACACCACTAGAAGAATCTATATTATTAACAATAAATCCTGCGATAGGTGCATTTGCCTTTTCTAAGGCATTTTTAGTGTTCATAAATTCACTTTTTGGGGTTTTCTTATTACTTGATACTAATAACACTTTATCAACCATAGAAGACATTATAATTGCGTCTGGTAAACCAGAGCAAGGACATCCATCAAAAATAATTTTATCATAATGTCTTTTTAATTCTTTAATAAGTTCTCTGTTTTTAGTAGAATTTAATAATTCTGAAGGATTTGGAGGAATAGTTCCTCTTGTTATAACACTGACATTAGGTATATTTGTTTTTTTAACATAGTATCTAAAGTTTTCTACTTTATCTAACAATAAATTAGAGTATCCTTTAGTATTAGGTAATTTAAATATTTTATGTAATCTACCCTTTCTCATATCAGCATCTATTATTAGAACTCTTTTATTATTTTGAGCAAAACTTATTGCTAAATTACTACTTATAAAACTTTTACCTTCACCTGGTATAGAACTAGTTATAAGCATAGTTCTTATTATTTTTTCAACTGATGAAAATTCAAGATTAGTTCTAAGTGTCTTAATACTTTCACTAACTACTGATTTAGGATATTTAGAAAGAATTAATTCAGTATCAATGTATTTTTTCTTTTTACCTTTTCTTTTTTTATTTAAGTCTTTAATTCTACTCTTAAATACTTTCGCAAGTATTGGTAAATTTAATTCTTCTTCAATACCATCATGATATTTAATAGTATCATCAAAATAGTAAATAATAAATATTATTCCAATAGATAAAAATATACCACCAGCAACACCAATAACTAAGTCTCTATAAAGTGTATTATTAGAAACTATATTACTTATTTCTGGTTTATCTACTACACTAACATTATTCATTTCATAAATATTTTGTATTTCTTTTATAAATACTTTTGAAATAGAATTAGTAATGTCATATGCTTTAATGGCATCTTTATCTTCAACACTTATTTTAATTATTTCTGTATCATTTACTGAAGAAACTTTAATTTCTTTAGCGATATCATTAACACTTGTTTTAAGACCTAGTTCTTTTTTAACTTGTTTTAAAACTTTTTTACTTTTTACTATTTCTGTATACGTATTAATTAAATTTTTATTAAGTAAAACATCGTTTTGAGTTAAAGTATTTGTATTGTTATCTGCTTTTACTAACGCAATAGTAGTATATGTACTATATTTTGGTACTTTAATAGCAATATCGTACGCTAAAACAATAGTTATACATAATAAAATTGATATAAAAACAAAATATAATTTTTCCTTTAAGTATGCTAGGAAATCTTTAATATTAATCTCTTCCATAACCATTCCCCTTCAAATACGAATTATATTATACATAAATAATAAAAAAAAGCAAATTATTTTTGCATTTTTTTACTATTTTTTTAAGTAGTCATTTATTTTATTTTGAGCTATTTTTATAGTGATTTCATCAGGTTGCATAACATATAGATTTATATCACCCATACTATATGTTGGTTGCATATCCCCTACACCATCTAAATTGTATGATTCAGTGCTCCATTTTTTTAAATCACTTAGTTCATATCTTGCTAATGAAGTTATTTCATCATAGCTCATATTTGTTTCAATAGTGCCTTCTGTATTTTTAAGTATTTTATCATATCTAATTAAATATTTAGGATTAGACATTTTATTTATTATTGAAGTTATAACAGCTTGTTGATTTTGTCCTCTATGTCTATCCCCTGTTTCATATAATTTTCTTTCTCTAGCAAATCTTAAAGCACATTTTCCATCTAAATGATTATTTCCTTCATTATAAGTACAATTATCAGCTTTAAACGCTAGATCAGAATTAATATCAATTCCATCTATAGTATCAACTAATTTAACAACTGTATTAAAACTTACCTTTGTATAGTAATTAATATCAATACCTAGTAAATCTTCAATTGTATTAACACTCATATCAATTCCATATACACCAGCATGAGTTAATTTATCTTTAACACCAGTTGTACCATGTAATTGAACATAATAATCTCTTGGAATAGAAACAAGTAATACTTTTCTTTTAATAGGATTTACTACTGCAACTATATTAACATCACTTCTTGCTGTATCAGAAACAGATCCTCTACTATCACTACCACTTATATATACTATAAATGGCTCTTTAGTAATATCTACTTTAGTTTCTTCTTTTGATTTAATTACTCTTATTTTATAGCTATATATTTCTTTATCTTCACTAGTAAATTCTACGTTATTTTCTTCTAGTAATTCTAGGTATGAATCACTAATTACTAATGCATCTATTTTACCTTCATATAAAGAACCTATCATTGTACCTATTTCTTTATAATTTTTATTATTAAAATTCATTCTTTTTTCTAGTTTTTTAGTACTTTTTTCATAATATTTATCACTAGATATAAAACCTATATTTTTATCTGTTAAATCTAATACTTCATTATATTCTTTATCTTTTAATGTAAGTACTTTGTATGTAATAGTTTCATATTCTACATTTGTAGCATTTTTAATATATTCTACAGTTTTATCAGCGTATCTACATCCAAAAACATATATAATAATTAATAATAAGCTAATAATTCCAAAGAATATTTTAATACCTGTTTTTTTACTTTTTAGAAGTATTAAGAATAAAATTAGCCATAATAAACATACAATACTACTAAATATAACTAATGGTAAAATATTTAATATATTTAATTTAAAAATGTATAAAATTATACCAAATGAACTAAACGTTAATAAAGCCATTATAAGGTACTTTATAAACCTCTTCATACTAATTCACTTCCTTTATAAAAAGTCCTTAATATTATACCTAAAAAGCAATAAAAATCAAGGCTTTACCTTGATCTATACTTAAATAAACTAAATATTCCTATAAAACTACCAAATGTATCAATAAATACATCTATTATTTCACCAGATCTTCCATTAACAAACAATTGATGTACTTCGTCGCTAACAGAATATAGTAAACATATTATTAATGAATATACTATATATTTTCTTTTTATATTAAAACAATTCATAACTAATAAACCTAATATTAAATAAACACAAAAATGCGCACATTTTCTTACTGGTTTAAAAGATTTTTTAATTGTTTTATCACAATCTGTTTTATTAATTTTACAAATAGTATTTTTTATAAAACCATCACTTAATCTAGTAGAATCAGTAGCTTTTTGATTACTAAAACAAAATATTACTATCATCCATAAGATTACTAGTAATATTTTAATTATATTCTTTTTCATATTCCTCTCTAGCCTCTTTACTAGATATTTTAAATGAACAATATATAAAAGTTGCCATAAAAACAAAAATTGTGTCTAATAATAATATTCCTATCTTCATATTATGTTCTCCTATTATATAAATATAATACTATAATATGAGATTAAAGTAAATATTAGACTAGAAAATTCATTACTAAATCTATTAATATTTGTTTTTTAGAAATTCTAATCTTTTTTGATTAATTGAATATCCTTTAATTAAATGTTCTTTTAAAACTTTATTATCCCATTTTCTAAAGGTAATGCCATTTTTCGATTTAACCCTATATCCTACACTTAAAAAGACATCTAAATTATAATAATTAACTAACTTAGTTTGATTTTTATCTTTAATAGCCCATGTTGAGTGGTAGTCGCAAATTTTGCGACAACCGAACTATCACATTCTTCTAATGAATTATTGATATGCTTTCTACTTGCTAGAATAATTAATACAATTTTATAATAGCGTACAAATATTCGCGTGTTAACTATTTTTTATTATTTTTAACAAAATCTATTACTTCTGACGAAGGAAATCTAAAACTAAATACAGTTTTATTATTATAATTAGTGATAGCAAAGTCTCCTAAAGTAATAATATCCATACCAATTAATATATCAATTCCAGGACCAAGCTTACCACTAGCAATCATAACGTTTTCTATATTTAATCTATTAGGCAAATGGAGACTTAATATATATTTATTAGCTTTATATCTACCACCAGCAGTTTCTGCAACCATTTCACCTACTGGTTCTAAGTTCAATTTACTAGCAAGTTCATCAGAGATAACTGTCATTGTAGAACCTGTATCCCAAAGTGCCATATAACTCTTTTTAAAGCCCTTAAAAGCCTTATTAAACCCTTCAGTAGTATAAATACCTATTGGAGTAGTTAATACTCCTACTTTCCTATCTACAGATAGTGTAAAACTAATTGGTTTTAACTTCATAATATCACCAATTTCATTATAACAAAAAAACATACAAAATGTATGTTTTTAATATATTACTTTTTCTAATACTATCTTTTTATTACTTTGATATTGACCATATTTTACTGGTATACCATATTCTCTATTATTAGAGCGATTATATAAATTATCTAAAGTATCTACATCATAATTATTACCTATTTTATTTATAAAATGTGGTTCTACTAATATTTTATCTCCTATAGATTCTACTATTAAGAATCCAGGATATCCAATAGAATAACTATCTGTCTCAGGATCTATGTAATCACCTTTTAAACACGGGCAAATAACACTACTAATATCATTAAGATTATTATAACAAGATCTCTTTCTAAGCATATGTCCATGTCCACTAATTGATCTACAAACATGATACGGATTATATTGATTAGGATATTCATACTCTACCTTTAATGGATTATATAAACCAAATGGTTTACGTATTTCATGTTCTAATAATAATATATTATTTCCAAATGAATAAAGCACTTGTCCAACACCATCTAATTTAATATTATTATTCTTATAACAATCTAAATATTCATTAAAGCCTTCATTTACTCCTAATGCTTCATTATCTTTATATTTACTACTATATTTAAACTTATAATCATTAATTGCATTTAAATCATGATTACCAAGTAATACTCTTATTTTAATATTAGGTAATTTTTTTCTAATATAAGTAGTAATAAAAGAAACTTCATTAAATAAATCTTGTTTTGTTTTTCTATTAATAATACCCATTAATCCAGGAACTTCTCTATTAGTAAATTTTCCATCAACTAAATCACCTAGTATTACTAATTCATTTATATTTAATTTATTAACATATTCCAAAGCTTTATCTATATATTTTAATGAATCTTCATGATACTTATAAAAACTTTCTCCTCTAGATATATAATGTAAATCTGCGATCATCATTACTCTATTATTATCCATTTTCTGATATGACGGAGGACAAATATCAAATGGTTTATTTATTCTATCATTAAAAACGAAAATACTATCTATACCCTTTATCATAGTTCTATCTACTAAGTCTTGATTTTCTATATTATTTAGATTTTGACTCATATATTCAGAAATAGAATATAACGTATCAAATGCTTCTTTTCTTGCTTCTAGAGTTATAGAATCTTTTTCATGACTATTATAATAATAATCTGCAAAATAATTGTATTTATCAATTAGTTCTCTTTCTTTACTCATATTAACCCCTCCAATAAGCAATTATTATAATTAATTTAATAAAAAAGTCAAAAAAACATACAAATTGTATGTTTTTATCTGATTTCATATACTTTTTCTAATAATTTAACTTTTCCTTGAACTAAATATTCATCACTAATACCATTAAAATCTTTTGCTCTTGGATTAAAATATCTTTTACAAGCATTATATGATTCAATAAATGAACTAGTTTCTTCAGGGAGTAATTGTTCATTTGTTCTAAAAGGTTCATCAATTGTATCTATTCTATAGATATCACATATTTTAGAGTTTAATATATCTAACCAATAATTAACTCCTTCTTCTTTACACGCATATAAACAATGTAATCTAGAAGGTTTATTGCTTTCAAATTCTTTTCTATATTCTTCAATCGATAATTTTCTTTTAAATATGAATCTGATCATATAGTTTTCTTTTTCTTCTTTTTCGTTATTATAGAACTATATTTATAAAAATCAATAAAAAATACAAAGTGTATTACTTTGTATTAGTTTTTGTACTACTTAAATATTCTATATTTTATATGATAAATAAAAGTAAAATATAACAATATTATACTTTTTATAACTGTTTTAAAATTTATATATTTATTAAAATATATATTGTTCAATAATCTTTTTGCCCTTTTTTTCCAATATCTATATGTTATAATATACTCCTTTTGCTTATTACATTTTAAAGTTGAAGAGATTGCATTACAATAAAACAAACAAAAATGTGAATATAATTGTTTATATACATTTTTATCTTTTATAGTAAGATTTTTTTCAATCAATTGAAGAGATTTTTCTCCATTAACAAAACTTTCAAATTTATATCTTTTTGTGGCAGATGCAATATTATCTTGTCTATAATGATATATTTTTCTTTCAAATATAGCACTTTTCTTAATTTTTTGTGCTACAGTTGAAATGAATAAAAGACCTTCTCCATAGAATTGTTTTTCATCAAATGATAAATTATTAATAGCACTCTTCTTATACATTTTATTCCAACATCCAACATTTATTCTCATAGATAAAAGAAGTGATAATGTATCTTTAGAGTCATAAATATTCACTTCATCATTTAAAATTTGTTTTTCTTTATCATTTCTAAAACAATTTTTTGATATTGCAATATCACAATTGTATTTAATGATAATGTTTAACATATATGAAACGAAATCAGGTTCTAAAAAATCATCTCCATCAACAAACGATATATACTCTCCTTTTGCTATTTTTAAACCCTCGTTTCTTGCTGAAGACACTCCACCATTTTCTTTATTAATTAATATAATTCTATTATCCATCTTTTTATATTTTTCACATATTTTTAAACTATTATCTTTTGATCCATCATTTACTAATATTATTTCTAAATTTTTATAATCCTGTTTTATTATTGAATCTATACATTTTGTTATATATTTTTCAACATTATATATAGGTATAATTATCGATACTAGTATATTATTTTTTTCCATGTTTACCTCCTTTATAAATTTTATTTAATATTAATTTCAAAATATCATTTATTTCATTTTTATTTATAATAAACATTAATATAAATAATAGTAATAATAATATTTCACTTATTATGAAATTCATGTACATTACTAAAGCTGATAATAACAATATTATAAATGATATTATATATTTTTTCTTTAATATATCAATTTTAATATATTTTTTAGTATCAAACAATCTAAAAGCAAAAACAGAAATATAACTCATACTTGTAGCGCAAGCCGCACCATAAACACCTATAATAGGTATTAGAATAAAGTTCAAAATAATATTTATTAATGCCCCTAATAAAGCACTAAATAGGAAGCCTTTACTATCTTTATTTACATTATATGAGGTTGATATGAAAGTTCCTAATGATTGAAATACAACACCCACTATTAAAAAACTCATATATTTCCAAGCTACATAATAATCATTAGATACATATATTTTCATAAAAGGTTTACTAATCAACATTAATCCTACACCAAGAATAAATAATAAACTAAATATTAAACTAAAAATTTTATTTGTATATTCTACTTTATCATCACTGTTCTTTTCCTCTATTGCAGAGAATAACCAAGCTTGATTAAATATTGCAATTATTGTTGAAATCAAAGTTGGTAATTTATAAGAGATTGCATATATTCCATTTGCAGATTCACTAATCATAGAAGTGACCATTATTCTATCAGAAGAATTCATAATCCACCACATAAAAGTTGTTGGGATTAAAACGATAGAATATTTTATCATCTTTTTCATCAATAGTTTATTAATACTTTTTATATTTACTTTGAAAGCACCAGAAAATATAAAGGCAAATATAAATACGATAAGATTTGAAAGAAATTGTGATAAAAAATATCCCTTTACTCCTAACTTAAATATAATCAAAAAAATTAAATTAAATATAATTAATAAAAATGTATTTAATACTCCGCCTATGGTATAAAGTTTAACTTTTTTTTGTCCCTTCAATGCACATAAGAATATTTGGTTTCCAATTAAGAAATATAAATATAATGCTACAAATATTTCTATATTATTGAAAATAGGAATATAATTAAATATTATAAAAGAAATTATACATGGTATAAGAGATAATAATAAAAAGTAATTTGCAATTTTTAATATATCTTTTTTATTTGATTCACTATCCAATGTAAATAACATAACTGATTCAGAAATATTTAAAGTAAATATAGGAGCTAATACAGTAATAATTGTAAAAATTAAATCAACATTACCAAATTCACTTGTTGTTAAAACACTTGTGTATAAAGGAATCAAAAAAAATGTTAAAAATTTTGAAGCAAAATTCCCAATTGTAAAAATAAGTGTATTTTTTATCAAATTATTATTTCTTTTTGATATATTAGGCATAAAATTCCTCCTTTCATATATTATATAGTAATATTTATATAGCAAATTAATTATTTATTGAGTTCATTAAATATTTAATACTTTTTTCTTTTTCTTTTTTAAGTTGTATGTTTGCTTCACAAAAATCTATATTAAAAGCAATTTTTAATTTTTCTATATAATCCTTATCATTAATTGATCTATTATCTAATTTCATTTTATTTAATAGCGTATTGATTCTAAAATCTTTATTTCCATTTATGGCAAAAAAAGGTTTATTATAAATGATAGAAAAAACATTACCATGAAAAGAAGTAGATAGAATTAATTTTGCATGTTTAATTAAATTTAGAAAATCTTCTGGACCAGCATCAAAACGTTTTATATAATTACTAAATATGGTATATTTTCCTTCTTTACAAACAACAACTTTAAGTTTTAATTTTTTTGATATTTTATTTACCAATTTGTAGGTTTCTTTATTATTTTTTAAATCATATAGAAAAATATAATCTCCTTGTTGAAATTTATTTTTATCAACAATTTTATCCCATTCTTCAGCTGACAAAAGCATTGTAGGATCAACATTTATTTTCGGATTAATATTTGTTATTTTTTTTACATTATCATAACTACCCTGTTCTCTAACCGAAATAGAATCATATTGTTTTAAATCATTTTTAATTCTTAAATAATTTTCATTCGACCATTCTTGTTTAATTGGCCCAAAAGATGATGCATATGATATTTTTTTACAATTGCTAATAAATTCTAGATAGTAAGCCCAGTCAAAATCTATAGGTTTAATATTCCAAATTTGATCACTACCACTTATACAACAATCATAATCAAATTTATTATTTTTTAAACTATCTAAACTTGTAAAAACTTTTTTTGAAAGTTTCAATTTATTGTTTATAAATAATTCATGTTTGTTATATTTAGTAATAAGCATTTTGTTATATTTAAAATATAACAATTTTTTTATAAAGTTTTTAAAGCCTTTTTTTCTATAATATAAATCATATTCATTAATTTGTCGTTTTGTTCTGAAATTTATAATCTCATATTTGCACTTAATAAATTTAGTAATAACTTCTTGCAAGGCATAAGCTTGTAAATTCGAACCATAATTATGAGATGCATGAAAAGTAATACATCCTACTTTTTTCATTTTAATTCCTCCTTATAATATTTAAATATTTTTATTTTTTAATAAAAATTTATAAAAAAATGGAAAATAATTTGCTATGATTAGTTTAATAATTAAATCTAATCTTAATTCTTTATAATTAATTTCTTTTTTGAATTTTTTTGCAGTTATTTTTATTTTTTCAAATCTCTTATCATATTTAAAATTGTTTTTTTTCATAAAAACATTATATCTAACTGAATTTATTATATAATCAGCTTTAAGAAAACTGTTGTTAATATTATTATCATTCAATATTTCAATTTCTTTTTTTATTACATCAAAATATGTTAATTTTTTATAGTTAAATGTAGTATTAGTAGCACTAGAATTAGATAATACATAATGATATAATCTATCATTAATATAACTATAACTTATATCCTTTGAATTATTAAAAACCTCATACCCAAACAAACTATCTTCAGCTATATATACATCACAATTAAATTTAATATTGTGATTTTCTTGATAAATAAGTTTTCGTGAGTAAACTTTATTACAAGCATAACCAGAAATTGTTTTTGTATAATAGGAATATGTCGGGAAATCAAATTTCTTAAAATTGAAATTACTATGATTTAAATCATAAATTATTTCATTATTATCATTTTCGAAAAACATATTAAAAATAACTACATCGCAAGCATTCTTTTCAAAAGTATTAGAAATAAGAGTATACATATTTTTTTCAATATAATCATCACTATCAACAAAGGAAATATACTCTCCTTTTGCTATTTTCAAACCCTCGTTTCTTGCTGAAGATACTCCACCATTTTCTTTATTAATTAATATTATTCTATTATCCATTTTTTTATATTTTTCACATATTTTTAAACTATTATCTTTTGATCCATCATTTACTAATATTATTTCTAAATTTTTATAATCCTGTTTTATTATTGAATCTATACATCTCTCCAATGTATTAGCTGAATTATAAATTGGAATTATAATTGAAAACAATTTTTTATTATTCATGTGTTTTGTCTCCTTTTTTAAAAACTAATATATTTATAACAAGAAGTATAATAAATGATATAAAAGTGATTTTTATGTTTAAATTAAATATTAATGGGTATGTTCCAAATTTTAATTGAATAAATTGGAATATAAGAAAAACGAATGACATTATTAAAATTATTATTTCTAAAACAAATCTAAAAAAACCTTTTATAGATTTAATATAATCCATTAAGAATAAAATAAAATAAGAAGAACATATTGAAATAAATCTATTAGATAAAACAGCACTATTATAGAATACTAAACTAAAAAACATAACAATTAATGAATAATTTATCATTTTATTATTTGTCTCTATTTTTTTATATTTGATTAGTAATGTATAAATAATCATAATTATTAATAAACATAATTGTAATTTATAAATATTAGAGAAATTATTTCCAGAGTTTAAATAACCCTCTGTTCTTTGACTTAATAAACCAAGAAATGAAAATGACGAACTCAATTGATCAGTAAAATTAAATATTAAATTTGGTATTATAAACATAAGTAAAAAGAAAATTATAAACTTAAAATCAAATTTATTCCTATTTATTAATAATAATAATCTAAATATTAACAATATTAACATACTCTGATGAATCAACACCGGAATCATATAAAGAAGAATTATTAATATTCCTTTTTTTCCTTTATAAAAATCTTGATATAATGCCAAGAAAAATAATAACCTTGCTAAACAAAATCTTACACCTGATATATAATATATAATTTGAAATGTTGATAAAAAGTATATTATAATTACATTAAATTTACCATTAGACAATTCTTTTTTTTCTTGATAATCAAAAATAATATAAATTTGAATTAAATAAGAAATGAGTGAAATAAAATATATTAACAAGTTATTATCATTAGTTTTTGAAAAAAAGTAAAACAATAAATTAGATATAGGCTCTATGTTACTTGTCAAGTATTTAAAAAAAGATGAAAAGTCTAATAAACTGAATGAATCCATAAGCTTATAATATCTATATAAATCTAATGATTGATTTGGTTTAAAATTATATAATATAAAAGATACAATAATTGCAAATATAACACAATAAATTTTTTTATTATGATTGTTTTTTTCAATCATTAAAAAAAGTAAAACTAAGGGTAAAACAATTATTGGTAAAATAGTTGATAAAAAAGACATAATTAAGACCATGTTTTTTCACCTTCTTTTATAATTTGTTTATCATAAAATAATTCATATTTTTTCATCATATTATTAATAGTTAAATATTTTTTTAAAAATATTAAACTATCATTACTTTTTTTATTTTTAATATGCTTTATTATATTATTTTTTTTATTAACAAAATTATCACTGTTAAAATACTCACCTATATAATAATTTTCATCTATTGTTAATACTTCTTTGTGTGATGGTATATCACTTATTAATAAATAATTATCATTTTCAAGTGCTTCAAGTATTGAAATTGAAAAACCTTCAGATAGGGAGAATGATACATATATATCACTTGCACACATATATTCATTAACTTTATTTGTATAACCTATAAATATTATATGTTTGTCTTTAATAGTTTTCTTTAATAATACTTCCATTTCTCCTGAACCAAGTATTAACAGAAATTCATTTTTATTCAAATTGTTATTAAATTTTTCAACCATTTGTATTACATTTTTTAATTTCGTTAAATTTCCTGCAAATAAATATATTATATCATCTTTATTAATATTATATTTAGCTCTTATTTTATTTCTGACTTTATTATATTCAACAATACTTCTTTCTTTTTTATAAATTGCATTTCTAATAAAAGTTGTATTTTTTAAATGTCGTTTTAATATTTCATATGAAGAGGAAGAACAACAAATACATTTATAAAATCTTTTTAAATAATATAAATGCCATTTTATTATTAATTTTCCTTTTATATATCCAAAATGATATAAATAATCTTCAAACATATTGTCATGTATAGTAGTTATTTTTTTTGATTTAGTCTTTATTTTTGCATTAACTATATCAGGTAAAGTTCCATGAGAATGAATTATATCAGGATATATAGTATCTACTATACTTTGTACACTTTTTCTTCCTTTGGTGATTATATGATGTTTTTTACTTAGATTTAATAAATATACATTATTAACTTTCTTTTTAATAATTTCTAAATAATTTAAATCATTATCATTTAGGAAGGAAATTATATATACATCATATTTTGTTTTATCTATTCCTTCAAGCATACTTAATAAAACTCTATTTGGTCCATTTCCTTTTAATGAACTGATTAGATATATTATTTTTTTCATAAAATCTCCCCTTTTACTTTCTCAATACATTTTTATATAAAGTAGCTCTGAAATTATTTGGAACAATTGAGAAGAAAATTCTTTCAGATATATTAATAAAGAATTCAAAAAGATTAATAAATTTCATTTTCAAAAGTGTTTTTTCAAAAGTGACTATGGATCTAATATACTTTATTCCACCTCTTCTTTTTATCATTGAGTTTCCACCTCTAACATTTACTAAATTTTCCTGTAAATTATAAAAATTATATCCTTTTTCTATCATTCTTACCCATAAATAATAATCTTCAAAATATAACATACTTTCATAATTTCCAGAATTAATAACTCTAGATTTTTTAAATCCAACAGTCATATGATTAATTGGATTTCTTTTTTTTGCCATTTTTTTAATGTCTTCACTTTTTTCTTTTACTATTCTTATGCCAGTTATATGCTTCATTTCCTCATCAAACTCAGTAATATTAGAACCTACTACATCAACATTTTTTTCCTTAAATGCTTTTAACTGTTTTTCAAATCTATTTTTATCACATATATCATCGGTGTCCATTCTGAAAACTATCTCATTAGAACACTCTAACAATCCATCATGAAGTGCAATTCCTAGTCCTCTATTTTGTTCATATTTTACTACTTTTAGTATTTTTCTATATTTTTTTTCATATTTTTCAATTACTTTATCTAGTTCTTTAGTAAGTTTTCCATCTTCTACTAATACTACTTCATTTGGTTTAATGGTTTGATTAAATACACTTTCTAAAGCAAGATCTAAATATTCTGGTTTTTCTTTAAAATAAACAGACATTAGAACTGAAAACTTTTCCATTTTTTTACCCCCAATACGTGCTAAAAACTGCTGGTTAGGCAGTTCTTGTTGTTTTATTATTATAATGTGTACCCCTTATATTAAGCATTTTGTGCTTTTAAATCTTCTATTTCTTCTTTTATTCCATATTTAGATAGTTCTGCTCCTTCTTTAGATAAAACTGTCTTTATAGTCATTAATACTACTTTTAAGTCCATCTTGAAAGAGAAATTATCTATGTATTCAATATCATAATTTATTTTTTCAAATATATTTAAGTTATTTCTACCTATGCTTTGCGCTAGTCCTGTAATTCCAGGAAGTACCTCTACTCTTCTTTTTTGATGTTCATTAAAATTATTATAGTATTCAGTAATCCAAGGTCTTGGACCAATGAAACTCATATCTCCTTTAATAATATTAAAGAATTGTGGTAGCTCATCTAATGATGTTTTTCTTATAAATTTACCTACTTTTGTTATTTTGTTTTCAGTTTTAAAATTTAGAACATCATTATCTACTGTCATACTTCTAAACTTATATAACTTAAATGTTTTTCCATCTTTGCCAGTTCTTTCTTGTTTGAATATTATTGGTCCTTTTGATTCTAACTTGATTGCGATTGCAACTATAATCATAGGAACGAATGCAAAAACCAAACCTATTAGAGCTAGTAAGATATCCATTAGTCTTTTAATGTACTTATACATAACCTACATCCCCCTGATGCCAGACACTAAAAAACCCCTTTTTTCTCTTGGGTTGTTATATTAACAAATAATTAGATTTTTGTAAACAATTTTAAGCAAAAAATCAATTTTTTATATATATGTAATATATATAACTAAAAAAAGAATGGTTATCTTAATACCATTCTCTTTTTATATTTAGTATCTAATTCTTCTTTTTTATCATCGTCTTGATAATTAGATTCTAATATTTTACTTTTATAAGTTTTAGAAATATTTATCATATTTTCATAATCATCCATAAAATATGGACTTTGTTCATTTAATACTTTCTTATTTTTAGAAGTTAATGGTTTAACACTACCATAATATCCTTTTAACATATTGTTAGCATTAGTTAATAAAGTTACATATACTTGAAGTCTTTCTGAAATTTTTTTAACTTTCCAATCATATAATTTATCAATACTAGCAGTAAACATTGGTTTTAATTCATCTTCACCATCAATTTTAAAACCTCTAATTATTTCTTCATCAGTAACTGGGTTTAAAGCTAAAATAGCATTTAAATTCATTGCTAGATTTGAAGAAAAATGTTTTAAAACATAAATCATATCTAATAAATCTTTTTCTTCTATAGGTTTATCTTCTTTAATACTACATAAATAATCTATGTATGTATCAGTGTCAAAAGCATCTATATTATCTGAAAGCTTTTTAGAAAATTGTGATGTTTTAATTTTACCTTCTTTATATAATTCTTCTGGATTTTTCTTTTCTTCTAGAATGACATTTAAATCTTCTTTTAGTTCACTTATTAATTGATCTTTAGGTTTTGCTTGCTTTTTAGGAGCAGACATAAGACCTTTACGTTTTAATTTACTAATCATTTCTTTATCTTTTTCAATTCTAACTAATTCTAATCTGTTTTTATAAATTTTATCTAAATTATTTTCTTCTAATGCTACTGCTAATTTAAGTATAACTCTTAATTCTTCCCCTTCTCTAACTGAATGAGTTTTTGTTATTACATTAATTTTTTCTTCAATCCATTCTTTAGTAGCTTTAATATAATTAGATTTAGATATTGATTCAACTAATTCACTTAAAGGTTTATTTTTATTAGCGACCATTGAATTATAAAAATCTTTTAAAACTTCTACTTCATTTTTATTATAACTATAACTAACTTCTGTAGAATAACCTAATCTTCTGTTTGGTTTATAGCTTTTTCTCATCATTACTCTCCTTAATAATAGATTCTGAAAATCTTTTACTCATTTTCTTTATACATTCGTCATTTGCAGAATATATTTTTTGAATATTTCTTATATAGCAATCATATATTTTTTTAAATTCTTTTGTATATTCTTTCATGAAATCATACTCGAAATCTAATGCTGTTTTATCTGCTTGACTTAATATATTATAAGCTTCCATATTTCCATCATTAATCATCATGTCCATCATTTTTAAATATTTTGTATATAATGAACTATATTTTTTTAATCTTGATAAATCCCACGAACGTACTTTCTTTGGATATTTTAAAACACAAGGATCTAAATTTTCTTGTCCATATATTCTTAATTCATTAAACTTTTCAATATCCTCTTCTTTATCTAAATCTAAATCATTAATCTTATTTGTTGTACTTTTAGCGCCTAAAGAAAAGTACTCAAGAGTTTCTCTTAATAAAGACAATTCTTTCTTATCATATGTATTTAATTTATTATATTTTATTACAAACTTAACATATTTATCTTGATCTACTTTACTGATATTCTTTCTAATATAATCAATGATATTAGTAATTTCTTGTTTAGAAAAATCAGTAATATCTTCCCCATTAATGACCCTATCCATTAAAACATTTGCTCTTTCATCACAAGATTTTTGTTTATTTTTTGTACGATTTTGTTTATTTTCTAGACCTTTTTTCTTATTTTCTTCTCTTTTTGTTTCAATTTCTTTTAAAAGTCTTGAATACTTGATAATACCTTTCATACTATTGTTTTTTATTGAAAGACCTAAATTTATTATATATAGACATTCATTTGATTTGTTTGGATATAAATCTCCCATTTCTGTTAATTTTTTACCAATATTATCTATTGTTACTTCTCCATGTTTAGATAAAACTTTATTTAATTCTTCAAATAATGCATCTAAATCTTTACCACTATTCTTAAGGCAAATATCATAAAAAGTTTTATAATATTCTCTTTTGTCAGTACTATGTTCTGCATAAATAGAATTAATTTGTTCCCTTTTTTGTCTTTCTAATCTTGTTAGTTTTGCCATCTGCTTCAACTCCTTTTTTAGCAGAGATATAATACCATAAAAATTAATTTAAAGCAAATAAAAAGACCAAATATTTTTATTTGATCTTTTGTGTTACAGTACTAATTAAATCTCTTAATTTATTATATGCTTCTTCTTGATCGTTATAATTTACAATATAATATACTTTGATTTTGGGCTCTGTACCTGATGGGCGAACAATAAAATACTCATTTTCATTCATTATAAACTTAATCGCATTTGTTTTTAATTCATCATCTCTAGTAGAATAATCAATTTTTTCTTGTTCGTTAAACATATTATTATTTCTAAGATTATTCATTATTTCATCCATTTTATCTTTTCCGTCTATTCCTTCATAAGTAATACTATCTGTTTTAGTTAAATTATAACCAAATTTTTTATAAATTTCGTCTAAATAATCACCTAGAATCCTATTTTCTGATTTTAAATAGCAAAGTATCTCAATTAAGAAAATAATTGCTGAAAAAGAGTTTTTATCACCAATATTGATATCAAACATATAACCTAGACTTTCTTCAAAACCAAATATATAATTATCAGGATCTTCTTCTTTTACTTTGGCAATATTTTTACATCCTGTTAAAACTTCAACTACTTTAGTGTTATAATAATCTGCGATTTTATCTACTATATTTGTAGAAACAATACTTCTTACAATATAATTATTTCTAACTATTTTTAAATTATTTAATAAATAATATGTGAATATAGTACCTATTTGATTACCTGTAAGCATTACATAATCATCATCTACCTTATATAATACTCCCATTCTATCTGAATCTGGATCAGAAGATATAATTACGTCTGAATCAAGTTCTTTTGCGTATTCTTTAGCAAGATCATAATTAAACTCATATTCTGGATTAGGTTCAGGTGCATAAGTAAAATCTGGATCAATCTTACATTGTTCATTTACCAAATTATATCTAATACCAAATTTTTCTAATATAAATGGTACCACTCTTATACCTGTTCCATGAAATGAAGTATAAGTTACTTTTAATTTGCCTGAATATTCATCTAATAGTTCTTTATTAATTATTACTTTTTCATTTTCTTCATTAAATTCTTGTTCTACTTCTTCATCAACATAATTAAATAAAGGATTATTTAGAGGTGCTTCTTTAATCAAATTATAGTCAGTAATACTATTTACCTCTTTTATAATTAAATCGTCTTCTGGAGGCACTATTTGACCTCCTTTATTATTATATACTTTGTACCCATTATATATTTTAGCGTTATGTGATGATGTTATTACTATTCCTGAAGTTGTTTTTAAATATTTTACTGCAAACGATACTGAAGGGGTACTTGTAATATCTTTAAATATATATGTTTTAATACCTTCATTATTTAGTACTAATGCAGTTCTAAATGCAAATTCTCTAGAGTTATGTCTAGTATCATATCCAATAACTACTGATGGATTTGTATAATGTTTATTTAAATAGTTTGCTAAGCCTAGAGTTACTTTACCGATATTATAAGTATTTAATCTATTAGTACCTAATCCCATAATACCTCTAATACCTGCGGTACCAAATTCTAATTCTTTACAAAATGCTCCTTCAATTTCATCATCTGACATATTTTCTAATATTTCTTTATCTTCTTTACTTAAAAACTCACTATTTAACCAATAATTGTACTTTTCTAATATTTCTTTATTCATAGTTCCTCCTATCTCTTGCTTCTTGGATGAGCTTCTTCATAATTTTGTTTAACATAATTATTTGATACATGTGTATATATTTGTGTTGTTTCAATATTTTCATGTCCAAGCATAGTTTGTATTGATCTTAAATCTGCACCATTATTAAGTAAATGTGTTGCGAAAGAATGTCTTAATACATGCGGTGATATTTCTTTATTTATACCTTTTTCTAAAGCTATTTGTTTTAATATTTTAAAAAATCCTTGTCTTGATAATTTATTTCCTCTTGAATTTAGGAAAATAATATCAGTTACTTTGTTCTTTATTAGTGTATTTCTATATAAATTTATATATTCAAATAAATATTTAGTTGCTATATCAGACATAGGTACTATTCTTTCTTTAGACCCTTTACCAAATATCCTAACTAAATTCATATCGAAATCTATATTATTTATAGTTAAATTTAATAATTCTGATACTCTAAGTCCTGAAGAATACATTAATTCAAGCATAGCCTTATTTCTATAATCATATGCGTCCTTTAACTCTATATCTAATAATTTGTCTACTTCTTCTACTGATAATACTCTAGGCATCTTTTTTGGAGTTTTAAGACCAGTTATATCAGTCATAGGATTATTTTTAATAAGTTCGTTTCTTTCTAAATATTTAAAATAGTTTTTTATAGATACAATATGTCTATTAATAGTTTTAGGTCCAACTTTTTTATTTAAATATTCAATATACTTAATTATATCTTCTTTAAATATAACTCTATATGATTTATTAACGAATTTATAAAAATCTTCTAAGTCTCTTTTGTAACCATCTATAGTATTAGGACTAAGTTGTCTTTCAAGTGATAAATAGTTCATATAATCTTGTATTTCATTATTAACTGTCATAATAAATTACCTCTGTTTACTTTTTTAAAGTTTTTATTTAAATCTTCATCTAAGTTTATAAATGCTATATCATCTTCTTTAATTTTATCATACATTTCTTCAATGTTTTCAATCAAAGGATCTTTAAAAACTTCTATATCATTTGCTTTTCTAATAAGCTTACTTAGTTTTAGAACATCATTTTTATTATATATACCTTTACTCCTATAATATAATAGTGTTGATAATAGATAGTTATTACTATATAAATTTTCTTTTACTGTGTTTCTTAAACCATCTATTTTTTTTCCATTAGTTATTAATTTTGGGTGTTTATCAATTATTTGAAAATTCTCTTCTAACGCTTCAAAAGTATCATAGAATATGTTTTTAATAGAATTATATGAATTAATATCAGGTTCTACTTCTATATCATATTTTTTAATAACTTCTAAATAATTATCATATGTAATATTACCAAATTCTTTATATATAAGAAATGGTAAATAATTTAAACTACTTATTGAAATGTTTTTATTATCAATTATTCTTTCTGATTTATTAAAATCAAATTTAGATAGATTATACTTATCTATTAAATAATCCTTTGAATACATTTCAAAAAATATAGATATAAATTCGGTGTATTTTAATCTAAATAACCAAGACATTTTTATTTTTTTATAATCTTCTGATATAAAATTATCTTGAACATTAGTTATATGCATAAATTCATGTACTAAATCGCACACCGTAGAATATGAATTTTTTTTAACTAACTCTATTTCACTTGAAAGATAATGTTCTTTTAAAATAGCATCTGCGTATGATATATTTTTGTTTGAATCTTTTTTCCCTTTTTTAAATTTTATTGATTTATTCTTAACAAAAGAATTAAAATCATCTAACAAATTTTCATCTATACTTCTAATTATTGTTCTTGCATATTCTATTATTTCATCATTAGATAAATTAATATTAACTTCATTTTCATCTATATCATATTTATTAACTGTTTTTAAATATTTATTTGATATTAATAATTTATCTATATATTTGTCTGCTAACAAATCTTTTTCAATCATATTTTTAGCAATATAATTGACTTTATCATCCGATATAATCTGAGTACCCTCTTTAAGTGATTTTTTATCTTTTACAATTGTAAGTCTATCTTTTAGATTAGCAAGTCTATTTATAATACTATTTGACATATTATCACCTATCATAATTATACATTATGTTCTAAAATTTGACAATAATTACAAAATATTCTATAATACAGAAAATTTAAGAAGAGGGGTGATTTTATGTCTATAAGAGATTTTACATCAATTGATGATGATTATGTATTTGATTACTTAGATGATGACGCTATTGAAGATCAATCAGAAAAGTACTATTCTTTTAATCCAAAAGCTTTTCAAATTCAAAGAATTTTAAATTATAGTGAATATCTATCAAAATTTGAATTAAAAAGAAAAAAGCCTGAAGTTAAAGATATAGAACCTTATTCAGATGCATATTATAAATTAATAGAATCTATAGGATTACTTTTGCAAAAATATAGATCTGGTGAAAAATCAGTAGATACTAATTTCACCGCAGAAGATTTCTATTTATTAGATTCTAATTTTGAAGAATTAGTTATAGAAACAAAAGAAACTAAAAAATACAAAAATAAAAAGAGACACTAGTCTCTTTTTGTTAGCTCTAATTTATGTATATCACCTATTACTTCTCCAGTATTTTCTAAGTCCTCAAATAAAGATTTTAATCTATTACTAACTACTTCATATTTACCGTTTTTAGAGCATTCTTTTAATAATTTAATAAATGTAGTTCTTTCAAAAGTATTATCTACTAAATCATATTTATACCAATATGAAGCAGAATTGTTATCTTCTTCAGAATCAGTTATCGCTATAAACATAGAGTATTCATCTTTATGTTTATTTTTTACTGAAAAAAGATTAATTCTTTTAAATATTGGACTTAATTTAAATGATTTATCTTCTTCTTTAACTAAGTTCTTTAAATTTAGATCCTGAAACATATATTCAATAGTTCTTTTTACAATTTCACTTTGATCCGAATAACCACAATAATTTAATTCTTCCTTTAAACCACAATTAGCATTCATTAATTCAGGAAAAAATCTACTAAACTTATAATTTATATAAGAATTAGGTACATATTCGTATCTATCTTTTGGTTCAATTACAAGTTTACTATCAATAAAGTGTTTTGATATATCAAGAAGTGATCTGTTAAACGCTGTTCTAAAAGTAATATAATCATCTTTTAAATTTAATCCTTTTTCTTCTGCTTCTTTAAATTTTAATATTAAGGAACATAATTTTTTTGTTTTATTAAATAATAAACTTGGATTAGCGTAATATACATCACTTGTTTTATAATCTTTTGGATCAAACATGTTTTCACAATAATCACACCAATTATCATAGTTATTCTTATTTATATAGTTATGATAATTATAGGTCTTACCTGTTATTTTTCCTAGTCTTTCTCCAACAAATATAGATATTTTAGTAAGTAGTAAATCCCAGTCATTATCTGGATCAGTTAATTTTATTATTTCTTTTTTTTCATCATCTTCAGGTAATATTGAATTATAAAATGGAGTTTGATATGACAAAAATTCATCATAAGAAGTTTTATCTTTACTTAATTCATCATCTATATAAGTATAATATACTTTATTGTTATTATTTATTTTAGTTAAATAACCTATTTTTTCATCAATTTTCTTTAGTTCATGCTTAGTAAGAACTCTATGAGGTATTTCTGGTCCTTTATAGAAGTATTTTCCATCAACAATATAAGGAACATCTATTCCAAAGTGTCTTGTAGCCATACCCTCTTTTATATAAGAATAGTCAGATGCAGGAGTTAGGAATATATTTTCATTATCAACATTCACACACAAAGAAAAATGATGAAGATGGTTTTTCATACCTTTTACTTTAATATACTCAACTGTCTCAACTAAAAATGATTTGATTTTTAATTCCTCTAATACGTCTTTTATAAATTCTGCGCCTGTTTTACAAATCATTTTATTCCATTCTTCTTTTCTTAGTCTACCAAGATAAACTTTATCTAGTTTTTTAGGAACTAATTTTGAATAAGTTAATTTATCATCTAATGTTAAATAAAATTCAGTATGCTTTTCTAAATATTTTCCGGCCTCTAAATAAACAAATCTTGTTTTTTCTAAATCAGACCAAGAATCATCTATTAATGAAAGAATATGTTTCTTTAATTGATTAAGGTTTTGCATATATCCCACCCCCTTTTTTTGACATGTAATAATATATCATAATTATATAAAAAATACAAATTAATGTTATAATATAAATGGTGATTATTATGAGTGAACCATTAGCGTTAAAATTAAGACCAACAAAACTAAATGAAATAATTGGTCAAGAACATTTAGTTGGTAAAGATGGACCTATTAAAAACTTTATAAAGAATAAGAAAATATTCTCTATGATCTTATATGGTAATCCTGGAATTGGAAAAACATCCATCGCAACAGTTATTGCAAATAGTGTAGATATGAAATACAGATTTTTAAATGCTACTACTAATGATAAAAAAGATTTAATGGTTGTCATTGAAGAAGCTAAAATGTATGGTGGTTTAATACTTATACTTGATGAGATACATAGATTAAATAAAGATAAACAAGATATATTACTACCAGTATTAGAAAATGGTTTAATTACATTAATTGGTTTAACAACATCTAACCCATACCATAAGATTAATCCTGCGATTAGAAGTAGATGCTCTATATTTGAATTAAAACCATTAACTACCGAAGATATAATTAAAGGTATTAAAAACGCTATTAAAAGCCCTTATTTAGAAGGAATTAAGATTGGTAAGGAAGAAATAACTCTAATAGCAAAACTTTCTTCTAATGACCTTAGAAGTGCCTATAATCTATTAGAGATGTGTTACTACTCTACTTCTGATAGACATATTACTATTGATACTATTAAAAAGATAAATTCTAAACCTGTATTCTTTTCTGATAAAGATGAAACTGGTCATTATGATTTATTATCTGCTTTTCAAAAATCTATTAGAGGATCAGATGTTAATGCATCACTTCATTATTTATCAAGATTACTTCTTCAAGAAGATTTAGATAGTATTTATAGAAGAATGACAGTAATAGCATATGAAGATATAGGACTAGCTTCCCCTAATATGGGATTAAAAGTAGAGGCTGCGATTAATGCATGTGAAAGAGTTGGTATGCCCGAAGCTAGAATAATACTTGCGAAAACTATTACAGAAATGGCTTTATCTCCTAAATCTAATAGTGCATATGCTGCTTTTGAAAAAGCATATGCTGATGTTCAAAATGGTGAAATATATCCAGTACCAGATACTATTAGAATAGATTCACAAATATATAAGTATCCTCATGACTATAAAGGTAGTTATGTTAAGCAACAATATATGCCAGATAATTTAAAAGATAAAAAATATTATAAAGCTAAATTAACCTCGGCATATGAAAAAAGTTTAAATGATACTTATGAAAAAATAGAAAAAATAAATAAGACAGAATAATCTGTCTTATTTTTCTTCACCTTTAATTATATTAATAACTTTTTGAATAGTTAAATCATATCTAATAGCTTCTACACCACCAGAATGCGCTAAGAATTCTTCTTTAGTTACATTATATTGTTTAGCTAATTTTTCTGCTTCAGTATCAACTTGTTTATCAGTTACTTTAACTTTTTCTAAAGTAGCTATTTCTTCAAGCATAAATCTATATTTAACTCTCTTTTCAGCATCATTTCTCATTTGTTCTCTTAGAGCCTTCTCATCAGAGTTAGTATATTGATAGAACATTTCTAAATTAATACCTTGCATTTCTAGATTATGACCATATTCATGAATCATTCTATCTATTTCTTCTTCTACTAATTCATTAGGTATTTCAACTGTAGTATTCTTTTCTACTTCAGCAAGTAAATCATCAATATATTTGTTTTCTACATCATATGTTTTTCTTGCTTTTATTTGTTCTTCAGTAACTGCTCTTAAATCTTTTTCTGATTTAACATCCTTCATTTCTAAATCTAAGAAGAAATCTTCATCTAATTCAGGTAATTCTTTAGTTTTAACTTCATGAATAGTTACTTTAAATGTAGCTTTTTTACCTTGTAATTCAGGTGCTTGATATTCTTCTGGGAATGTAACTTTAACATCTACATTATCTCCTGCCTTATGACCAATTAATTGATCTTCAAATCCAGGAATAAAAGTATTACTTCCAATTGTTAATGAATAGTTTTCACCTTTACCGCCTTCAAAAGCTTCTTTACCTAAGAAACCTTCAAAATCTATAACAGCTATATCTCCAGATTCAATTTTACCTGTCTTAATAACTAAATCAGCATATCTATTTCTTAAGTTATCAATTTCTGCATCAATTTCTTCTTTTGTAACTTTAACAGTTTCTTTTTTCACTTTTAAATCTTTATATTTTTTTATTTTAACTTCTGGTTTAGTAGTAATAGTAAATTTAATAGTTAATTTTTTATCATCAACATCTACTACATCAATTTTTGGATCCATTATAGGTTCTAATTTATTATCTTTTAATACCTTGGAATATAAATTTCCAATTTCATTATTAATTGCAGTATAGTATAAAGATGCTTTACCATATTTTTTTTCAAATACAGCTCTAGGTACTTTACCTTTTCTAAAACCGTCTACTTTAGCTTCTTTTACTTCTTGTTCAAAAGCTCTATCAATAGCTTCTGTCCATTCTTTTCCTTCTAATTTAACTTCTATTTCATGAATATTTTTCATAATACCTCCTACTTAATAGAAACTATTTCTATATCATAACTTCCGTTAGGACTTTCAATAGTAACTCTTTCACCTTTCTTTTTACCCATAATACCAATTGCAATTGGTGATTCATTAGATATTTTATTTTCAAAAGGATCAGCTTCTGTACTACCTACTATAGAATATTCTTCTATTTCATCATCATCTATATATTTAATTTCTACTGTTGATCCAATAGAAACTTTATCTTTCTTTCCTGATTCAATAATAGTAACGTTATCTACTATATATTCAAGTTCCTTAATTCTTGCTTCAACATGACCTTGTCTATCTCTAGCTGCATGATATTCTGCATTTTCAGATAAATCTCCTTGAGCTCTTGCTTCTTTAATTTGTGAAATAACTTCTGGTCTAACATTTTGCTTTAAATCTTCTAATTCAGCTTTAATTTCTTCTAGACCTTCTTTTGTTAAAAAGATTTCTTTTTTTACACCTTTCATAACTGTTCACCTCTTTATGTATTAACAGTTAAAAATGATACTATAAAAAAGAATGTTTGTCAACAAACATTCTTAAATTTAGTAATAATTTATTAATCGAAATCTTCTTCCGAACTTGGTTCATAATTATCGTTATAGATAAGATTTTTCTTTTTCATTCCATTTCTATAACGTTGATAAATGTTATTTTGATCCTCTTTTCTTTCTTCTTCTTCAGAATTTCTTAAAGTTTCATAAGAAATGTTTTGTAGTTCAATATGTCTTGATATTGCTTTAAAAGAACCATATATTTCTCTAAAAGATGCATCTTTTAAATCTTTTTTTAATATTTTTTTAGAAAATAATTCTGCATCCCATGATTTAGCAAAACTAGCTTCAGATTCATTATCAAATAAATCTTGAGAAGTTATTTCAAATCTTTCTCCCTTTTTTTCTGCAATATATGCAGCAGCATCAAAACAGTCTAAAATATACTCAATTAATGTCATATAAAAATCCTTCCTTTGATTAATTATTATAACACCAAAAAAAGAAGATTCAATAACTAATCGTTAAAAATCTCATCTCTATCAAAATCTTCATTAAACGATAGTATTCTCTTCTTTATATTTTTAGTTTCTTTCGCTATATTATTTTCTTTATAAGAAAATCCCCACGGACTATTTAAAACCATATGTTTAATTATTTCACTTGAATTGCTCTCTTCTAAAGATTTATTTAAATAGATTAAACAATAATCATTTGCTGATACCTGATCTGCTTTTAAATACTGTAGTACACATTTAATTGTACTTTGTCTATCTCTATCATACATTTCAAGATTTTTATATACATATTGTTTTAAAGTTTCCATGAATACCTCCTGCTAGTCTAAAAAATCTATTCTAATTATATCATATTTTTCTACTTTTTTATCACAAGGTATTCTTAAAATTTCTTGAGGATGTCTAGCAGCGTCAACTAGATCACCATCTTCATTTTTTATATAATCTACTTTAATATTAAATGATTCTTTTTTTGGACCAAATATATTAACAATATCTCCTTTTTCAAAATAATTTCTTTGCTCTAGAACTATCTCTTTATTTTCTTCATCGTATTCAAGAACTACTCCTAAGAAGTCTTGATTAGTATTTTCTTGTCTTCCAATATAATACTGTTCATCTTTTCCAGGGAACTTATCAAAATACTGAGGTGTTGTTTCTCTATTTGCGCATCTTTTAACTTCTATATCATCCTTTTCATTATATTTATAATTACCTGAATAATAATTATCAATTACTCTTCTATATACACTTAGAAGGGTTGCTACATAATAAATCGATTTCATTCTACCCTCTATTTTAAATGATTTAACACCTATATCAATTAATTCTGGTATTTGTTTTAATAACGATAAATCTTTTGGAGAAAAAGAGAAATCAGTTTCTTTATTTATTTTTTTATCTTTATCATATATATCAAATGTCCATCTACATATTTGAGCACAAGCTCCTCTATTAGAATCTCTATTAGTTAAATAATTTGATAATGTGCATCTTCCTGAATATGCCATACACATTGCTCCATGTATAAATACTTCAGTATCTATTCCTGTTTCATCTATTATATTTTTAATATCATTTTTTGAGCATTCTCTAGCAAGTACTACTCTTTTAACTCCTTCTTTTTGAAAGAATTTAACAGCTTCTTTATTTAAACAAGAACTTTGAGTACTTAAATGAAATTCTAAATTAATATTATTATCTTTAATTAAATCTAAAATAAACATATCAGATGCGATAATAGCATCTACTTCATACTCTTCTAATTTTTTTAAATAATCAATTAATTTTTCATCATCATTCTCATGAAAAACTATATTTACAGTTACATATACCTTTACATTTCTTTTGTGAGCATATTCTACTCCTTCTTTAATTTCATCTAACGTAAAGTTTTTTGCATTACTTCTAAGTGAATAGTTTTCACCACCTAAGTATATTGCATCTGCACCATATAAACAGGCCCATTTTAAACGCTCTAAATCGCCTGCAGGAGCAAGTAATTCCACTCTATTCATAATCTTCCACCTTATATACAGTTTTCTTATCTAAAAAGCCATAAAATGTATTTGATTCAGTATTAGAATCTACCACATTTTCTAAAGATTTAATAAAATCATTATCATTTGGAGCACTTCTTAATGATGAAAACGCCTCTATTACATTAGAAAAATTAGTTTTATCTAATTTAAAATTATCTAATATAATAAAATCTATACCATTTTCTAACAATTCTGGATAAAACTTAATACCGTTCAATACATCATTTGTAAAGAAATTAGTATTATCTTGTTCTACTAAAAAATAATCTTTATTTTTTATCTTGTCTTTAATTATATATGTATCTTCTTTTTTATTTTGATCTATATATTCAAAATAATTAGTTAATAACTTTCTAGAAGAAGTAGCCATATTTAAATAACCATATAAAATAGTACCAATTTTAATGTTTGTATTCTTTTTAATCTTAATAATTTCATCAATAGTTATTTCAGTACTTAATAAGGCATGTGTAACTCCTCTTTTTTCTAAAAAATTAATTGTATTTGAATTGGTACCTAAATGATTACCTATCCAAACTATTTCACCTTTATAATTTATATCTTTCAATATATTTAATACACCTAAATCACTGAAGCATATACCTGTAATATCCATATCTTTTATATTATTTATTGCATCTTTTACTTTATCTATATCTTCATTAAAGTATAATTTATTAAAAGCAACAAATATCTTTTTATTAGTCTTTTTAACTAACTCTTTTAATTCAGATAAATTAAATAATTTGTTAAAGTTTTCACTATACTTATCTAATCCCACTATTAGACCATCAATATCATGATCTACATATAAATCACTTTTATCTATTGATGTAAGTGGTACAAATATCTCACTCATTAATCCTCCTTTTTAGTAGTAACTGCTATTCCGTCTCCTGTTTTATAAAATTTAGTATTATATTCAGTATTTTCCTTTAAAAACTCAATATATTTTTTTATCTTATTAACTAATTGTCTTAAATTTTTATTTTTAATTCTTTCTTTTTCTTCTACTAATCCATGAAACAACATATTATCTGTAACAATTAATCCTTTTTTATTTAGTAGTTTTGAATATTTATTAAAGAACTTTATATTTTGTCCTTTAGCAGCATCTATAAAAATTAAATCATACGAACCAGTTATTTCAGTTTCTAATGCATCCCCTAATATAATATTAATTTGTTTTTCTTTATTCATTTTTTTAATATTTTTAATAGCTTTTAAATATCTTTCTTGATCTCTTTCAATAGTAACTATTTTTATATCATCTCTAACTGAAGCCATTTTTAAAGCAGAATAACCTATTGCAGAACCTATTTCTAATATATTTTTTACATCATTCTTATCAATTAATCTACATAAAAAATTAATGCCCCTTTTATTCATTATTGGGACATCATTTTCTTTTGCATATTTTTCTATTTCTAAAAAATATTCATCCATACTACTTTTCATCCTTAGTTAAGTTAGCAAGTATACCTTCAATTAACTTCCATTCTTTTTCAGTTTCAATAGGTCCTAATTCACTAGTTTCTTTACTAGGATCAAATGTAGATGCATAAGTTCTATATTTTCCATTTTCATCTAATGTTTCATCTGTATATACTATATAGTTTTTATTAGTTTCAGCTAAATCAAATGTATATAGTATTCTGCATTCTTTTTTATTACCTTCATTATCTATATATGTAAAATAATTTTTATTATCATTCTTTGGCATATTATTTGTCCTTTCTATCTAGATATCTTTGTAATATTATAGTAGCCGCTAAACCATCTACTTTTTTCTTTCTTTTGTTTCTAGATATATCAGATTTTATCATTATATTATTTGCTTCTACAGAAGAAAGTCTTTCATCTTCTAATATTACTTCTAATTTTAAATTATCTTCTAATATTTTTTTAAAAGAAATACTTCTTTCACCTGCAAAACCAACTGTATTATTCATATTTTTAGGTAAACCTAAAACTATTTTTTCTATATTATATTCTTTAATTATTTCATTAATTGGATTAATTAGTGATTCATAATCTTCTTCTTTAAAGAATATTGTCTTATAAAAAGACGCTATTATACCTAATTTATCACTAATTGCTACACCACATGTCTTTGTTCCTAAATCTAAACCAATATATCTCATTATTTATTTAAATAATTACGAAGTAAAAATTCAATTATATCAGTTCTATCTAATTTAGTTACTTTTTTTCTTGTTTCTTTATAATTTGATATATAACCAGGATCTCCACTAATTAGATAACCAACTAATTGATTTATCGAATTATATCCCCTTTCTTCTAGAGCTATAGAAGCATCGTTTAAAGTTTCTTTAACCAAGATATCATTAAAATCTCTTGTATCAAATATATTTGTTGTGCCTAAATTCATAATAAATTCACCTCTCAACGCTAATAGTATAACATAAATACATAAAAAAAGGAATAGATACCTATTCCTCTAATATGTAAACCATAAACCATCTTTTTTTAATTTTTCAATGGTAGATGTATGTTCTGCATCTGTTTCACTAAAATATATTTTACTATTTTTGTCAGCAACAAAATAGAAATAACTATTTTTTGTATAATTAATTGCAGCATCTATCGCATCAGATGAAGGATTACATATTGGACCTACTGGTATCTTACCCGCAGATGACATTGGTCTTGTATTATATGGATTATTACTATCTATTTCAGCTTGGTATAAATCTCTTTCACCCATATCTACTTTGGCAGCATAATATGTAGTAACATCACTACCTAATGGTAAATTAGTATTTAATCTATTATAAAATACACCAATTATATTTTTTCTATCATCGGTAGTTTTACCTTCTAATTCTGCGATTGACGCTAGTGTTATAATTTTATGAACTCCCATATTTGATTCATCTATTTTAGTTTTATATTTATCTAATACTTTTTCCTCTTGATCTAACATCTTTTTAAAAATATCTTTAATAGTAGATTTTTCGTATATTTCATATGTATCAGGATATAAATATCCTTCTAATGAATAATATATATTATCATTTAGAATATCGTCAGTTAAGAACCAATATTCATCCATTAAAGACTTTATATATTCTTTATCATTTAATGTATTAATTATATCATTTTCAGTTATTTTAGTATTTTCTGTTATTGTTTTAATAAAACCTCTCATATTTTTACCTTCATGGAAAGTTAATGTCTTAGTCGCTTGTTTTGGGGTACTAGTTAATGTTTTAAAAATTTCTTTTAATCCCATATTTCTATTTAATTCAAAATTTCCATGTTGAACATTATTAATTTTATTTAATTTAACATATAATAAAGTAAATTTTCTACTTTTAATTAATCCATCTTTTTTTAATAAATTAATTATTTCTCTTGTATTAGTTTTTTCTTCAATTGTCACTAATACTTTTTCATTTTTACTAGATACAGGACTTACTAAATAAAAACATACTACTATTCCTAAAAGTACTCCTATTATTATTATAATTTCAATCAATCTAAATATTATTCTTCTTTTCTTTTTCATTTCCAAATGCCTCCTACAATATTATTTTATCATAATATTCTAAAATCTTTTTATTTTATGCATATAAATATCAATAAAACGTAAAGAAAAAGAAGACCCAAGTCTTCTTATTTTATCTCATATGGATTATCAAATGTACCATTACCACAATTATATTCACTTAAACCACTTATATATTGTACTTTTTTAATTAAAATATTATCTTCTAATTTTGAAGAAATTACTTCATATTTATCATTTACTTTATATACCTGATCATTTTCTAAAGATGTAGATGTATATGTATTTCCAAGCATATTTAATAAATAACTATTACATGTTTCTTTGTTAATATTTGTAATATTATTATATTTACATGCTGAAGATGCATTTACAATATCAGATACATTTACATAAGAATAAGTTCCTATATATCTAGGGTTACCTACTGTATAAGTATTATTTCTTTTTTCATTTTTTATAATTGATGGTACATCTTTTGTTTCACTTCTAACAAAACCTACATAAAAAATACCTTTATATCCATCCTCAGTAACATTATCATTATCTTTTAAATAATTAATATTTCCTGATTTACCCCATTTTTCTTCTGTAAAGTTTTCAGTTGATATAACTTTTAAATCGTTTGAATTAGTAATACCAATTATTCTATATAATTTGCCATTATATTTAATATAGTTTTTAGGATCTTCAGCCTTATAATAGTATTTTATATCATAAGCATCTTTTTCATTGTTACTATTAGCTTCATAATCTTTATCACTAATATTATTTATCAAAAAATCATTAATTTTATTATACGTGAATTCATCTTTATAAACACTTACATAACCTTTAAAATTTTTGTTATTATTTATTAATCTAGTTTTTACTAAATCATCTGTATTTATTCTTATTTCTAAATCTTCTTTTAATAAATCCGCAAAATAATCTTGATTATTAGATATATATACTTTAGCAGCGTCGATAACTATTTCTTCAGTTATCTCATTTTTTTGTTCCTTTACTACTTTTTGTTCTTCTTTTATAATTTCTTTTTGTTTATATTCTATCCATATCAAACAAAAAGCCGCTAATGTAATAATAAATATTCTAAATATTAAAAATTTTCTATCATTCATACATATTACCTCATAAATTATTATAAAAAAAATATTTACTTTTGTAAATATTCTTTTAATACTGGTATTACACTTTTTGGAATAATCTTTTCAAGTTCTTCATTAGATGCATCAAGTATTCCTTTTAGTGTTCCAAACTTCTTTAATAGTTCTTTTTTTCTTTGTTTACCAATTCCTGGAATTTCATCTAATTTAGAAGAGAATGTACCTTTACTTCTTATTTCTTTATGGTATGAAATAGCAAATCTATGTACTT
Source organism: Bacilli bacterium (assembly GCA_017627015.1). Next base: position 67,898 of record JAGAHP010000017.1, read on the forward strand.
CTTCACTTATTGTGTCAAGAAAATGAAATAAATCACTATTCTTTTCTACTTCAATAAATTCTCCATCAGGAGAAACTAAATGAGTGATTCTATGTTTATCATTCTTTTGCATTCCATATACAGGTATATTTAAAGCTAAATTATCAAGAATTTCCTTGGTAGCATTAATCTGTATAAGTCCACCATCAACTAGTATTAGATCTGGTGCCTTTAAATCATCATTGATAACTCTTGCATATCTTCTTTCAATTACTTCCTGCATCATATGATAATCATCTTTAGCGTCACTAATTATTTTATATTTCCTATAGTCTTTTTTACTCTTTTTACCATCGATAAATACAACCATACCACTAACTCTAAAATTACCAAACAAATGAGAATTATCAAAACTTTCTATTCTATGTACTTCAAATCCTATTTTTTTACTTAATTCTTCACAAGCATGTACAGTTCTATTGTAATCATTTTTAATTAGTTTGATTTTATCTTCAATCTTGATCTTCGCATTTTCCTTTGCCATATCAAGTAATTTTTTCTTATCTCCTTTTTGAGGAGTTATTACTTTAACATCTAACACTTCGCTAAGCAAATCATTATCTAAGCCAGTTGGAACAAGTATTTCTCTAGGTTTAAATCTATCATCTTGTTCATAAAAAGATATGATAAAATTATTCATAACATCTGATTCATCTTCATTTAGTTCATAAACATAGCTATCTCTTTCAACTAAATTACCGTTTCTAGAGTGAAGAACTTGAACACTTATATAATCTTTATATACATAATAATTAAATATATCCCTATTTACATTATCATTAAAGTCAATTTTTTGTTTTTCAAGTACAACTTTGATATATTCCATTACTTCTTTAATTTCTTTTGCTTTTTCAAAATTTAATTTTTCAGAAGCATTAAGCATTTCTTTTTCTAACTTATTATATATATCATGATAATTACCATTTAAAAAACTAGTTATTTCAAGTACCATATTGTCCATAATAATTTTATCTATATCAAGTTTACAATAACCAAGGCATTCACCAATGTGATAATAAAGACATAAGTCATCTTTAAAAGTTTTACATTTTTTTAAAGGGTACATTCTATTTAATATTTGCACTATTCTTTTAGCAGCATAACTATTTGGATATGGACCAAATAACTTAACATTTTTTCTTTTCATTCTTTTATTTGGTCTAACAATAGATAGTTCTGGATATTTATCATAAGTAAGCATAATATATGGATATTGTTTATCATCTCTAAAGATAATATTATATTTTGGATCATATTTTTTTATTAAATTTATTTCAAGAAGTAAAGCTTCTTTCTCAGAACCTGTTACTATATATTCAAAATCAACTATATTTTGAACAAGCAGTTTTGTTTTACCATACTTTTCTCCTCTAAAATAACTCTTAACCCTATTTTTAAGTATTTTGGCTTTACCAACATAAATAATAGTACCAGTTTCATCTTTCATAAGATAGCAACCTGGAGAGTCTGGTAATAACGCTAATTTTTTCTTAATATTTTCTCTTATATCCATATTCATCACTTATTAGTATTTCCCTTCTTTTTAAATTATATCATATTTGGTATTTTTATAGTATAATTAAATTGGTGATATTATGATTACAAATGAATTTGAAATAAAAAAATCTAGATTTATTACATATTTATATAATCTAGATAATATAGATGAAGTTGATAGTATTGTTAATAATATTAGAGAAGAACATAAAAAAGCAAGACACGTTGTTTATGTATATAAAATTAATAATACCGGTAAAATAAATGATGATGGTGAACCTAAAGGTACCGCTGGTATGCCTATATTTAATGTTATAGAAAAGAACAATTTAAATAACGTCTTAATTGTTGTTGTTAGATATTTTGGAGGTATAAAACTAGGCGCTGGTGGTTTATTTAGGGCGTATTCAAAATCTGCTTCAGAAATAATAAAGAAACTAGATAACTAGTTTCTTTTATTTTAGATCGCCTTTTATAAAATGTTTGAACCATATAGTTGGCTTAGCAATTTTACTTATTTTAAAATTAACATATTTTCCTAAAACAACATCTTCATCAACTAACTTATATTTATTTTCTTTACCTTTTATTATTTCTTTAGTAATAAATATTTTAGTATTTCCATGAGAATCCGTTTTAGTTTTAGTTACTTTATCAATAATAATTTTATTATTACTTGAATAAGCAATTATATCTCCTTCATCATAGGATTTATATTGGATTTTTTTATTAATTAGAATCGCATCACCTTTTTTTATCTTTGAAATAGAACTCTTTTCTACTCCAATTAAATGATATTTAAAGAATCCTGAAATCAATCCTATTCCTATTGTAAATAGTAATAATAATGGAATATCTATAAAAGTAACTTTTAATATGTTTTTAATAGCCTTATTTTTATCATATAATTCATTTGATATCATTCTAGATAAATATATGTATGTCAAAGCTGGAAAAGCTATATTAACAACAGAACTTAAATAATTACCTAATATCGGTTTATAAGGCACTAAATACTTAAATAAACATAATGTAACTGTATATAATATACAAGGGAAATAACCTACTTTATAATCTATATAACTTAGTAAACTATTTTTAAATATTAATGGTAATACTGTTACTGTTATAAAAATAAACAAATTAGTTAAATCAAGTTTAAATAGATAAAAATTTAGTGAAATGTCTAATAATATTATTAAGAATGTAATAAAATATATAACCTTCTTATTATCTTTGTTATTAGATATAAAATTATATCTTAATGCTTCAAGAGATAAAATTCCTATTAATGGTAAAAAAATATTTTTAATTATATTTAAAAGACTAGTAGAATATACTTCTTTACCATAACCAGTAAATAAACCTAAGAAATATATTAAAGTAAAA
>JAGAHP010000018.1 GCA_017627015.1 Bacilli bacterium
TCTTTTTTTATGGTATAATTAAGTAGGTGGTAATATGGTTTTAGAAGACAACAGAGTATATATAGTTCCAGAAAATATAAAGAAGGAATTATTATTAGAATTAACAAATAAGAAACTATTAATAGATATAAAGTTCTTTTCATTAAAAGAATTTATAAATAACTTAACTTTTACGTATGATGAAAAAGCTATTTATTATTTAATGAAGAACTATAATTATAAGTATGATAACGCTAAAACCATATTAGATAACTTATATTATATAAATGAAGAAACTTTTAATAATCAAAAATTAATAGAATTAAAAAAGATTAAAGAAAAAATAAAAGATCTTCTTATTTATAATGAATATTTTTATGATTATATAAAAACTAGAAAGATTTATATTTATGGTTATGATTTTATTAATGAATATGATCTAAAACTATTAAAAGATTTAGATTATGAAATAATAGAAAAGAAAGTTGAAGACTATAAACATGATATATATAAATTTAATAATATATTTGATGAAGTGGTATTTGTATCTTCTAAAATAAGAGAGTTAATAGAAAAAGGTATAGATATAAATAAGATAAAACTAATAAATGTACCGTCAGAATATAACTTTATATTAAAACAAGTATTTAATATGTTTAATTTAAATATAGATACTAATAAAGAAAGTATTTATTCCACTAAAATAGTACAAGATTTCTTAAAAGATATAGATACTTTACCAGAAATAAATCTAAATGATGAAGATAACGTATATATTTATAACAAGATAATAGATACTTTAAATAAGTATAGTTTTGATATGGATAAAGATATTAAAAAGGATATACTTACTTCTGAATTTAAAACTATTAAAACTAATAGATCATTATTTGAAAATGAAATAGAAATAAAAAGTTTAAATAGTATTAAAGATGATGAATATGCATTCTTACTAGGTTTTAATGAAGGTAATTATCCTGTTGTTAAAAAGGATGAAGATTATCTATCAGATAAAGAAAAAGAAGAATTAGGAATATCTACGTCTTTAAAAATAAATAAAATAGAAAAAGAATCTATTATTAATAATATTAAATCTATTAAAAACTTAATTATATCTTATAAAGATAAAACTCCATTTAATGAGTATTATCCATCTACTTTAATTGAGGAACTAGGATTTGATGTTAAAGAAGAAGAGGGTAGTTTAAATTATTCTAATTCATTAAATAAACTATTATTATCAAAAGACTTAGATAATTTTGTTAAATATGGAGAAAAAACAAATAGATTAGAAGTATTATTCTCTAACTATAAAGATATTAAATATATGTCTTATGATAATAAATTTAAAGGTCTAGATAAAGAAAAACTTTATAAATATATAAATAATGAACTAACTTTATCATATTCATCAATAGATAACTTTTATAAATGTAAGTTTAGATATTATATAAATAATATATTAAAACTAGATAAATATGAAGAAACATTCGCAATATTTATAGGTAATTTATTTCATGATATATTATCAAAATGTTTTGAAGATAATTTTGACTTTGAAAAAGAATACTATGATTATATAAAAGAAAAAGATTTTACTAATAAAGAAGAATTCTTTATAGAGAAAATTAAAGAAGATCTATTATTTGTAATTGAATCTATAAAAAAACAATATAGTTATAGTAATTTTAAAGATGCTTTATATGAAAATAAATTTGAAATAAACAAAGATAAAACTATTAAAGTTAAATTTATAGGGTTTATAGATAAATTATTAACGCATGTTTATAATGGTAAAACATTACTAGTTATAGTAGATTATAAGACTGGTTCTCAAGATCTTAACTTATCTAATTGTTACTATGGATTAAATTTACAATTACCAGTTTATTTATATTTATCTAAGAAAGGTGATCTTAAAAATAGTGAAGTAGTAGGGTTCTACTTACAAAAAATACTTACGCCAATACCAAAGATAGATACTAAAAAAGATTATAGTCTTCAAAAAGAAGATAATCTAAGATTACAAGGTTATTCTTTATATGATGAAGAATTATTAAATGAATTTGATTCTACATATGAAAATAGTAGAGTAGTTAAATCTCTTTCTAAAACATCAAATGGTTTTAGTAGTTATTCTAAGTTACTTACTAAAGAACAAATGGATAAATTAGAAGAATTAGTAGATAAAAAAATAGATAACGCAAGAGACATGATACTTTCTGCTGATTTTGAAATAGATCCAAAAGTAATAAAATTTAAAAATATAAGCTGCGAATACTGTAAATTTAAAGATATATGTTATATGAATCAAAATAATATTAAATATTTAAAAGAAATAACAGATTTGAATTTTTTAGGAGGTGAAGATAATGCCAACATGGACTAAAGAACAAAATGATGCCATACTAAAAGATAAATCTAATATAATAGTTTCTGCTGGGGCAGGATCAGGTAAAACTGCTGTTCTATCTGAAAGAGTTATTAGAAA
>JAGAHP010000019.1 GCA_017627015.1 Bacilli bacterium
AAAAATAGGATCAAAAATTGATCCTATTCTACATCATAACTCCATGTTATTTTTCTTACTTTCCCATATTTGTATTCATATACTATTTTTGAAATCATTATTGAATTATTTTTATTTATTATCGCATCTCTTGTTATATATTCAACTTTATCTTTATCTCTGTATCCTAGATATACTTCTTTTGTTACTGCTTTATCATCTAATGCCTTTAGTGAATAATTTCCATATAAGTAATTACTTTTCTTTTTATCTATTCTATATTTTTTCATTACTTTTGTTATTTTATTTCCTACTTTTAATTCTCTTCCTGTTTTGTATTTTTTACTTGTTACTTCTACTTTTACTACAACATAATCTGAATAATCTTCTCTCATTGTTATTGTTAAGCCATCATATTTTTTTATCTTATATATATAATTTCCTACTATTTTTGTTGTTTCTTTTTTTGGTTTTCCAAACTCTTTTTCTACTTTTTTTTCTTTATCTAAATACTTTATATTATTCACAACTAAATCACTTATATTATAGTAATCTTTATTATTTGTTCTTAAAGATATTGTTGAAAAATTCCTAAAGTTTCTCGCATATACTATTAACCCTATTAGAAGTATTAGGATAAAAGATACTAATACTATCTTTATATTTTGTGTTTTTTCCTTTTTCTTTTTATTCTCTTTTGCCATATCTTTTATCCTCCTATTTCTTATTCTTTCTTTGTATATAAATTAATCCACCTATCGCTAGTACGATTACTGTTATTATTAATCCATATCTTATTATTTCTTGTCCTGTATCTATATTGACTATAAATTTTGCTTCTGATTCTGGTTTATATTCTTTTACTTCTGTTTTTGGTTTATTTGCGATTATACTACTTCCATATACTCTTCCTTGATTATCTACAAAGAATGTTGCTACATTTAATGTTTTCTTTGGTAATTCATATCCTGCTGGTGCCTCTACTTCTATAACTCTATATTGTCCTTCTTCTAGATATGATACTGTTGCTTTTCCACCTTTTGTTTCCATTATGTAGTTTGTACCTTTATTATCTACTTTATATACTAATTCATCTTTAAAGTTTTCATCTAATGTTACTGCTACATCCACATATTTTTTATTGTCATTTAACTTTTGTAATTTATATTTCGCTCCATCAAGTGGTTTTCCATATTCATCTTGTTTATAGAAACTAAATGGTGTTGGTGTATTTACAAATTGTTCATATGTATCTACTACCTCTGCTTTATCTGTTATTTTTACCATTATAAATCTATCTTCTTCATCTGGTAATGTATATCCTTTTGGTGCCTCTACTTCTTCTATTATATAACATTCTCCATAATCTAGATATTGTACCAATGCTTCTCCTGCCTCTATTGGTACTTTTTCTAATCTATCATTTACTAAGTTTTGATAATCTGCATATGTATTTAAATAATTTTCATAACTCTTATCTGATGTATATGTTAATGTATTATTTATTTCATTACATGGTGCATTTTCTTTATCTGTACATGTCTTAAATTTTGTTGTATCCCCTGCTGGTCTTACTTCATATACCCCATCTCTTATCGTTTTTAAGTTTAATGGTGCATATCTTTCTACTTGACTTGGCGCTACATTCATATTACAACTCTTCGCTTTTGATATACTGAATGTCGCTCCTTCAAGTAATTCTCCATCTCTTGCATATTTTCTTAACACCAATGATACTGGTAAGTTTGGTACATTTACTTCTTCTACTTTTACTGTTTGTGAAGTGACAGTGAATTTTGTTTCTGCATTTGTACCTGCCGGCAAACTATATCCTTTTGGTGATTTTGTCTCCACCAATACATAATTATATCCTGCTGGTAAATATCTTAAAATTAACACTCCTTTATTTGGATGTAAATCTGTTACATATGATGCTCCTTTTTGTAAATCACTATCGCTTA
>JAGAHP010000020.1 GCA_017627015.1 Bacilli bacterium
GTTCTCTTTTTTCTTGCACAAAATGACCTGCCGTTAACTTTGGATGCCTACAATATATGTAAATATAAGCATTCATCGTTGACTTTAAAGGTGCTTTGTGTTAATATAAATTTGTCAAAAACGAAGAAAAGGACGAGTAATTTAACGAGTCATATAAGAGAGTCCTAGATGGTGAGAATGGATTATGATAGTTTTATGAAAGAACACCTTGGAGTTTATTAACTGAAATTAGTAGGTTAATACGTTAACTTGCGTTAATAGTCAAAGGTCATAGAAATATGATGAATTTGGGTGGTACCACGGATACAAAGAAGCAGTTCGTCCCTTAGTAGGGATAGATGCTTCTTTTTTATATTTTAAAGGAGGAAAAAATATGAAAGCTAATATTTATAGAACTCATACATGTAATGAGTTAACAATGGATGATTTAGGTAAAGAAGTAGTACTTTCTGGTTTTGTTGGATCTATTAGAGACCATGGTGGAGTATTATTCGTAGACTTAAGAGATGGTGAAGGAGTAACACAAGTTGTTGTACACGATGAAAACTTATTAAAAGGGGTATCAAAAGAATCTGTTATTAAAGTAACTGGTAAAGTTATTAAAAGAGATGAAGAAACAATTAATGAAAAAATTAAAACTGGTTTAATTGAAGTTGAAACTGATAATCTAGAAGTTTTATCTCACGCAAATAATATACCTTTTGAAATAGAAACTAGTAAAGAAGTAAAAGAAGATACTAGATTAAAATATAGATATATTGATATGAGAAATTCTAAAGTATCTAAAAATATTAAACTAAGAAGTGATGTTCTTCATTTTCTTCGTAACAAAATGTATGACTTAGGTTTTACAGAAGTTCAAACTCCAATTTTAACTGCTAGTTCTCCCGAAGGAGCAAGAGACTTTGTTGTGCCATCAAGAATATTTAAAGGAAAATTCTATGCACTTCCACAAGCACCACAAATATATAAACAATTATTAATGGTAGGAGGTCTTAATAAATATTTCCAAGTAGCACCTTGTTTTAGAGATGAAGATGCTAGAAAAGATAGAACACTAGAATTTTATCAATTAGACTTTGAAATGTCTTATCCAACTGAAGAAGATATTATAGAAGTTGGTGAAGAAGTATTCTATGATGTATTTAGTAAATTTACTAATAAAAAAGTTAGTCCACGTCCATTTAGACAAATTGCTTATAAAGATGCGATGGATATGTATGGTACTGATAAACCTGATTTAAGAAACCCACTTGTTATTAAAGATGCATCAGAAGTTTTATTACATACTACATTTAAACCATTCGCAAACTCTACTATAAAAGTTATTGTAGTAGATGATATCGGTACTAAACCAAATAGTTGGTTTAATGAAATAGTAGATTATGCATCAAGTATTGGTATGCCAGGTATTGGATATATAACATTAATGGAAGATGGAACTTTAAAAGGACCTATTGATAAATTCTTAAGTGAAGAAGAAAGAAATAATTTAATTAAAGAATTTGATATGAAAACTAATTCAGTCATGTTCTTTATCGCAAATAGAAATAAAAAAGTTGCTCAAAAATTTGCAGGTCAAATAAGAGATGAACTTGGAAGAAAAATTGGTCTTATTGATGAAGATAAGATAGAACTATGTATTATTAAAGACTTCCCAATGTTTGAATATGATGAAAAAGAAAAGAAATATGATTTTTGTCATAATCCATTCTCTAAACCATTTGATGAATATAAAGACTATGACAAGTTTGAAGATTTAGAAGAAATACTTGCACATCAATTTGATTTTGTATGTAATGGATTTGAAATGGCATCAGGTGCGATTAGAAATACAGATTTAGATTTAATAACAAAAGGATTTGTAAAAGTAGGATATGAAGAAGATGTTATAGAACAAAGATTTAATTCTATGTTCACAGCATTTAAATATGGTGTCCCACCACACGGAGGTATGGCTCCTGGTATTGATAGAATTCTTATGCTTATTCTAGATGAACCAAACTTAAGAGAAGTACAAACATTCCCAACTTCTTCAACAGGACAAGACACTATGATGGGATCACCTAGTGTACTAGATTCTAAACAATTAGATGAACTTGGTTTGAAAATTGTAGAGGAGGATTAATATGAGTGAAAAATTTACTAAAGAAATGGTTGATGACTACGCTGACAAATTATTAATTGGTCTAACTCCTGAAGAAAACAAAATGGTTTTAGACGAATTTGATATTATTGATGAACAAATAAATATTATTAATGATATTCCTGGAATAGAAAAAGTTGAGCCTATGACTCATGCTCTTGATGATTTTGAATTTGAATTAAGAGAAGACGTTGCAGAAGAATCTATTCCTATAGAAGAATTATTACAAAACTGTAAAGATAGTACTGGAAGAGAAGTACAAGTACCAAAGGTGGTGGGCTAAGATGAAATATATGAATAAGTCACTTGAAGAACTTCATAAGATGCTTAAAAACGGAGAAGTTACTTCAGAAGAATTAATAAAAGAATCGTTAGAACTATCACACGAAGTACAAGATAAATATAATGCATTTGTAACTATATTAGATGATGCAAAAGGTACTAAGATAACTGATAATGTTTTATCTGGTATACCTTGTGGTATTAAAGATAACTATTCAACTAGAGGAGTGCTTTCAACTGGATCATCTAATACATTAAAAGACTATGTTCCATTCTTTGATGCTACTGCTTATGCTAAGTTAAAAGAAGCAGGAGCAATAATGGTTAATAAAACTGTTATGGATGAATTTGGTATGGGTGGAACTGGAACTACTGGTCACACTGGTGTTGTATTAAATCCATGGGATAAAACTAGAATGTGTGCTGGATCTTCAGCTGGTTCAGCATGTGCTGTAGCAGCAGGAGTATATCCATATGCAACAGGATCAGATACTGGAGATTCTATTAGAAAACCAGCTGCATACTGTGGTATAGTTGGTTATAAACCAACATATGGAATGATATCTAGATATGGATTATTCCCATTCGCATCTTCTCTAGATCATTTAGGAGTATTAACAAGAAATGTTAAAGACGCTGCTATTGTAGTTGATAACATGAAAGGTATTGATAAATACGATATGACTTCATGGGATTCATCTAAGATTCATTTAGCTGATTCTTTAACAGGTAATGTTAAAGGTAAAAAATTATGTTATATAAAAGAAATATGTGATATTGCTGAATATGAAAATCCATCAGATGAATTAAAAGAACATTTTAATAATTTCTTTAAAGCAATAGATAAATGTAAAGAATTAGGTATGGAAGTAGAAGAAGTATCAATTGATAGAACTTTACTTAATGCATTAGCATCAGTTTACGTAGTTATATCATGTGCTGAAGCTACATCAAACATGTCTAACTTAACAGGTATTATATTTGGTCCAAGAGGAGAAGGTAAAACTTGGGATGAACAAACTAAAGATTATAGAACTAAAGGATTTTCTTCTTTAATTAAAAGAAGATTTGTAATTGGTTCATATGTTTTACAAGCTAAAAACCAAGAAAGATACTTTAGAAATGCACAAAGAGTAAGAAGATTACTTGTTGATGCTTGGAAAGAATTATTCAAAAAATATGACGCAGTTATATTACCAGTTTCAAGTGGTCCAGCTAAAAAGTTAGATGGAGATAAAGATATGCTTTCTAAAGAAACAGTTACTTTAGAAGAACATTTACAAGTTGGTAACTTTGGTGGATTCCCATCAATTACAATTCCAGATGGATTTATAAATGGTTTACCAGTTGCTTTAAATATTACAGGTAATTGTTATGATGATGAAAACGTACTTAATATTGCTTATGCATTAGAAGGTGCAATGGATTATAAAAATCAAATAGCAAAGGAGGTAAAGTAATATGGGTTATATAGCAATGATTGGTTTAGAGATGCACTGTGAATTTAGTGAAACTAATTCAAAAGTATTCTCTTCAGCTAGAAACTCTTATTCAGTAACTCCAAATGAAAATATCAGACCATATGATATGGGGTTCCCTGGAGTTCTTCCTGTAGTTAATAAAAAGGCAGTTGAATACGCAATTAAAGCATCTATGGTTACTAATTGTAAACAACCTGAATATATGTATTTTGAAAGAAAAAATTACTATTATCCAGATATGCCTAAAAACTACCAAATAACTCAAGAAACTAAACCAATTCCAGTAGGAATCTATGGTTATGTTGATTATGAATGTGAAGGTGAAGAAAAAAGAGTAAGAATTAATAATATTCACTTAGAAGAAGATGCAGCATCTTCAGATCACTTATATGATACAACTGTAATAGATTATAACAGAGCTGGTAATCCTTTATTAGAATTAGTTACAGAACCAGATTTTAGATCAGGTGAAGAAGCTATGGCATTCTTAGAACATATGAGAACAGTTTATCAATATTTAGGTGTTTCTGAATGTGATACTAAAAAAGGTCATATGAGATGTGACGTTAACGTTTCTATTATGGATGAAAGTTTAGATCCAGAAGATCCATCTAACTGGGGAACAAAAGTTGAAATGAAAAATGTTAACTCATTTGGTGGAGTTAGAGATTGTATTAAATACGAAATCAAAAGACAAATTAAAGCTAAAGAAGAAGGGAACTATGATACAGAAGTAATTCAGCAAACAAGACGTTGGGATGAAGAAACTGGAACTACTATCGGTATGAGATCAAAAGTTGATGCTGTAGATTATAAATATTTTGTTGAACCAAATATTCCTAAATATAAATTAACAAAGGAATGGTTAGATGAAATAAGAGCGTCTATTCCAGAACTTGCTTATGATCGTAAGAAAAGATATATGAATGATTATGGATTATCTGAATATGATTCAAATATCTTAGTTAAAGAAAAGAAAATAAGTGACTTCTTTGAAGATACAGTTAAACTAGGAACAGATCCTAAAGAAGCATGTAACTGGGTAAATGGTATGATTTTATCATATTTAAATTATCATATGATAACAATAGATGAAATATATATGACACCAGATATGCTTCGTGATTTAATTAAATTAATTGATGATAAAACTATATCTAGTAAACAAGCAAAAGATGTATTTAATAAAGTTCTAGAAGATAAAAAAGAACCAATGCAAGTAGTAAAAGATGAAGGTATGATGCAAATTACAGATGAAGGATCAATAGAAGGAATTGTTGATGAAGTTTTAGCAGAAAATCCTAAGGCAATTGAAACTTATGATCCAGAAAATCCTAAAGCATTAGATTATTTTATAGGTCAAGTTATGAAGAAAACTAGAGGTAAAGCAAACCCTGGTATGGCATATAAAATGATGAAAGAAAAACTAGATAATTTAAAAAAATAAAAAATGAGAAATAACTATTTCTCATTTTTATTTTTAGTGTTATAATACGTTTAGTGCAAGGGGAAAAAACAATAGATTTGAGGTAATTTTATGGGTAAAGATTATAGTGAAATACCTTTTGAAAAAATTGTTGAACAAAATAGAAAACTAAGATTAATTTTAAAATTAATCATTTTATTCTTGCTTTTAGTTATAGTAGGATTATTTTATTTTAAAAAGAATATAGTATTTACTGATTTTTATTTAAAAGGTGATTCTACTATTGTTGTTAATTATGGAGATACATATAAAGATGAAGGTTTTGTAGCTAAATTATATAAAAAAGATGTATCTGATCAAGTTAAAGTAAAGGGTAAAGTAGATTATAAAAAAGTTGGTACTTATAAAATCACATATAAATTAAGAATAGATTATTTAAATATAGAAAAATTACTTGTTAGAAAGATTAACGTGGTAGATAATGTTCCACCAGAATTAACAATTGCATCTGATGAAACTGTTTATATAGATGAAAATGGTGAGTATGTACAACCTGCATATTCTGCATTTGATAATTATGATGGAGATTTAACTAGCAAAGTAAAAGTAGATGGATCAGTTGAAGTTAATAAAGTAGGAGAGTATAAACAAACTTATACTGTATCAGATTCAAGCAAAAACGAGACAAAAAAAGAAATTAAAATAATTGTACAAGAAAAATTTAAGAATACATATATTACTGTATCTATATCTAATCAACAATTAGAATATTATCAACATGGTAAACTTGCTTTAAGTTCTCCAGTAGTAACAGGGTATGGTGGAGATACTCCATATGGTACATATTCAGTTCTATATAAAACAACTAATGCTAGATTAGTAGCAGCTGATAAATCATATGATACAAGAGTAAATTATTGGATGGCATTTATTGGTAATTCTCATGGATTTCATGATGCGACATGGAGACATAGTTTTGGTGGAAATATTTATACTTATAACCCAACTCATGGATGTGTAAATATGCCATATGATGCTATAGAATCATTATATTATATGGTAGAAGAAGGAACACCAGTATATATAGTAGAATAAAAAAATATCTTACTAATGTAAGATATTTTATTTTTTTATGGTGCTCCAGGTCGGACTCGAACCGACACTCCTTTAAGGGGAACCAGATTTTGAGTCTGGCGCGTCTACCAATTTCGCCACTAGAGCAATTACAAAAAAATTATATCATATTTTTATAATTAATAGAATAATTTGTGATAAAATATTTATAGGATTGCCCCTTGGCCAAGCGGTAAGGCTCTGGACTCTGACTCCAGCATGCGTAGGTTCGAATCCTACAGGGGCAACCATTTGCTAGATTAGCTCAATTGGTAGAGCAACTGAATCGTAATCAGTAGGTTGCGGGTTCAATTCCTGCATCTAGCACCATTATAAGGAAGTGATTTTTTGATAGGAGTATTTGATTCAGGTATTGGTGGAGTAACTGTTATGAAAGAACTTATTAAGATTCTACCAAATGAAGATTATATTTATTATTCTGATACTATTAATAATCCGTATGGAGATAAGACTAATGAAGAAATAGTAAATATTTCTGATAAGATAGTAAATTATCTTATTAACCAAGGTTGTAAATTAATAGTAATTGCGTGTAATACAGCTTCTGCGATATCTAAAGATTATTTAAGAAATAAATATAGTATTCCTATTATTGCGATAGAACCAGCCTATAAATCAGTAGATAATGAAAGTACATTAGTTATGGCCACTAACGCAACTATTAATAGTGATAAGTTTCATACATTATTTAATACATATGATAATCATAATACTATTCTTTTATCTTGTTCAGGTCTTGCGGATCTTATAGAAGAGGGTAACAAAGAAAAGATTATAAATTATTTGAATAATAAAATAGGTAAATATAGGGGAGTAAAAAATGTAGTATTAGGTTGTACTCATTATCCACTAATAAAAGAAGAAATAAGTAAAGTACTAGGTCCTGTTACTTTCTATGATGGGAGTGTGGGAGTAGCAAAACATACTAAAGAAGTTTTAAAAGAAAATAATATATTAGGTAATAATACTGGTAAAATTACTTTTATAGATTCAAGTAATAATAAAGAAAAAGAAAGACTATTTTATGAAATATTAAAATAGTCTTTTATTTTTGTAATATATCTAATATATGTCTTCCTGAACCTAATAATTCAGTTCGTTCACAAGTACTTAAATGATAATTTAAGTAAATATTTAATTCTTCTTTTGTCATCTTGTTAATAGTTTTCTTTATATATTCAGTTGGTCCATCTTGTGAAATGATTTTTACTCTTTTTAAATTACATTTATCTTTTAAATAATTAATATCTTCTAATCTAACAAAAGAGTATAAGTCTGTTTCTTTTGATGTGATCTTATAATTTTTATCAATAAGATTATTATCTATAGAATCTTTAATGGTATTTTCAATAAAACCATGAGTAATAACTGCGTATTCATTCATACAGTAACTTATAAATATATAACCACCAGGTTTAGTAATTCTTTTAGCTTCCTCTAAAGCTTTAACTTTTTCATCAATAGATATTAAATGATACATAGGTCCAAATAAAATAGTTATATCAAATGAATTATCTTCTATCTTTTTTAAGTTAGTTGCGTTTCCTTGTATGCATTTTATATTCTTTTTTTCTATTTCTCTTAAATTAGATTTACATAATTCAACTGCGAATACATCATATCCTTTATCAGAAAAATATTTAGAGTATTTACCAGTACCCGCACCTATATCAATAATTTTATTTCCTTCTTTTAAATAATCTTCTATATATTTAATTGAAGTTAAAAACTCTATTTGACCGTGCTTTGTATCTAGTCTTTTTTCTTCGTTAAATTTATTATAATAAGTTTTTAGATTTTCTTCGTTCATAAACATCACAAAGTTATTATACAATAATAATATGAATAGTAAAATAGAAGATAGATTAAAAGAAATAAAAATAGAAAATTTTATTTGGCTTATTTATTTAGGCATAATAGGTCTTAGTTATTATTCTAATTATTTAGAAAAAGATTATTTTATTAATAATAATATTAGATCTAAAGAAAAATATAGAGAAATATTAATAATAATTTTTTCTATTTTATTAATTGTTTATATTTATTTCTTTTATGATTCATATTCTAGTTTAAAAGATTTAAATAAGTATTCTGAAGAAAAACAAAAGAAGATATTATTATCTTCTTTAGGATCATTTTTAATATTAGTGAGTGGAATAATATTTTTATATTTGGCGTATGTTGATAATGATTTGGATGTAGAACTTGCGTTTAATTAGAGGAATTCATGTTATAAAAGTCGAATATTATTATTGGAACGTTCAAAACTTAAGTGTCTACCTTCATTCTAAAAGGAAGGAGGTGGTATGATGAAAAAACGTATTTACGTTTGTAAGGTATTAAAATTGATATCCATCATCTTATTCCTTCTATTACTAATAATAGTAGAAATAAAAAAATGACACTTAAGCTTATAGCTTAAATGTCTCAACCATTAAAGGTAGACATTCAGGTTAGTGAATGTTCCTTTTTATTATATGAAGTTTCCTTCATTACATACATATTAACATATAAGAAAATATATTTCAATAAAAAAGGGGAGTATTTAAATCGAATGTCGAATATTATTATTGGAACGTTCAAAACTTAAGTGTCTACCTTCATTCTAAAAGGAAGGAGGTGGTATGATGAAAAAACGTATTTACGTTTGTAAGGTATTAAAATCGATATCAATCATCTTATTCCTTCTATTACTAATAATAGTAGAAATAAAAAAATGACACTTAAGCTTATAGCTTAAATGTCTTCCCTCAAAAAAAGGTAGACATTCAGGTTAGTGAATGTTCCTTTTTATTATATGAAGTTTCCTTCATTGATTATATTTTATCATAAACAATAATTATTAATCAAGTGCTTGTATTTAGGTAAAGAATGTGTTATAATTTTGGCATAAACGTTGATGAGAAAGTAGTAGTATAATTAGTGCTTAATAGAGAGTTAGAATGGTGGAAACTAACAAGTAACATTATATGAATTCATTCTCTAGGTTCTATAATGAAAGTTATAGCGTGTAATTTGCGTTAAAAATAAGAGAGTATAGTAAATCTATAAAGTAAGGTGGTACCGCCGTGTTTGGTCCTTACATTTATAGATTTTTTTGTTTGAAAGGAAGGATAATATGAAAGAAAAAATTACTTTATTACAAAAAGAAATTGAAGAAAAAATAAAGGAAGTAAAAAATCTTGATACTCTTAATGAATTAAAGGTAAAATATCTAAGTAAAAAAGGACCTGTTAGTGAACTTACTAATAGTCTTAGAGATTTATCTATTGAAGAAAAGAAAGAATTTGGTAAATTAATCACAGATTTTAGAAATGATGTTATAACTAAAGTTGAGTCTTTAAAAGAAAAATATGAATTAGAAGAATTAAATAAGAAGTTAGAAAGTGAAAAAGTAGATATTTCTATGCCTGGGATGGATATTAAAAATGGTTCACCATCAATCGTTGAAAAAGTTGTAGATGATGCGTCTGATTTCTTTATTAGTTTAGGATATGATGTATATGAAGGACCAGAGATAGAATTAGATAAATATAACTTTGAAATGCTTAATTTACCAAAAGATCATCCTGCAAGAGATGCTCAAGATACATATTATTTAAAAGATGAAGATTTAATGCTTAGAAGTCAAACTTCACCTGTACAAGTTAGAGTGATGCTTGATGGTAAAGGTGAAACTCCAATTAGAATGATATGTCCTGGTAAAACATATAGAAGAGAAGATATTAATGCTACTCATGAACAAGAGTTTACTCAAATAGAAGGACTTGTTATTGATAAGAATATTTCTTTAAGTGATTTAAAAGGTACTTTTGATGCATTTGTTAAACATACATTTGGTGAAACTACTGAAGCAAGATTTAGACCTAGTTATTATCCTTTTACAGAACCTAGTGTAGAAATGGATATGAGTTGTATATATTGTGATGGTTCAGGTTGTAATATGTGTAAGCCAAAAGGATGGATTACAATCGCTGGTGGTGGAATGGTTCATCCAAATGTTCTTAGAATGTGTGGGTATGATCCAGAAAAATGGCAAGGTTTTGCATTTGGTATGGCAGGAGAAAGAATTGCTATGCTTAAATATAATATGACTGATATGAGAACTATGCATGAAAATGATTTAAGAGAAACAGATAATTTTGATAGAAAAGAGGTGAAGTAACATGATAAGTATGAACTGGGTAAAAGATTATATAGATATAAAAGATGAAAATCTAGAAGAATTAGCAGATAAAGTTACTAAAGCCGGAATTAATGTTGAACATGTAATTAAAACTAATATAGATAATGTAGTAGTTGGTGAAGTTAAAACTTGCGTTGATCATCCAGATTCAGATCATCTACATGTATGTCAAGTAGATGTTGGTACTGATATTCGTCAAATAGTATGTGGTGCCCCTAATGTAAAAGCTGGACTTAAAGTTATAGTTGCTTTACCAGGAGCTAAATTACCTGGTGGAGAAATAAAAAAAGGTTCTATAAGAGGAGAAGAATCTAATGGAATGATTTGTGCTTTATGTGAACTTGGTTTAGAAGAAGATAATGAAGAAAACTATAAAAAAGGGATTCATGAATTACCAGGGGATGCACCTGTTGGGATGGATGCATTTGAATATTTAGGAGTTTCAGATACTTTATATGATTTAGATGTACATAAACATAAAAATAATGACTGTAGATACCATATAGGTTTTGCATATGAAATAGGTACTATTTTAGGTAAAAAAGTAAAACTACCTAAAGCTGATTATACTGAAATAAAAGATAATATAAATGATCAATTTACATTAAAAGTAGATACTGATAAATGTACTTATTATAAAGCAAAGATGGTTACAAATTTAGTAGTTGGTGAATCACCAGAATTTATTAAAAATAGATTAATAAGCGCAGGTATGAGACCTATAAATAATATAGTAGATATTTCTAATTATGTTATGCTTGAATATGGTCAACCACTTCATTTCTTTGATAAAGATAAATTAGGAGACGAAATAGTTGTTAGACAAGCAAAAGATAATGAAGAAATAACTACTCTTGATGAACAAGAAAGAGTATTAACTAGCGAAGATATTGTTATTACTGATGGAAATAAAGCAGTATGCATCGCTGGAGTAATGGGAGGACTTAATACTGATGTTGATGAAAATACTAAAACAGTATTAATAGAAAGTGCAATATTTAATCCAACTAATATAAGAAAAACTGCTAGAAGATTAAATTTAAGAAGTGAAGCATCTCTTCGTTATGAAAAAGGACTTAATTTTGAATATACTGATGCTGCACTTGATAGAGCATGTTACTTACTTGAAAAATATGCTTCAGGTAAAGTGCTTTCTGGTAAAGCAGAATATGATAATGAAGATAAAAAAGTTAAAAAAATAGAATTTACTACTGAAAAAGTAAACTCTTTATTAGGATTAGAATTAACTGATAAAGATATTGAAACTGAACTTAAAAAATTAGATTTTGAATATGAAATAAAATCTGGCAAGTTTATTGCAATAATTCCAAGAAGAAGATTAGATATAGAGGAAAATGTTAATGATATTGCTGAAGAAATAGGTAGACTATATGGATATCATAATCTTAAAAATACTATGCCTGTTCTTCCAACTAGAGAAGGAAAGTTTGAACATAGTTTTGGATTTAAGAAAACTGTTAGTAAGAGAATGAGAACTTTAGGTTTAAATGAAACTAGAACTTATTCATTAGTAGATCAAAAGACTGCGGATATGTTCTATAAAGATAGAAGTACTATTATTATTCCAAATCCAATGAGTTCTGATAGAAGTGCACTTAGAAAGACTATGATTCCTTCTATGCTTGATGTTATTAAGTATAATAAATCAAGAGGATTAAAAGATATTAATATATATGAAACTAGTAAAGTATTCTATGGTGATTTTAAAGAAGAAAATCATTTAGCAGTTGCGTTATATGGAAACTATATTTCTAGTTTATGGCAAGGTAAAGTTGTTAAGAATGATTTCTTTGTTCTTAAAGGAATTGTTACTAATTTACTTGATTATCTAGGTTTAAAGAATAGGTATAGTTTTGTAGAAAGTAATGAAGAAAATTTACATCCTGGAATAAGCGCAGATATTTATTTAGATAAAAATAAAGTAGGATTCTTTGGAAGAATTCATCCAATAGTTTCTAAAGATGAAATATATGTACTTGAATTATCAATAGATGATTTAGATGTTAAAACAAAACCTATTAAGTTTAAACCAGCATCGAAATTACCTTATATTAAAAAGGATTTAGCTTTTGTTATGCCAATTGATATGAAGAATGAAGATGTTCTTAAAGAAATTAAAAGAGCAGGCGGAAGATTACTTACAGATATATCAGTATTTGATTTATACGTAGGAGATAATATAGATAAAGGAAATAAATCAATTGCGTATAATCTTACATTTGAAGACCCAACAAGAACATTAACAGATGAAGAAGTAATGGAAGTATTTAATAATATTATTAAATCAGTAGAATCTAAATTAAATATAAAATTAAGAGATTAAAAAAAGGATTATTTAAATAATCCTTTTTTTCTTTTTTGACTATCAATAAAGTATCTTGGTTCATAATCATCATTAATATTTTTTAAGTTTTCATATAATTTTTTGTTTTCATCAGTTCTTATTATTTTTGGTAATCCCTTTTTATCAACTTCTGAACTGACATTTAAACTTACAATATTCATTAAATAATATAGTGTAAGATAATTAAAACAATAATTATCTATATTTTCTTTTTTTGATGATTTTTTTTCAAATTTATTAACAAATGTATCTTTAAAATCAAAATCATATTCACCAATTCTATAATTATCTAAATCAAATAGTTTTATTCCGTATTCTTTTATTCCAAAATTTGATGGATTAAAGTCACCAATATATATTCCTTTTTCATTTAATTGTTCTATTCTTTCTCTTAGTTTTTTTAATAATTCTATCTTTTTTTCATTGTTATGACTACTTCTATATATATTTAAACTATTATATAAGTCAACTTCCATTGTATATCCAACAAAGTTTCCTTCTTTATCATATACTAGATCATATATTTTTACATCTTTGTTTAATTCTTCTATTTCTGGGATTAATTTTATTTTATTTTCTTTGTTTTTCATTATTTCATCTGTTACTACAGTATTTTCACCAAAAGTATTTTCAATAATTCTTTTAAAGTATTTAAGCGCAACTATTCCGTCATCAGTTTTATAGAAAAAGATAAATGCTTCTTTTCCTTCATCATATTTTCTGATAATATTATCTTGATTAAATATAATTTTTTTCATAAAACAACCCCCTTTTCAAAACGAGCTATATTATACAATATAATGTAAAAATGGTCAAATTATGATATAATTGTCATAGGTGATAGTATGGAATTAATTGATGTTTATAATAGTAAAGGTGAAATTACTGGTAAAGTAGTAGAAAGACATACTAAAGATGAAGATTTTGGTAAAGATGAACATATAGGTGTTGCGATTATTTATATAGAAAATAGTAAAGGTGAATTTTTGATGCAGCTTACATCAAAAGAAAAAGGTAGTATTTATTCTGCGACTGGTGGTCATATAGAACACTCAGAAACTCCATATGAAACAATAGTAAGAGAAGTAAAAGAAGAAATAGGTTTAGATATAAGTAATGAAAACGTTGTTAGTTTAGGTCATATTTGTGTTGATTTTCCTGTTAGATTTATATTTTATTTAAAGAAAGATGTAAATATAGATGATTTGGTTCTTAAAAAAGATGAAGTTGAAAAAATGGTATATTTAACTAAAGAAGAACTTAGAAAAGTGATTGATGAAGGTAAAATGCATAAAGGACATATATTTGTTTTGGATGAAGTATTAAAATATAAAGAGAAAATAGGTGATTAGATGAAGAAAGTTATATTAGTTGATGGCAACAATTTATTATTTAGAAGTTATTACGCAACTGCTTATTCTGGAAATTTAATGAAGAATTCAAAAGGTTTTCCAACAAATGCACTATATGGTTTTTCTAATATGCTTAATAAGATTATTAAGGATGAAAAACCAGAGTATATGATTGTGGCTTTTGATAAGGGTAAAACTTTTAGACATGAAAAATATGAAGAATATAAAGCTGGAAGAATTAAGACTCCAGATGATTTAAAAGTACAATTTAAACCATCAAGAGAACTTACTAGAGCACTTGGAATTAAATGCTTTGAAATAGATAATTATGAAGCAGATGATATTATAGGTACTTATTCTAGAATGATTGATGAAAATCCAGAATATGAAGGCTTAATTGTAAGCTCTGATAAAGATTTACTTCAGTTAATTAGCCCAAATGTTAAAGTAAAATTATTAAAGAGTCACGATTATATTATGATGGATGAAGAAGAATTTAAAAAGACTTATGGTCTTGAACCTATAAAAATGATTGATATAAAAGGACTTCAAGGTGATCCATCAGATAATATTCCTGGGGTTAAAGGAATAGGTGAAAAGACTGCTTTAAAACTACTTCAAGAATATGGATCTGTTGAAGGAATATATGAAAATATAGATAAAATAACTGGTGCGACTAAACAAAAATTAATTGATGGCAAAAAAGAGGCATTTGATTCAAAAGACATTGCCACTATTTTTAAAGAGGTAGAAGTTCCTTATTCTTTAGAAGAATTAAAAATAGGAGATAAAACATCTGATTTAAGAAAAATATATGAAGATTTAGAATTCTATTCATTTTTAAAAGATGTTCCAGAAGAAAAGAAAGAAGAAAAGAAAGATATAAAAGTAAAAAATGTATCAGATTTATCAGAATTAGAATTAGAGGAAGAAATAAGTGTCTTCTTAGAATGTGATAATACTAATTATCATGACGCTAATTTATTAGGAGTTTCTATTTATGATGGTAAACATGCTTACTTTGTTAATAAAGATTTATTTATGACATCAAATATATTAAAAGGACATATTGTTAATACATATGATGCGAAAAAGAATATAGTGCTTTTAAATAAGTATGGAATTAGTTTTGATAAATATGAATATGATTCAATGATCGCTGCGTATATTCTTAACTATAATGTTAAAGATGATGCGGCTTATCTATCATCTAACTTTGGATATGAATGCACTTTGTATTCAGAACTTATGAAAAAAGATTTAACAGATGATATTCTATCTAAAGAAGGAATAATAAAAGCTAGATTTATTCATGAAACTAAGTCTAAATTTATTAAAGAAATGGAAGAAGAAAAATCTATAGATTTATTTAATAAGATAGAGATGCCACTTACAAAAGTACTTGCCTCTATGGAAATAGAAGGTATTAAAGTAGATATATCTGTTTTAGATAAAATGGGAGAAAAACTACTAGATAGATTAAATGTATTAGAAAAAGAAATATATGAAATTGCGGGATTAGAATTCAACATTCAATCTCCAAAACAATTAGGAGAAGTATTATTTGAAAAGTTAGAAATACCTTATCCTAAAAAGAAAAAGACTTCTTATTCTACTTCTAGAGAAATACTAGATAAGATTAAAGATTATAGTCCTATAATAGAGAAAATAATAGATTATAGAACACTTGCTAAATTATATAGTACATATATAGAAGGTATAAAAAAAGCAGTTAAAGAAGATTCTCATTTACATACTATTTATACTCAAACTCTAACTAGAACAGGAAGACTTTCTTCAATTGAACCTAATTTACAAAACATACCAATTAGATATGAAGAAGGTAAATTAATTAGAAAAGCATTTGTACCAGAAGAAGATTCTATATTTATATCATCCGATTATTCTCAAATAGAACTTAGAATATTCGCATCTTTATCAGAAGATAAGAATATGATTGATGCATTCAATAGCGGAATAGATATTCATACAAAAACAGCAATGGATATATTCCATGTAAAAAAAGAAGATGTTACTAAGTTAATGAGAAGACAGGCTAAAGCAGTTAATTTTGGTATTTTATATGGAATTAGTAGTTTTGGACTTGCAGAAGACATAGGAACTGATTTTAAAACTGCTAAAGAGTTTATGGATACATATTTAGATACATTCCCTAGAATTAGAGAATATAATGAAAAGGTAGTAGATGATGCGTATAAGAATGGATATGTACTTACTATAATGAATAGAAAAAGAAAAATAGATGAATTATCTAATACCAATTATATTATTAGACAACAAGGGGAAAGAATTGCGCAAAATACACCAGTTCAGGGAAGCGCAGCAGATATATTAAAGAAAGCAATGATAGAAATATATAATGAATTTAATAAAAAGAAATTAAAAAGTAAAATGATTCTTCAAATACACGATGAACTTATATTTAATGTACTAAATGAAGAAAAAGAAGAAGTAAAGAAGATAGTTAAAGATAAGATGGAAAATGTGTATAAATTAAGTGTTCCTTTAGTTGTAGATATGGAAGAAGGAACTAATTGGTATAACACTAAATAAGTGTAAAAATGGAGTAAATAACATATAATTTATGTATTTATTCCGTTTTTAAATGGTATAATTATAATAGAGAAAGCATAAAATATAAAGAAAAAGTTGACTTTATATTGTATTTGTGTTATGATTTCAACGCCAAATCAAAATTTAGTCAAGATTGGAGGGATAATATGAGAGATGTTTATATTTTTGAATATTTAAATGAAGCAGAATTCAAAAAGAGAGAAAGATCTGTTAAAAAGTACAATATGTTTGCGTTCAAAAAGTTAATATTTGATTTTTATCCTGAAATGAAAGAAGGTAACTTCTTAGGGACTATAGTAGGTGAAGATAAAGAAAAGAATACAGTTTCTTATGAGTTGTCGCTTCCTACAGATGATTTATTTATAAAAGTACATGGAGAAATAGTTCTTCATTATGATGTATATACAAATAAAAATATAGTATTACTTAAAACAATAACACCAGAAGCCTTACTTTTAGAAGGACATAATACTGAACTTGGTGCTTATAAAGGTGTTATGATAAGTAAAGAAAATGCTGAAAAAGATAAATTTAAGATTGATTTATTAAATATGCTTAATGGAAATAAATAAGGTTTTAAAACCTTATTTTTTTTGTAAAATGATAGTAAATATGTGTTGATAAATAGTAAAATATGGTATAATCAAAATAAGTGAGGGATGATTATGAGTTTTATAAGAGACAATATAGTAAAAATATTATTTGGTATTATTGCATTAGTAATAATTATTGTAATAGCGGTAGCGTGTTCACATAGACCACAAACGGTTAATACTGATACTGGCTATCAAGAAATGGAAAATAAATTACAAAGTGCTGCGATTAAATTAACTAGTAAAAATAAGACATTACTTCCAAAAGTAATAAATGATACTAAAAAAATTAGAATTAGTACTTTAATTGAAAATAATTATTTACCTGAGTTTCATGCTCAAGAAGATAGAAATGTTAAATGTACTGGTTATGTAGATATTATTAAAAAGTATGAAGATCAAGAAGACTATAGATTTACTCCATATATTAAATGTGGTAAATATTACGAAACTAAAACTATAGGTAAACATATTATTGAAAATGAACCACTTGTTACTAATACTCAAGGTTTAGTTCAAGTTGAAGTAAAAAAAGATGTACAACCTAATGAAGAAAATAAAGATCAAAAATATTATTCATATTATTTTAAAGGTGAATATCCAAATAACTATTTAGTTTTAGGAGAAAGATTATATAGAATAATTGAAATAACAGAAGATGGAAATCTAAAAGTAATATCAACAAATAGAACTGGTGGTTCTTATATTTGGGATAATAGATTTAATACTGAAAAACAAAGATATGATGGAATTAATGAATTTGATAAGAGTAGAATTAAACAAAATTTAGAGTTTTTATATGGAAATACTAGTGAAGATGCTGGTGAAATATATTTTTCTGATTTAGAAAAAGAATATATAGTAGAACATGATTTCTGTGTTGGTAAAAGAGCATCAAGTGATAAATCTATTTCATACAATAGTGAATGTTCAGTAACAGAAAGTATGTATGTAGGTTTAATATCAATTGCGGATTATTATAGAGTAAGTACATCTAAATATTGTGATCAAGTAGGTAAGAGTGAATGTAATAACTATAACTATTTATTCTCATTAGATCCAGGTAGAGATATTACATTATTAACTTTAACAGGAAATTCAGATAATACATATGAAGTATATATGATTTATTATGGACAATTACAAACAAAGAAAGCAAGTACATCAAAAAGATTATTCCCAGTTATATATTTAGATAAGAATATTATTTATAAATCTGGAGATGGAAGTGCTAAAAACCCATATTATGTAAGGTGATTTGATTATGGAATTAATATTACAAGAAAAAGAATCTAAAAAAGAGGTTATTCTATATTCAAATATTGCAGAAAGAGGAATAGATTTTGTAACAACAATCTATGATTCAGATAAAGATTTATTAGAATCACTTAATTTAGATGCTGAAAAATTTAATGTTATAAAAAGATTTAAAGATAAAAATGGAAAACTTGAAGAAAAAATATTAACAAATGAATATAATGGAATATTTACTATTTTAGATGATAAAGAAGAACAAGAAAAATTTGAAAATGATATTTTAAATATGGATTTAGGTATTGCAAAAATGTATATTTCTTCTGTTTTTTGTACTAGAGCTAGATATAAGTTTAATAGTTATCTTGATAAAACTAAGAAACCTGTTGAAAAACTATTTGAAGAAGTAGATTATATGCTAGAACTAAATGATAGAAAAAAGTGTTCTCCTATAGTATTAGAAAACGAAAAAGAAAAATATAAAGAAGCAATTCATAATTATTTATATGATGAAGATGGCAAACCTTTTTATTGTAATTTTCTTGGTTTTTATAAAGTATTATGCAATGAAAATATATTAGATAAAAATTTAGAACCAGTTAATCCATATATAAAAGAAGGTATTTCATCTTTGTTTAGAGAAAAATTAGTGAAATACGTTACTAACGATAAAATAGAACATGAATCTAGAAGTGCATTAGTCAAACTAGATTCTATTAAAAATAAAATAGGTGATTTAGGAAATACTTCTTATGATGATCAAGAACTTCATACTGCTATAACTGAAAGTTATGATGATATAGATGAATTTGAAACAAATTTAGATATATTAATGGATGAACAAGGTTTATCTGATGAAGATAAAATAATCGCAAGATCTGAAATGAGAAAAAAATTCGAAAAAAAGAATAAAACAATATAGGGATTATTCCCTTTTTTTGGTGGTGATTGGATGGAACAACTTATTGAAAAATTTATTGATTTTTTAAAAGTTCAAAAGAATTATTCTTCATTTACTTTGTTAAATTATAAAAAAGATATAGAAGAATATGAAATGTTTTTGAAAGAAAAAAATTATAACTATAAAAATATGGATTATAAAAAGTGTACTGAATATTTACTTTTTTTAGATAATAGAAATCTTAAAAAGACTAGTGTTTCAAGAAGACTTAGTTCTTTAAGAACTTTTTATAAGTATTTAGTATTAAATAATTTTGTTGATAATAATCCATTTTTATTAGTGTCATCACCAAAAAAAGAAAAGAAAATGCCAAAATTTATTAATTATTCTGGTATAGAAGAAATATTTAATATACCTAATATAAAAACAAAAGAAGGTCAAAGAGAAAGAGTAATATTAGAAATATTATATGGATCAGGAGTAAGAGTATCTGAACTTGTTAATATAAAAATAAAAGATATAGATTTTAGTAATAAAACTATATTAATATTTGGTAAAGGTTCAAAAGAAAGGCTTGTTTCTTTTGGAGAACCAGCATTAGATTCAATTAAGCAATATATAAATGATGGTAGAAAGCAATATGAAATAGAGAGTGAATATCTAATAGTAGGAAAGAATGAAGAACAATTAACAACTAGAAGGATAGAACAAATAATAGGGGAATTAATAAATAAAACAAGTATTAAAATGAATATAACACCACATATGTTTAGACATACATTCGCAACCCATTTACTTGATAATGGATCAGATTTAATTGCAGTACAAGAATTATTAGGTCATGAATCACTCGCATCAACTGAAATATATACACATATATCTAATGAACACTTAAGAGATGTATATTTAAAATGTCACCCTAGAAATAAGGAGAAATAATATGAACGATATTTTTACAAATTACTTACCATCTATCGATTTACATGGAGAAGATAGAGTTAATGCTTTAATAAAGGTAGATGAATTTATTAATGATTCTATCAAATTAAAACATAAGAAAATAATTGTTATACATGGTAAAGGATCATGGGTTTTAAAAGATTCGATACATAATTATTTAAAGAAAGATTCAAGGGTTGAAGAATATAGTTTAGATATTAATACAGGTCAAACAATAATTAGTCTTAAAATAGACTAATTTTTTTGTTTCAAAATTTGACAAATATTCATATTTGATTATAATATACACTCAATCAAACGAGGGGTGTTTTATATTATTTTTTATTAAAAAACTAAAATAGGTTTAATTTGTTATATTTAAAGGTCAAAATGAGTGCCAAAAATTTGACAAATAAGGTAACTTATGTTAGTATAAAGCACGTTTCATTTAAAAAGAAGGGGGATTTTTATATGAAAAGCTCAAGTTTTATTAGGGATTTATTAGTAAAAGTATTATTAATAGTAATTTTTATATTTTTATTAATGTATTTATTCCCAATGCCAAATTTAAAACCTTTTTATAGTTCAATATTTAATAACAATATTCAAACTATGAAGGATGCAGCTGAAGATTATTACACAACAGAAAGAATGCCAAAGGAAAATGGTAAGTCAACTAAGATGACTTTACAAGACATGATTGATGATAAATTAATCATTCCATTTGTTGATAAAGATGGTAAATCTTGTGATACAAAGAAATCTTATGTTAAAGTAACTAAGAAAGATAAGGAATATGAATTAAAAGTATCATTAACTTGTGGTAAAGATTCAGATTATATTATTGAGAAGATTGGTTGTTACAATTTCTGTCCAACAGGAACTTGTACATTAGCAGAAATTAAACAAGCTGAAGCTGAAACAAAGACTCCAATTAAAACAGTTACTGATAAAGATGGTAATGTTAGAGTAGTTGTTCCAACAGGTGGAAGATATGTTTATGAGTACGAGTACAAAAGAGTTTTCAATGATGAAAAATGGAGAACTGGTGATTGGACAAATACTAAAGAAAGAGAAACAACTGATGTTAAATTAGTTGATACTAGAACTCAATATACAGGTCAAAAGAAAGTAACTTCAGGAACAACAATCCGTGAAGAAGTTTCTTATGGCGACAGAACTTATTACACTTATGATGAAAACTGGAAGAATGAAAATAAGTGTGATGGTGATTGTTCTTTATGGAAAGAAAGAACTTTATACACAGGTCAAAAGAAAAACGAAACTAAAACTAAAAAGTATATTCATAATAGATATGCTGAAAAAGATAATTGGACATATGATGAAAACTGGACTACTGATACTACTTGTAAGCCAAAGAAAACATATGACACTACTACTGATGGTGGTGCAACTATCGCAGGAACATGTCAATTATGGCAAGAAAGAACTTTATATACAGGTCAAAAGAAAGTTTCTACAGGTACTAAGATGTACATTCATGAAAGATATGGTACTAAAGATAATTGGACATATGATGATGATTGGACAACTGATGTTAAACAAGAAACTGATAACTTAAAATTATGGAAATCAAGAACTCTATATACTGGTCAAAAACTAGTTACAAGAAATACTACTAAATATTTACATGTTAAATATAACAATAAATATGAGTGGAATGAAACTGGATGGACTACTATTAATAGAGCAGAATCTGATGATGTTAAGTTAATTGATAAGAGATATACAGTTAAAAAATCAACTGAAACTACTACTACTAAATGTGATGACTATCAATTAGATACTACATGGTATAGTAGTAAGCCAGCTGATACTGCTACTAGAAAATATTCTAGTACACCAGCTAATACACAAACTAGTTCAAACTGGGTAGTTATTAAAGATTCATTTAAATCTTATAATGCATTACCTACATATCAAGGTGAATATTGGTATGAATTCTTATACTCTAATAAAGATACTTGTGTAATTAATTGTAATGAAAATTCTAAAACTACAGTTTATTATTACAGAGTATATGAAAAGAGAACAAGTAATAGATATCAATATAAATATTGTACACCTACAACTACTACAACACCTTATACAGATGAAAAAGTAGTTAGTGATCCAACTAGTTATGTAAATAATGGTTATACAATAACTAAAACTGAATATAACTATAAAGTAAGAAAGACTATAAGATATGTAGAAGCATATCAAGAAACTGAAAGTATTACACCTCCAGCAGGTTATGAATACACAGGTCAAAGTGCTACTTCTACAGTAAACTCTTATATCTCATTAGGTAAATGGGTAACTAATAAAGAAGCTTTAGGTGAATATACATATAATGTTAAAACAACTAAACAATATAAGTATGCTCATAACAATCCTACAAGATACTTTATAGAAGATACAGCTACTACTAGTATTACTCCACCAGCAGGATTCGAATATTCTGGTAGATACTATACAGTAACTAAGAATACTTATGTATCATTAGGTAAGTGGGTAACTAATAGAGAAGCTTTAGGTGAATATACATATAATATAATTACAACTAAACAATATAAATATGCTTACAATAATCCATATAGATATTTTGTTGAAGATATAGAAACTGATAGTATTACACCTCCAGCAGGATTTGTATACTCTGGTAAAAACTATACTATAACAAAAATAACTTATACTTCATTAGGTAAATGGGTTACAAGCATAGATAAACTTGGGGAATATTCATATAATATAAAAACTGCAAAACAATATAAACATAAATATAAACATACTGAAAAGTATGAAAAGGATAGAAAATGGACTACAAATAATTATCCAGATGAAGGTTATAAATTTACTGGTAACACTAAAACTGTTAAGAAAGATACTTATATAGATTTAGGTAAATGGGTAAATAAAAAATCTGATCTTAATGAGTATACTTATAATATTAAGACAAGAACTCAATATAAATATAAGTATAGAACAACTACTACTAGAACAGAATATAAATGGGCTAGAAGTAATCCTGGAAATGGATTTGAACCAACTGGAAATTATAGAAAAATATATATTCCAGACTATTCTAATAAACAAAAATAAGCTAGAAATAGCTTATTTTTTTTGTTTTGTGGTACAATGAATTTAAGGAGGTATTAATATGGTAGTAAATGTTTTAGTAGAAATTAATATAGGAAAAAAAGATAAAACTTTTTCTTATTTAGTTCCAGATAATTTAAAAGATAAAGTAGATTGTGGAAAAAGAGTATTAATACCTTTTGGTAAACAAGTAATTGAGGGGTTTATATTAGAAATAATTAATGAAAAAGATAATGATTTAAAAGAGATAATAGATGTAATAGATGAAGAAAGAATACTAAATGAAGAATTATTAAAACTAGGAAAAGAAATAAGTGATATGACTGTTAGTAATTTAGTATCTATTTATCAAGCAATGCTTCCAAAAGGATATAAAGCATCTAAGAAAAGTAATGTTAAAGAAAAATTAGTTGGTTATATTAGAATTATAGATAAAGAAAAAGCAATTGATTTTATTAAAACTAGTAAAGCAAAAAAACAAATAGAAATAGTAGAAAAGTTATTAAATAAAGAATTAGAGTCTAAATTATTTTCTTCACAAACAATTAATTCATTAATTAATAAAGGTATAATAGAAAAATATTATAAAGAAGAATATAGATTAAAAGATGAACTAGTAGAAAGAGTAGTTCATGAATTAAATGAATATCAAATGGAAGCTTATAATCAAATCAATAATAGTAATAAAGATGTTATTTTATTAAATGGAGTTACTGGTTCTGGTAAAACAGAAATATATATGAAATTAATTGATGATCAATTGAAAAAAGGAAAAGAAGCAATTATGCTTGTTCCTGAAATAAGTTTAACTCCTCAAATAATAGATAGATTTAGAGCTCATTTTAAGGAAAATATAGCTATATTACATAGTGCTTTATCTGATGGTGAAAAGTATGATGAATATAGAAAAATACTTAGAAAAGAGGTTAAAATTGTTGTAGGAGCAAGATCTGCTATTTTCGCACCATTTACTAATATTGGAATAATAATTATAGATGAAGAACATTCTAATACTTATAAACAAGATCATAATCCTAGATATAATGCAATAGAAGTAGCTTTTATAAGAGGTAAAACATATAATGCTAAAGTAATACTAGGTTCAGCTACTCCTACGATAGAAAGTTATGCAAGAGGAAAAAAAGGTTATTATGAATTAGTTAAATTAGATAAAAGAGCTAATAATGCTTCTTTACCAATTGTTAATATAATTGATATGTCAAAGGAACTTAGAAAAGGTAATAGAATCTTTTCTAAAGAATTGTTACTTAATATAGAAGATAGATTAAATAAACAAGAACAGGTAATGCTTTTATTAAATAAAAGAGGATATTCTAGTTATTTAATGTGTGAAGAATGCGGTGAAGTATTAAAGTGTCCTCACTGTGATATTACTCTTACTTATCATAAGACAAGCGATATGAATAGATGTCATTATTGCGGTTTTGCTAAAAAGAACAATCATAAATGTGATAAGTGTAATAAAGAATCATTAAAATTAATGGGATATGGTACTGAAAAGGTAGAGGAAGAATTAAATAAATTATTTCCTGAAGCAAGAGTACTTAGAATGGATATAGATACTACATCTAAAAAAGGTTCTCATAAAACTATTATAGAAAAATTTAATAATCATGAAGCAGATATTTTAGTAGGTACTCAAATGATTGCGAAAGGACTAGATTTTCCTCTAGTTACTCTAGTTGGAGTAATAAATGCTGATACAATTTTAAATTTACCTGATTTTAGGTCTTGTGAAAGAACATATGATTTACTATCTCAAGTATCAGGTAGAGCAGGTAGATCATCTATTCCTGGTAAAGTAATTGTACAAACATATAATCCAGATAATTATTCTATTAAATTATCTAAATCTCATAATTTTGAAAAATTTTTTGAGGAAGAAATAAAAATTAGAAAGAAATTATATTATCCACCATATTCATTTATTGCGCTAATTAAAGTAGGTGGAAAAGAATATTCATATTCAATTAACGAAGCAACTAAAATAGCAAATTATATTAGAAAAAAAGTAGATAAAGAAATAGTTTTAGGTCCTTCAGCAGCGTCTTTGTCTAAAATAAATAATATTTACTATTTTGAAATTATTATTAAATATAGGGATAAAGAAAATATAATTAATTTGTTAAACGAAGTTAAATTATTAACTGAAAATAATAATAAAATAAAAGTAGAATTTGATATTAATCCAAATAGTTTTTAAAAAAAGTAATTATTTACTTTTTTTCTTTTATATGTTAGTATAATTTTATGTTATGGGGGATATTATGGAACAATTTTCTAGTAATTCAGATATAAATAAATTAATAGGTTATTTTGAAGGAAATATTAACTTAAAGAATCCTTACGGAATGAACAAATTAAAAAAGTTAATTAAAGATAATCCTTCTTCAAAAGAACTATTTGATTTTGGAAAATATTTATACACTAAAATACTAGAAACCAATAAAAATATCCTTTTACTTGAAAAAACTTTAATGAATGATAATTTTAAAAAACAAGAGAGAAGATTAAACATATATAGATCGATAAAAAATTGCAATTTTGACGTTGCGGTTGTTTATTGGTCTACTTTGCTTGGATTAACAGAGGGTTGTACTAGTTTTTATGATTATATTAAAAGTGTTGGTATGTATTGCGATTTGGATAATAAAAATGAATTTTATTTAAAAATAAATGAATTTATTAATGAAGAAAATTTTGATTTTAATACATTGAATTATATTAATAATAGAAATGGTGATGCCTATCCAACTGAACAACAAATAAAAAATAATTATAGAATTATAAAGAATAAGGTTAAGAACTATACATGTGAAATGGGTTTGTATGGAGAATTAATTTCTTATAGATATTCTAAAGATGAATTAAGATCTATTGGTAAAGATGATTTAGCTTCAAGAGTTATATGGGTCGCAAGAGATATAGGTAATCACTTTGGTTTTGATCAAACATCTTTTGATGAAAATGAAGAAGAATTAATATTAGAAGTAAAAGCAACAGATTCTAAAAAGTTTGAAAGTGAAAAAGATAATTTTTATATGACTCAAAATGAGTTTCAAAAAATGAGAGAAATGAAAGACGAATATAATTATTATGTTGTAAGAGTTTATATAGATGAAAAAGGTATGGCTAATTTATTTTATTTAAAACCAAATGATGATATGAGTGTTGAATATGGTGATATAAAGTATGAAACTAATGGAAAAATACTTCCTGGTAGAACTACATATGAATATAAAAGAGTACCTAAGAAAAAGGTTTATAAACTAGAGGATTAGGGGGATTACTATGAAATTTATTACTAATATTATAAAAAAACAAGAATTAATGTCTGAAGAAGAGTTTAAGTCGTATTTAATAAATGAAGTTCATAAATTAGAAGAGAACTATCAAAAAGTTATTAGTTGTAGTTTTAGAAAATATGATAGATTTTCAAGATATATAGATAAAAATAAGTTAAGTAGTACTAGAAAAAAACTAGTTTTATTACAAAAAGAAGCTGACAAATTACTTGGCTATGACGGAAGTAAATACGAAGTATATTCATATATGTTAAACAAATATGATTATAAATATAATATGAATATATATAAAACTGTTTGTGAATTAAAATGGTGTGATGACATTAATAAAAAATATGAATTATTAAAACAAATAAAAAAAGAATATAGAAATTTATGTTTATATTTAAATGAAAATAAGTTGATTGGTAAAAAAGCTTTGAAAGAGATGAATGGTTTCATATTCTTAATTAATGAAAAGTATAGAATTACTAAAAGTATAATTAAAAATAATAAAAAACAAATAAGAGAATCTAAAGTTGTACAAAAAGAAAAAAAGGAAGAAAAAGAATTCTATTATAATGATCTTAATTTGTATGATTTAAATGATTTATTAATTATGTATAGAGATAATATAAGAGAAGGAAAAATAACAAATGATCTTGTTAAAAATATGTTAGTTATTATAAAGAGAGTAATAAATGAAAAGACTACTGAAGAAGATTTAAATCTTCTATATAGTATTATGGACTCTATTAAATATAGAAAGAATAGTTTAGATAATAGTGATGAAGAAGAAAGATTAATTTTGAATAGTTCTTTGTCTATATTAAAAAAATATATTGAAATACAAGATGTAATGAATAAAGGTTTTGAAGAACCTCATGATTATAAATTTGATATTATATTAGAATTATTAAAAGATAAAGAAAACTATTCTGTTATTAAAAAAACAGTGTCTGAATTTCCACAAATAGTTAATGTTAGAAATGATAAAAAAAGTATTTTGACTTATATATTAGCGATATATCTTAATAATTATAAAATGATATTAGATGAACATAAATATGACTATAATATAGATTATGTTAAAGAGGTATATAGGTTATTTAGTAATAGCAATAGTTTATATTTATCGTTTGAAGACAAAAAGGATATTGATAATTTAATAAATGATTTTATAGAGTACGTTATGGAAAAAGATATTAGTTCTAAAAAACAAAATTACGCAATTAATGAAGTAGTAAATTTAAAACCTGAAAATGTCATTAAAGAAAAGAAGTATTTAAAGAATGTAGATAAAATGATGTTTGATGCGAATATGAGAGATATTAGTTTTTTAGATTTTAATCATTCTAGAAGACCATCAGAAATAGATTTGTCAGATGAACATACATTTATGCTTAATGATCCTTATACATGTTACTCTTATGTAGAAGAAAAGGGTATTAAGTCACTAAAAATACATACTTCAGATCTATCAAATTTAGTAGAGGAAGGTTCTGCTTTAGATAATTATATCTATAATTGTACTGTAAGCAAGAAGAATGTTAAAAATGATATTTTATCATATTTAAGATTTAAAGAAGGAGATATAGTATCAGCTTTAACTTATGAAATAATTTTTGATAATGATAGAAATATAAAAGAATTTAAAACTTATAGAAGTAGAATAAAAGTAGACGGTGATATATTAGATTATTCTAGTAATGAATACGTATATCAAAATTTAAGAAGAATAGTAATTGATTATATTAAAGAATATGGTGATGTTCCAAAAACAGGATTATCTAAGATAGAACATATACTTAATAGTATTTTACAAAAACAATTTGTAAAAATAGTTAAAAATAATAATTTACCTTTGATAGCTAAAAAGAATGAATATAAAAATGGACTATCACCGGATACATTTTCTTATATTAAGAATATTTTTTGTAAACTAGAAAAATGTGATTATAAAAGATTGGGAAGAATATTTAGTTCTGGTATAGATGAGACATATTATGATGATAGAGTTAGATCAGATGAAGAATATGATTTACATTTAACAGGTACACCTAATTATATTTATTTATTAAATCAAAGAATGATAAAAGAACTTATTAATAATGAACTAGGATATGGTAGTGAGTTCTATATAAGACAAAAAGATAAAACAAGCACAAAATATTCAGAATTAAAAGATATTTTAAATGATATATTAAACTACAAAAGTGAAATTGATTTTGATTATAAACAAAGAAGAAATTATAAAACTTATGTAAAAGAATTAAAATAGAAATTTATTTTCTATTTTTTTATTTTGTTCGTAGTATCACAAACAAATGTATGGTATAATTTGTATGGTGATTTTATGAGTACTTATATTTGTGTTGATTTAAAAACTTTTTTTGCTTCAGTAGAGTGTGTAGAAAGAGGTTTAGATCCTTTTAAAACAGATTTAGTAGTCGCAGATATTGCTAGAAGTAAAGGTGCAATATGTTTAGCAATTTCTCCTAAAATGAAAGAAAGAGGTATAAAAAATAGATGTAGAATATATGATATACCAAAAGGAGTAAAATATATAGTTGCGAAACCTAGAATGAAAAAATATATTGAGTATTCCGCAAGAGTATATGGTATTTATTTAGATTTCTTTTCTAAAGATGATATATATGTATATTCAATAGATGAAGTATTTATAGATGTTACTAGTTATCTAAAATCATATAAAAAAAATGAGGTTGCGATTGCTAAAGATGTAATAGATGAAATATATAAAAGAACTGGAATATGCGCAACCGCAGGTATAGGAACAAATATGTACTTAGCTAAAATTGCTCTTGATATTATATCTAAAAAGAATAAAAGTCATATTGGTTATTTAAATGAACAATTATATAAAGAAAAACTATGGGAACATACTCCATTAACTGATTTTTGGCAGATAGGAAGAGGTATAGAAACAAGACTTCATAAACATCATTTGAAAACTATGAAAGATGTCGCTAATTGTAATCCTAAAATACTTTTTAAAGAACTAGGTATTAATGCAGAATATTTAATAGATCATGCATGGGGAAGAGAAACATGTACTATAAGAGATATTAAAAATTATAAACCTAAATCATCTTCTATTAGTCATAGTCAAATATTATTTAGAAATTATAATTATAAAGAAGCAAAAGTAATATTAACTGAAATGATAGATGTACTAGTTTTAGAATTAGTATCTAGAGATTTATATACAAGTAATATATCTGTGTTTATTGGTTTTTCAAAAGAAGAAACTGGTGGTATTCATTTTTCTTTTAAATGCGCTCAAACTAATAGTTATAAAAAAATATTGAACCTAATACTAGATGAATATGATTATAGAGTATTTGAAGAATGTAAAATTAGAAGAATAGGTATTTCTTTTAATGAACTAGATAATAAAAGATATGAACAATTAAATTTATTTGAAAATGAAGATTCAAAAGAAGAGACAGTATTAGAAAAAACTATAGGAAATTTAAAAAATAAATTTGGTAAAAATTCTATACTTAGATGTATTAGTTTAGATAAAAATGGTACTGCTTTTATTAGAAATAAATATATAGGAGGTCATAATGCAGAATAGAGCTAAAATATTTATGCCTTTTGATGCCTTAGGAGGACTTAAAGAGGCAATTAGAAGAGAAGAATTAAAACATGAAAATAAGTACGTAGATATAGAGTGCATAGATAAAAAGTTAAAAAAATTTAGAATAGGTGATAACGTATATATATCTTACTATTATAATTTTGAATATATTAATTTTATTGGTCAAATTAAATATATAAATTATATAAATAGAATAATAACAATATCAAATAGTAAGATTAATTTTGATGATATAGACGAAATAAAAAAGAAGCTTAATTAGCTTCTACTATTAGTTTAATCGCAGTTTTTTCTTCATTATCAATTAATATATTACTAAATGCAGGGATGCAAACTAAGTTTTTACCAGAAGGAGCAACAAATCCTCTTGTTATTGCTATTGCTTTAATAGCTTGGTTTAATGCACCTGCTCCAATAGCTTGCATTTCAACAGATTCTTTTTCTCTTAATGTGTTTGCCAAAGCTCCAGCTACTGAATTTGGATTTGATTTAGATGACACTTTTATTATTTCCATAATTATTTCCTCACTTTCATTAAATTATATTATTATTTATAATAATTATTACTAATTTATGATATAATTAAAGAGGTGATGCGTATGAAAATACTAGATTTAATTAATAA
Organism: Bacilli bacterium; assembly: GCA_017627015.1. The sequence goes on from JAGAHP010000020.1 coordinate 31,315, forward strand.
GTTAAATATTAAAGAATATGAATTATATGGAAATGACATGGCTAAAATTAATATTGATTATAGTAATAAAAGATTAGGTAAATTAGTTTTAGTTACAAGTATTAATCCAACTCCGTTTGGAGAGGGGAAAACAACTACTTCAATTGGTCTTATTGATTCATTAAACAAAATAGGTGTTAATGCAGTTGGATCACTTAGAGAACCATCTATGGGACCAGTTTTTGGAAGAAAAGGCGGCGCAATAGGTGGAGGTAAAGCTAAGATAGTTCCTGAAAAGAAAATTAATTTAAACTTTACTGGTGATTTTCATGCGATAACTTACGCAAATAATTTAATAAGCGCAGTTATTGATAATAGTATTTTTCAAGGTAATGAACTAGGAATAGATAGAGTTACTTTTAATAGATGTTTAGACGTTAATGATAGATCACTTAGAAGAATATCTATTAATGGAAAAGAAACAAGTTTTGTAATAACTCCAGCATCAGAACTTATGTCTATAGTAGGACTATCTGAAACTATTACTGATTTAAGAAATAATTTAGGTAATATACTTGTTGGTTATACTAAAGATGATAAAGAAATATATGTTAAAGATTTAAAATTAGTAGATGCTCTTTTATATGTACTTGAAGATGCGTTTAAACCTAATCTAGTAGGAACTTTATATAATAATCCAGTTATTGTTCATACTGGACCATTTGCTAATATTTCATATGGATGTTCATCTATTAGATCTATAAAAATGGCTATGGCTATTTCTGATGTAACTATTACTGAAGCTGGTTTTGGTAGTGATACTGGTGGAATGAAGTTCTTTGATTTATTATGCAGAAAAGGTAATTTATATCCTGATGCAGTAGTACTTAATGCTACTATGAGATCAATTAAATATAATGGTGGATTTGATAACTTAGAATATCATATTAATAATATGAGTAAATTTACTAGTAACTTAATTGTTTCTTTAAATAAATTTGATGATGATAAAGATGAAGAAATAGAAGAACTAAGAACTTATTTAAAAGAAAAAGGAATAGAGTTATGTATATCAACTATGTTTACTGATGGAGAAGATGGATGCATAGAACTTGCGAACGCTATTAAAAATATTAAAGATAATACTAAAAAGTTTGAAATATATAATTTAAATGATTCACTAGTAGAAAAAATAAATAAAATTAAAGATATGTTCTATGCTAAAGAAATAGTTTATAGTGATGAAGTAAAAGCTAAAATCGATTTAATAGATAAACTACATCCAGGGTATCCAATATGTGTTTGTAAGACACCTATGTCTATAACAGATAACGAAAAGGTACTTGGATTTCCAAAAGATTTTACTATGACTATTACAGATATTAAAGTATATAATGGTGCTGGATACATTGTACTATATATGGGTAATGTATTAACTATGCCAGGGCTTGCTAAAGAATCTAACTATCTAAAAGAGGTTTATAATGGATAGATTAGATTCTCTTTTAGTAAAAAAAGGTTTAGTAGTATCTAGAACTAGAGGAGAATATGAAATAAAAAATGGTAATGTTTTAGTAGATGGTAAAGTAGTAACTAAACCGAGTACAAAGTTTAATGAAGATGTTAAAATAGAAATAAATAATAAATTAGATTATGTATCTAAAGGTGCATTAAAACTATTAAAAGCAATTGATACTTTTAATATAGATTTATCTAATAAAGTAATGCTTGATATAGGATCAAGTACAGGCGGATTTTCTGATGTAGCTCTAAGAAACAACATAAAAAAAGTAATCGCAGTAGATGTAGGTACTAATCAGTTTGATAAAGAATTACAAAAAGATTCTAGAATAGAATTACATGAAAACACCGACATCAGGTCTTTAATAATAAAAGATGAAATAGATACGGCAACTATAGATATTAGTTTTATATCGGTTACTAAAATAATTGATAAATTAAAAGATATAAATCCAAAAGAAATAGTACTTTTAATTAAACCTCAATTTGAGTGTGGAAAGGAAATATCTGATAAATATAAAGGAATTCCATTAAATAAAGAGGTTCATAAAAAAGTAATTGAAAACATTATAAATTCTTTTGAAAGTATTGGTTATTATATTTTAGGTTTAACATATTCTCCAATTAAAGGAGGATCTGGAAATATAGAATATTTAGGATATTTTACAAAAACAGATAAAAATAATATTGATATTGAAAAAAATGTAAACATTGCCTTTGATAATTTATTACAAAAGTAAAATATTTGTTATAATGTTTTTATGAAGGAGTTTTAGAATGAAGAAGTTGATAGATAAATTATTTAGTTACCAGGGAATAAGATTTTTGTTTGTTGGTGGTTTAAATACTATAGTTGGATATGGCATATATGCATTGCTTTTATATTTAAATGTAAATTATTTGGTTGCGAATACAGTTTCAACAATTATAGGTATTTTACATAGTTATATATGGAATAGATTCTTTACATTTAAGTCTAAAGATAAAGCATTAGGCGAAATAACTAAATTTGTTTCAGTATATTTTATAAGTTATATAATAGGTATGTGTACACTATATATATTTAAATCTAAATTAAATATTAGTCCATATATCGCAGGATTAATAAATCTAGTTATAACTACTTTAATTAGTTATTTTGGACATAAGTATATAAGTTTTAGAAAACATGATTCTAAAATAATAGAAGGGATTATAGATATGAAAAAAGGGCCATCAAAATTAGTTTGGATAATATTAGGAGCATTGTTAGTATTTTGTTTCTTTATGTTTAATCATGGCGATTTAACTGCAACTGCAACACACGGAAAAGATTTATTAGAGTGTACTTTAAAAGGACAATTTTTAGACTTTTATGATTATACAAAATCTACAGCAGTATATTTAATTCCTATTTATATTTTATTTGCGATATGGTCTATACCAGTAATGATTATATATAAGATTGCAGGTCTAAAAATGTGGGGAATATTAGATTATGGCGCTGTTAAATATTTCTTGTTATGGTGGTATAAACTTATGCCAGTATTATTTACAATAGGAACTGCTTTTGTTATTAAAAAAATATGTAAAGAAATAGGATTAAGTGAAAATAAAAAAAGATGGGCAATGTTCTTATTTTTAAGTAGTCCATTATTAATTTTTTCTCAATTTATATTTGGTCAATATGATAGTATTTGTATGTTTTTAACAACATTATCACTATATTATTATTTAAAGAAAGATTATACAAAGTTCTCAGTTATAATGTCACTTGCAATAACATTTAAAATGTTCCCACTATTCTTATTCATACCACTTGTATTATTATCAGAAAAAAGATTATTGCATATTGCTAAACATATGTGTATAGGTATGGTAGGAACATTAATTTCAAATGTTTTATTTATAAATAGTCCAGGTTTTATGGAGGCTAAAAATTTTACTACTGATATGATAGATAGATTCTTCTTATCAGGTATTAATTTATTTTCAGGAGTATTCTCTATATTCTTATTTATATTTGTAGGAATATGTGTTTATTGTTATATGAAAAAAATTGATAATAAAACAGAATATTATACTAATTCAATATATGTATGTTTAGTTTTATATACATCATTCTTTGCATTTGTATTATGGCATCCTCAATGGATAATTCTATTAGTACCATTTTTAGTATTAGGAATAATCATTAATAATAATGTTAAAACATCATTAATATTAAGTACATGTATATCTGGATTATATTTATTATTAGTTTTATACTTATTTCCACTTAATGCGGATGAACAAATGTTAAATGGTGGAATATTACCAATGATTTTTGGTGAGTATATTCCTCAAAGAGCATTAATGCATAACGTACTTATGAAGATTAATATATTAAGTAATAGTATGCTTACAACATTATTTGTTAGTGTACTCATGATTAATTTAATTATTAAATATCCTACAAAAGATAGAATTAAAGAAATTGAATCAGAAACTAAAAAAGAAGATTTTACTGATACACCAAAAGGATATTTATTAATGGGGGTACTTCCAATATTTATATTTGTAGTACCAGCAGTTTTAATATATTTCTTAGCATAAAAAATACTATTCGTTTGAATAGTATTTTTTTCCTTGATAAGAATCTCTTCTAGCCATTTCTTTATCTATTTCATTAAGAACACCAAATTTTTTTATAAGCCAATCAGGCTCTACTAATTCTTCTTTTATTGGATCACCAGTTATTCTATTTATTACTATGTCATCTCTTAAATATTCTAATTGATCACATACTATATCTACATATTCTTTTCTTGAAAGTACATGCCATGGTTTTTTTAAATAATCTTTAAACATAGTAGTATTTTTTAAAATGTGAAGCATATGTATTTTTATACCAAGAATTTTTTTGTTAGATAAGTATTTTACTGTATTAATCATATCTTCTTTGGTTTCATATGGAAGTCCATTTATTATATGAACAACAACATCTATATTTCTTTTGTTTAATTCATTTAAAGCAGTTTCAAATTCTTCTAAAGTAGAACATCTATTAATTATTTTGGCAGTTTTTTCATTAGTGGTTTGAAGCCCAAGTTCAACAACTAAATCTGTTCTTTTATTTAATTCTTCTAAATAGTCATAAACTTTAGGAGTAATAGAATCGGCCCTAGTTGCGATATTTAGTCCAACGACTCCTTCTTGTTTAAGTATTAGTTCATATTTTTCTTTTAATTCAGAAAGAGGGGCATAAGTATTAGTATTTGCTTGAAAATAACCAATATATTTTGAAGTAGGCCATTTTTTTAACATGATTTCTTTTATATTATTAAATTGATCTACTAGATTATCAGTTTTTATTATTTCACCAGAGCCATTAAGGCAATAGGAGCAGCCACCTGTTCCTTTTGTTCCATCTATATTTGGACATGTAAAACCGGCATTTAAACTAACTTTAAATACCTTGCATCCATATTTTTTCTTATAATAATAATTTAATGTATAATATCTTTTATTATCTAAACTATATTTAAACATAAAATCACCTAACTAGTATTATATCATTTTTAAAATAATTGTTGAATTAAATATAAAAATATATTATAATTAATTTGTTGACAGCGAAGAAAAGTAGTAGTAAATGACTTATTTATAGAGAGTTAGTGGTTGGTGAAAGCTAATAATAAGAAATTTATGAACTTGTTTTGGAGTCAAAAAACGCATATCTGCGATATAGATTAAAGAGCATAGTTTCTATGAAGTAAGGTGGTACCGCCAAGTTTGGTCCTTACATCATAGGAATTTTTTTGTTAAAAAGGAGTTGAATTTTATGCCATCTATAATTAAATATTTAATAATTTTTGTAGGAAGTTATATTATGATTTTCTTTTTCTATTATATAACTTCAGTAAATCCTTATCTGAAAAGAATGAGGGATAAAGATAAAAAAGATGATAACAAAAAAGGTAAAAAGAAAAAGAAAAAAGTATCTGATGAAAAGAAATATGGTACTGATTTACAATTATTAAATGCATTTTACAAAATAGATTTAGAAAAAATAGGTGTACTTAGAACACTTAAAATACTTAATATAGTAAACCCATTTGTTTTATCTTTACTAGTTGTTATAGTATATCCAATTAAACAAATATGGTTAAAATTAATAGTATTAATGTTAATTATATTACCAGTTGTTTGGTTTACTTATTATTTTGTAGCAAAATATTTAAGACGAATTGAAAGGAAGAATAATAATGTATAATTTTAAAGAAGTAGAAAAGAAATGGATAGAGTATTGGGATAAAAATAAAACATTTAGAACTGATACAGAAGATTTTAGTAAACCTAAATATTATGCACTTGATATGTTTCCATATCCATCAGGAGTAGGACTTCATGCAGGGCATGTTGAAGGTTATACCGCAACTGATGTTGTATCAAGAATGAAAAGAATGCAAGGATTTAATGTTCTTCATCCAATTGGTTATGATTCATTTGGTTTGCCAGCAGAACAATTTGCGATTAAAACAGGTAAACATCCAAATGGTTTTACTCAAAAGAATATTGAATATTTTACAAAGCAATTAAAAGCAATTGGTTTATCATTTGATTGGGATAGATGTATATCATCACATGAACCATCATACTATAAATGGACTCAATGGATTTTCAAAAGATTATATGAAGATGGACTTGCTAAACAAGTAGATATGCCTGTTAACTGGTGTGAAGAATTAGGAACAGTACTTGCAAACGATGAAGTAATTGATGGTAAAAGTGAAAGAGGAGGATATCCTGTTGTTAGAAAGAATATGAAACAATGGGTTATTGATATGCCTGCTTATGCTGAAAAACTATTATCAGGATTAGAAGATTTAGATTGGCCAGAATCAACTAAAGAAATGCAAAGAAACTGGATTGGTAAAAGTACTGGAGTTGAAGTAGATTTTGATATAGTAGGTGGAGGAAAATTTTCTATTTATACTACTTGCATAGAAACTATTTATGGTATTACATTTATGGTACTTGCACCTGAAAGTACATTAGTTGATGAATTAAAGAATAGAATAACTAATTTTGATGAAGTAGAAAAATATAGAGAAGAAACTGCTAAAAAGTCTGATTTTGATAGAACAGAAATGAATAAAGATAAATCAGGTGTTAAACTTGAAGGAGTTATGGCAATTAATCCTGTTAATGGAAAAGAAGTACCTATTTATTTAGGAGACTTTGTTCTTGCATCTTATGGAACAGGAGCAGTTATGGCAGTTCCTAGTCATGATCAAAGAGATTATGAATATGCTGTTAAATATAATATTCCAATGATACAAGTTATTGATGGAAGAGAAACTGATACTTGTGCATTTGAAAAAGTGGATTATTTAGGAAAAGGATGTAAGTTAATTAACTCAGAAGAATTTACTGGTTTAACAGTAGAAGAAGCTAAAAAAGCAATTACTGAAAAATTAGTTAAGATGGGTAAAGGAAGAGAAAAAACTAATTATAGAATTAGAGAATGGATATTTGCAAGACAAAGATATTGGGGAGAACCAATTCCTATAGTTAACTTTGAAGATGGTACTCAAGAAGCTTTAGATGATAGCGAATTACCATTAGTTTTGCCAGAACTTGATGATTATAAAGGAAGAAACGGAAAAGCACCACTAGAAAACGCAACTGAATGGAAAAACGTTACTATTAATGGTAAAAAAGGAACATTAGAAACATCTACTATGCCAGGTTCTGCTGCATCATCTTGGTATTTCTTAAGATATATTGATCCAAAGAATGATAAAGAATTTGCAAGAAAAGAATTAGTAGATCACTGGATGCCAGTAGATTTATATATGGGTGGTCCAGAACACGCTGTTGGTCATTTATTATATTCAAGAATGTGGAATGAATATCTATATGATAAAGGATTAGTTGGTGTAGCTGAACCATTTAAAAAATTAGTTCATCAAGGTATGATACTTGGATCTAACGGATTAAAAATGGGTAAAAGATATCCTGAATTTGCAGTTGATCCAATGGATGTTGCTAATGAGTATGGAGCAGATACATTAAGACTTTATGAAATGTTTATGGGACCAATCGAAGCTGAAAAACCATGGAGTGAAGAAGGCGTTAATGGTGCTAAGAAATTTATAGATAAAGTATACAGAATGTATATTGAAGAATCAAAAATAAAAGATGAAGAGAATACTAATTTAGATAAAGTATATAATCAAACTGTTAAGAAAGTAACAGAAGACTATGAAAAATTATCATTTAATACTGCAGTATCTCAGTTAATGATTTTCTTAAATGCAGTACAAAAAGAAGATGTATTCCCATTGAAGTATGCTGAAGGATTTATTAAATTGTTAAATCCAATCGCACCATTTATAACTGAAGAAATTTGGTCTATTATGGGACATAATGATACTATTACATATGAAGAATGGCCTAAATATGATGAATCTAAATTAGTTGAAGATAAATTTGAAATGGTTGTTCAAGTAAATGGAAAAGTAAGAGGAAAAATCGAAGTAGATGATTCTGTTACTGAAGAAGAAATGAAAGAAAAAGCAAAAAAAATAGAAAATGTTAAAAACTACTTAGATGGACACGAAATTATTAAAGAAATAGTTGTTCCAAAGAAATTAGTTAGTTTTGTTATAAAATAAAGAGTTAAAACTCTTTATTTTTTATTTTTTTCTTGAAAACAATAATTATTTGTAATAGAATATTTTTTTAAGAGGTGTTTAGGGTGAATAAAAAAATGTTGTCTTTATTATTATCGTTAATAGTAACTATGTTTTTAATAATTAAATTTAATTTAGAACCATTATATTTGGTTGTTATTTTAGTTTTAGGTTCTATTTTAATTAATTATTCTTTAAAACATAGTAAGAAAAAATATAATAAATTAAGTATTATTACATCAATAGTGTTATCAATTATTTATGTAATATGTGATAGTTTAGAAAAAACTAGTTTTATTAATATTTTTAATAGATATTTATTATTAAATTTATCTGGTTACTTTGTTATATTTTATTTTTCAATTACTAATTTATTTATGTTCATAGATAAATATAAAAAGAATAAAATTGAAGATAAAAAAATATACATAGGAAACTTAGAAATACTTAGTACATCAAGATTTTCGTTTTTAGTAAATTTTATTTTATTTTTCTTAATAAATATATTGTTTTTAATAAAATTTTATCCTGGACTTTTAACATACGATTCTTATAATGAGCTAATGCAAGCAAAAGGTGTTATTCCACTTATGAATAATCATTCAATTCTTCACTCAAGTATTCTTATGTTGTTTGTTAAATTTGGTTTGTTATTTAAAAGTGTTAATATAGGTGTGTTTTTATTTTTAATATTTCAAACTGCACTTGTTTCACTTACTTTTTCATATATTTTATACTTTATGGCAAAAGAGAAAGTACCAGTATTATTTAGAGTATTTGCAGCTTTATTCTTTTTGTTTCATCCAATAAATATTTTTTATACTATTAGTTTATGGAAAGATGTATTATTTAGTTTAAGTTTTATTATATATAGTATATTAATATATTATTATTCTAAAGATAAAGATTATTTTAATAATAAAAAGAATATAATAATATTCATAATAGTTTCTTTATTAGTTATGTATTTTAGAAATAATGGGGTATATGTAGTAATACTTAGTTTATTAGTATTATTTATATTAAATAGAAGTAATTATAAAAAGATATTACCAATATTTTTAAGTATCATTGGATTATTCTTTATATCTAAATTAATAATATTTAATGCCTTAAATATTAAAGATTATGAAATAAAAGAAACATTATCATTTCCATCTCAATCAATTGCGAGGATATATAAGTATGATAATAATAAATTAACAAATAAAGAGAAAAAAGAAATAGAAAAATTTTATTCCAAAAAAATTGGAGAAGTTTATAAACCTATTATTTCAGATAATACTAAAAACGAATTAAAACAAGAATACTTGTTAAAACATAAGGGCGATTATTTAAAATTAAACTTTAAATTGTTCTTTAAATACAACAAAAGATATTTAGAATCATTTATTAATAATAATTATGGTTATTATTACATGAATACATATTATCCATCAATTATAATTGATCAAACTGATGAACAAGGTATTAAACATGCCCACATTGATTTCTTATTTGTTATGCTATTCTTAGTTTTAATAGTATTATTTGTTCTTTTAACGTTATTATGGAATTTAAAAAATAAGAGTAATATTTTATTATTTGGTCTATTAATACCAGTAGCGTTAAGTATGCCTTTTAAAATTCATGATAATGCATTAGTTTCTTTATTATTTAATATTGGTTTTTATGTTACAATTACATTCTTAACACTTTTATATAATATTAAAAATAAAAATAATATATGGTACTATATTCCAGTAATTATATTATGGGTATCAATATTATTTTCACCAGTATTTGCTGAGTTTAGATATCTATATCCAGTATTTTTACTTATTCCAGTATTTATAGGTTTAACGATGAAAAAAGTAGATGATTAATCTACTTTTTTTTTACACTTGTTTACACACCTTTAATTTTTTTTGTTGCTGAAATAAAAAACTAGTAGTATTTTTTGTTATAATTATATATACAAAGTAGAAAGAAGGTGGCTTAAATATGAAAAAAATAAATGCTTATTTATTAAGTTTAGTTATTGTTTTATCATGTGTATTGCCATTTATTCCTACAAATGTTAAAGCAATGGCAAGTACTTATACTTATGCATATATAGATGCGACTGAATTAGGACCAAGAACTTGTCCTAGTACAAATTGCGGAAGAGTATACCACGATGAGGGTGGAATAATATGGTTATATAGACCAAGAGTTGTTGAAGTAATTGGTTATTCTGGTTCTTGGGCTCAAATAAAATGGAATTATTGGGGATTTACTTATACTGGTTATATCCTTCAAGAATATTTAGGTAATAAAAGAACTGTTACATTAGATCAAAACTATGCGAATGAATTAAGAAGAAAAGGTTTTCCTGAAAGTTATGTTGAAAGTTTAACTAAGATGCATGCGATACATCCAAAATGGAATTTTGAAGTATCTAATACAAATGTTAAACTAACAGATGCGGTTAATGCAGAATATAATCCGGTTTATAAAAATTTAATTAGTACAACAAATAAAAATCAATTATCAACAGATGGAGCGGCATATGTAAATGGTAGATATGTAGAATTTGAACCAGGTTGGTACGCTCCTAACAAAGAAACAATTAAATATTATATGGATCCAAGAAATTTCTTAGACGATAATAGTGTATTTATGTTTGAACAATTATCATATAATCAAAATGTTTCTGAAAGCGATATTCAATCTATGTTAAACGGAACATTTATGGCAGGATCATTTTCATATAATGGACAAACATATACTTATGCAAGAGCATTTATGGAAGCAGGTAAATCTACAAACGTTAATCCTGTTCATTTAGCAGCAAGAGTTTTACAAGAACAAGGTACTAATGGATCTGCTACTTCATCTATGAATTATGGTGGACAAACATATTATAATTATTTCAACTTTAATGCTTCAGGAAGTACAACTTCAGAAATAGTTAATAATGCATTATCATATGCTAGAAGTCATGGTTGGAATAATCCATATTTAGCAATTAAAGGTGGAGCAGAAGGTATATCTGATGGATATATATCTAATAACCAAGATACTTTATATTATCAAAAATTTAATATAGTTGGTTCTAGTAGATATTGGCATCAATATATGGCAAATATACAAGCTCCATATAAAGAAAGTTATACAACTTATTCATCATATTTTAATAAGAATTTATTAAATAATAGTTATACGTTTAAAATACCTGTTTACTCAGATATGGGTGGTGGTTCAGCAATCGCTACTAAATCTAATAACAACAACTTAAATGGATTAAGTATTAGTAATGTTTCTTTAAATCCAGCATTTAGTTCAAGTATTACTACTTATAATGCAACTGTTGATTATAATGTAAGTAGTGTTAATGTAAGTGCTACTAAAGCTGATTCTAAAGCTAGTGTATCAGGAACAGGAACAGTTAAATTAAATGTAGGATCAAATACTATAAAAGTAAATGTAACTGCAGAAGATGGAAGTGTTAAAACTTATACAGTTACTATAACTAGAAAAGAAGAAGAAAAAATAGATCCATCAGCTGCGAAACCTGATGATACAATTAGATTAGTTGGATATAAAAACAATGGTGGAAATATATCTGGATTTGATTTAGGACAAGATGTTAGTAAAGTTGTTAGTAAAATTAAAAGTAAATTTTCAACTGCTAGTATAAAAGTAATTAATAGTAATAATAAAGAAATTACTAGTGGATTAGTATCAACTGGTCAAAAGATAACAGTTACTATAAATAATAATACTAAAACATATAATGTTGTAGTATTTGGAGATACTAATGGAGATGGAAAAATAAGTGCGATAGATTATTCTAAAGTTAAAGCACAAATATTAAAAACTGCTTCGTTAAATGGTTCATATAGCTTAGCAGCTGATACTAATAAAGATGGAAAAGTAAGTGCAATTGATTATTCAAAAATAAAATCTCATATATTAAAAATAGATAGTTTAGTACAGTAAGGGGAGTGGTACAATGAAGAAGATTAAATATTTATTTATAGCATTATTATTAACAATACCAATTACAGGAAGGGCAGCAGTTATTCATTGTTCTGCTCCTTCTTCTGTTGAATCTGGAGAAACTTTTACAGTAACTTTCTCTGGTTCTTTAAATAGTTCAGCATCTGTTTGGTTCGCATCAATTGGTTCATCAAGTAATGTAACTTATGCAGGTGGTGATGGACTTTCTATACCAGGAAAAGATGGCGCTAGTATGTCACATTCTGTAAGATTTACCGCAGGTAATCCAGGTACCGCATCATTCTATGCATATGATGTAGATGTATCTGATGGAGTAAATTCATATTCAGATAGTGATACTTGTTATGTAGAAATTACATCAGCAACTAAACCTAATGGAGCTAGTGCTAATATTTATGATGGAGTATATGGTAATGATGATGACGATGAAGAAAAAGAAATTGATCCAGATAAAGCTTCAAATAGTTATTTAAAAAGCTTATCAATAGAAGGAGTTAAGATTAGTCCAGCATTTAATAAAGACAAAATGGAATATTCAGCTGTTGTTCCAGGTGATAAAGAAAAAATAGTTATTAAAGGTGAAGTAGAAGATGAAAAAGCAACTGTAGAAGGTCTTGGAGAAGTAGAATTAAAAGAAGGAATTAATAAAATAGAAATTAAAGTTACTGCGGAAAATGGTGAAGAAAGAAAATATATTCTTACAATAACAAGAAAAGAAAAAAATCCTATTGAAGTAACTATTAATAAAAAGAAATATACAGTAGTAAAAAAAGAAATTGGTTTAAAAGTGCCAGAAGGATTTGTTAAAACAACTGTTACTATAGATAAACAAGAGGTAGTAGCGTATTCAAATAAGTTTACTGGTTATTTAATAGTTGCCTTAGTGGATGAAGACGGAAAAGCATCATGGTTTATTTATAATCAAAAGAATGGTACTTATACTAAATATTCAGAATTAAAGTCAAATGGTTTAAGACTAATTATTCTTGATGCTAAAAAGAAGGATGTACCATATAGATATAAAAAGACTGAATTTAAAATAAATGATGAAATAGTAGAAGGATATGCTTTAGAATTAGGATCTAATTATAGATTAGTATATGCTTTAAATATGGATACGGGTAATAAAGGATTTTATCTATATGATATGGAAGAAAATACTTTCCAAAGATTTTATAACACTCAAGTAAATATTTATAGAAGCTTAGTTAAAAAATTAGAGATAGTTTTAATTGCTCTAGCTGGAATAATACTATTAATGGGTATAGTTATTGTATCAATTATGTTTATTAATAGAAAGACTAAGAAATTTATAAAAAACGGTGGAAAAGTAGAAGAAGAAAAACCAATTATTGATGAAGAAGATGAAGAAGAAAAAAAAGAAGAATTAAAAAATAAAATTAAAGAGAAATCTGAAGAAATAGATAGACAAAAATTAGAATTAGCTAGAACTAGAAGAATTACTCCAATTAATGAAAATAAAACTGAAGAAAAAGTTTTAACTAGAGAAGAAATAAAAAGAAGAAAAAAAGAAGAAAAAGAAGAATTAGAAAAAATGAGAAGAGAATTCTTTGATTTATAGAATAATTTAACTAAAACTGTACATAATAATAATGACATGATAGTTAATATGTTAAAAAGAGAAATATGCGGGATGCCTATTTCTTTTTTTTATTCTAAATGATATAATATTATAAATAGATGGTGAGGTTGATGTATATGAATAAAGCAATAAAATATAATAATTTTTTTGATAGATTTGTTTATTTATTTTTATTGTTTAGTCCAGTATTAGATGCATTAACATCAATTTTTGTAAGAAATATAAACATATCATTCTCAATAGGAACTATAGTAAGAGGTATATTTCTATTATTAGTATTAATTTGGATAAGATATAATGAAAAAAATAAGAAATTACTTATATTCTTCTTATTATATATAATACTTGCTTTAATGTATTATTTTGGTGAAAAAAATAATGATATTTTTTTAGAAATAACTAATATATTTCAAATATTTTATTTACCTATTATGCTTTTATTCTTTTCTAAATATAATAATGAAAAGATTAATGATAAATTAATTGTAAAAATATATTTATTCTATTTAAATTTAATTCTAATTCCATATTTATTTAACGTAGGTTATAGTTTGACTGAAAGTTATTCAAATAAAATAGGATATTTTGGGTTCTTTATAGGAGGAAATGAATTAAGCGCTATACTTGTAGGTCTTGCGCCAATAGTATTAACGTACGTTTCTAAATCTAAAAGTTATATTTTAAAAATAGTAACTTACATAGAATTATTCTTAGTAATGATTTTAATAGGTACTAAAACATTATTTGTAGGAATAATAATTGTTTTACTATATTTACTTTATAAAAAATTACGTTATTCATATGTTGTTATGAATGAAAAGAAAAGTAAATTACCAATAATTATAGGTGTCATTGTAATAGCTATAACAGTCCTAGTATTCCCTAAATTACCAATGGTAAAAAATATAAAAACTACTTTAAATTATTACAAGGTTAAAAAGGTAAGTGATATTGTTAAAGTAGAAAATATAGATAACATAATATTTAGTAAAAGATTATCTAATTTAAAAAATGTAAATACAAAGTACATTCATGGAGAAGCTAAAAACTTTATATATGGAATAGGATTAAGTGAAATAAAAGAAATCAATGTTATCGAAATAGATATATTTGATATATTCTATAGCATTGGTATATTTGGTACATTTATTTATATTTTACTAATATTATTTACTTCTAATTTTAACGAACTAAGAAATGAAAAGTCTTTTGCCTCTTTATTATTTATACTAATGTCTTTATTTACGGGTCATGTTTTAATAAAACCTATGGTATCTATTTATATAGCTTTATTATATATATTAAGTAGAAACGAAGTAGTAATGGAAAAGAAAAAGATTCTATTAGTATCTAATATGTATCCAAGTGAGAAATATAAACATTATGGAACTTTTGTAAAAAATACAGAAGAATTATTAAAGGATAATGGATTTGATGTAGATAGAGTTGTTATTACTAAACATTTAGATAGAATAACAAAATTATTCTCATATTTTGATTTATATATTGGAACAATATTAAAAACAATTTTTAATAATTATGATTATATTTATGTTCATTTTATATCACATTCTAGTTTAGGAGCGGTTATTTCTAAAAAAATATGTAAAGACACAAAGTTAATATTAAATGCACATGGTAATGATGTTCTTGCTGATATGGATTTTGAAAAGAAAAACGAAGAAAGAAGTAAGAAATATATAAAATATGCTGATGCAGTAGTTGTGCCATCTAAATACTTTAAGGATGTAATAGTATCTAAATATAATTACGATGAAGAAAAAGTTTATGTCTATCCATCTGGTGGAGTAAATACAACTAGATTTATTAATATAGATCAAAAAGATGCCAAAAAAGCTGTTAATTTAAATGATAAATATTCATATATTGGATATGTATCTAGAATAGAAAAAAATAAAGGATATGATGTGTTTTTAAAAGCTATTAAAGAATTAGTAGACCAAGATAAAGTTAAAAATCTAAAATTCTTAATAGTAGGTGGAGGTTTAGAGGAAGATAAATTTAATGAATTAGTTAAAAAATTAAAATTAAAAGATTATTTAGAAATAAGAAATATGGTTTCACAAGAAGAATTAATTAATATTTATAATTCATTAGATATATTTGTATTCCCAACTTATAGAAAAAGTGAAAGTTTAGGTTTAGTAGGACTAGAAGCAATGGCTTGTGAAACATTAGTTATCGCAAGTAAAAATTATGGGCCAACTGATTATGTTGTAGATAATAAAAATGGTAAATTCTTTAAACCAAAAGATGAAAAAGATTTAGCAGCAAAAATATTAGAAATGGAAAAAATGAATAAAGAAGAAGTTAAAAAGATGAAGAAAAAGGCTAGAGAAACTGCGATTAAATATGATTCTAATAATACAAAAGAATTATTATTAAAAGTTTTTAAGTAGGTGAAATAATGTCAAAAATAGGAATGGTTATATTAAATTATAATGATTATGAAACAACTAGTAAGTATATTGATATGATAAAGAATTATAAATCAATTAATAATATTGTTATAGTTGATAATAATAGTACTGATGGTTCGTATGAAAAGTTAAGTAGCATTAATAATAACAAGATAAAAGTAATTAAAACAGATAAGAATAAAGGATATGCATATGGAAATAATTTTGGTATTAAT
Organism: Bacilli bacterium; assembly: GCA_017627015.1. The sequence goes on from JAGAHP010000020.1 coordinate 47,717, forward strand.
TATCTTAATAAAAATAATGATGTTGATTATATAATTATTTCTAATCCAGATATAATAGTTGAAGAAAAAGTAATTAAAAAATTACAAAAAGATATGGATAATAATGAAGATATATCTATTGTATGTCCTGTTATTAATCAATTAGATGAAAAGATAAGAGGATGGAGATTACCAACTATTAAAGATGAAATACTTTTGAATATTAATTATATTCAAAGAAAAGTTAAAAAGAAATTAACTTATAGTGAAGAAAAATATTCAGGACATTTAACTAAAGTAGATGTAGTACCTGGTTGTTTCTTCATGATTAGAAAAGATATTATGAAATTAATTGGTAATTTTGATGAAGCAACTTTTCTATATTATGAAGAGAATATTTTAGGACAAAAATTAAAGAATATAGATAAAAAAACATATGTTGATAATGAAGTGAGTGTTATTCATGACTTATCAGTATCTGTTGATAAATCATTTAATTCTATAAAAAAATATAAGATATTAAAACAAAGTCAAAAATATTTTGTAAAAAACTATTTAAATGCGAATATTTTTGATATGATGTTATTAGGACTTACATATTATATTAGTCTTGGAGTTTCATATGTAATATGTTTCTTCAAAAATATAAGGAGTAAAAAATAATGAAAAATATAATAATTATTGGTTCGAGAGGTTATGAAAAAGAATATGGTGGATGGGAAACGTTTGTTACTAATTTAATTAATAATTATAACGATAAAAATACTATATTCTATGTTCCAGAACTTACTCACAAAAAAAGAAATAATAATGTTGAAGTAAGAAATGGAGTTACTTGTCCACAAATATATGTACCTAAACAAGGTTCTATGACTATGATGACATTTGCTTTTAAAGCAACATTATATTTCATGAAATATATTAAAAAAGAAAAACTAGAAAATGTTGTTATGTATACATTAGGTTATAGAGTAGGACCACTATTTACTTTAATACATAGAAAATTAACTAAGATGGGAGTAAAAATTGTTATTAATCCTGATGGTATAGAATGGCAAAGAGCTAAATGGAATTTTCTTGTTAAATCTTATTTAAAATTTTCTGAAAAAACTATGATAAATGCATCTGATTATGTAGTTTGTGATAGTAAAAATATAGAAAAATATGTTAAAGATAAGTATAAGAAAAAAGAAAATAAAACTACTTTTATAGCGTATGGTGCATATTTAAAAGATATTAAAGATATAGATAAAAAGACTAAAGCATTTATGGATATGCATGATATTAAAAAAAGAGAGTATTATTTAATTGTAGGTAGATTTGTACCTGAAAATAATTATGAATTAATAATAAGAGAATTTATGAAATCTTCTACTAAGAAAGATTTAGTTATAGTATCTAACGTTGAACAAAACAAATTTTATGAAAAACTAAAATTAACAACAGGTTTTGATAAAGATGAAAGAATAAAATTTGTTGGTCCAGTATATGATCAAGAAATATTGGTTAGATTAAGAAAAAATGCTAAGGCATACATTCATGGACATTCTGCAGGTGGAACTAATCCTTCATTACTAGAAGCATTAAGTATTACAGATGTTAATATTTTGTATGATGCTTGTTATAACAAAGAGGTTGGAGAAGATGCTGCTATCTATTTTTCAAATGAAGAAGGTTCTTTATGTAAGCAAATTGAAATAATAGAAAAATTTAAGAGTAAAGAACAAAATGAATATGGAGAAAAAGCTAAAAACAGAATTAAAAATGAATATACTTGGGAGATAGTAGTTAAAAAATATAAAAAACTATTTGATAAGCTATTAAAAAATAAGAATGAATAAATATTCATTCTTTTAATTTGACATCATTTTACATACTTGTTATAATTTTATTTAGGAGGGTATTGATTATGAAAGGAATTATTTTAGCAGGAGGGTCTGGAACAAGACTTTATCCTATAACACAAGCAATTAGTAAACAAGTAATGCCAATATATGATAAACCAATGATATATTATCCATTATCTGTTCTTATGCTTGCGGGTATTAAAGATATATTAGTTATAACTACAGAGGAGGATCAACCAAATTTTAAGAAACTATTAAAAGATGGTTCACAATTTGGTCTTAATTTAGAATACTGCATTCAACCATCACCAGATGGTCTTGCTCAAGCATTTATTTTAGGCGAAGAATTTATTGGTGATGATGAATGTGCTATGATACTTGGAGATAATATTTATTTTGGTAATGACTTCAAGAAAATGCTTATAAATGCCAAAGAAAAAGCAATTGATGGAAAAGCATCTATATTTGGATATCAAGTTAGAGATCCACAAAGATTTGGTATTATGGAAATAGATGATAATAATAATGTTTTAAGTGTTGAAGAAAAACCAAAAGAACCAAAATCTGATTTTGCTATCACAGGATTATATTTCTATCCAAAAGGAGTAGCAGAAAAAGCGAAACAAGTTAAACCATCAGATAGAGGAGAACTTGAAATTACTACTTTAAATGATATGTATTTAAAAGAAGGTAATTTAAGAGCAGAACTTCTAGGTGGAGGATTTACTTGGTTTGATACTGGAACTATTGATAGTATGATGGAAGCAAATAATATGATTCAATTAGTACAAAAAAATCAAGGTAGAGTAATATGCTGTCCAGAATCAATAGCGTACGATAATGGATGGATAAGTGAAGAACAAATTTTGGCAGCAGGAGAATTAATGAAGAAAAATGATTATGGTAAGTTCTTAACAGATTATGTTGCAAAAAAAAAAGAAGAAACATTAAATAAACCAAAAAAATTAGTTTTAACAAATAAGGAGATTTAAAATGAAGATTATAAATACTATGAGTGATGAATACAAGGGGTTAGTTGATGAAGTAGACTTTTTTGGAGAAGGTCTTGAAGATTGTTATGTTGTAATAGCGGATAAATTTGGTGATTCAAGAGGATTCTTTTCACCAAGATTTATACAAAAAGAGTTAGATGAAAATATTCCTAATAAAGTATTTGAAGGAACTGTTCAAGAAAATGCATCTTGTTCTCAAAAAGGAGTTATTAGAGGACTTCATTATCAATTAGATCCAAAATGTCAAACTAAACTAGTTGGAGTAACAGAAGGTGAAGCTATAGATGTTATTGTAGATATTAGACCAGATTCACCTACATTTAGAAAATGGTTAGGAATAAAACTTAGACCATATGAAAACCAACTACTAGTACCAAAAGGTTTTGCTCATGGCTTTATAGCTTTAAAAGATAATACAATTTTCCATTATTTAGTAGATAATGATTATGCACCTTCTATGGAAGCAGGTATTCCATGGGATGATAAAAC
>JAGAHP010000021.1 GCA_017627015.1 Bacilli bacterium
ATGGATATTATTTTACAATACAACTAGACTAAAGTCAAAAGTTAAGAAAAAGAGAAAAACTTACACAAAAAGAGAAAAATAATTTTCTCTTTTTAATATACTGTTTTTTTATTTGTGTCTCCTAATTAGGGTTCACATCAATATAGTTCTTGTTTTAATTTATCAATATTATCATTCATAATAGTTATATAATCAATACCTTCATTTTTATCGCTTGTACTAATATTATTAATTGGATCAATTTCAATTACTTTTAAATCAGGTATTTCTTCTAATAATCTATTAGTATATTCATTTTTTTTATGATCTTTTATAACAAAAATATAACTTAATCCGTTTCCATTAACCATATCTTTAGCGTCATTATATACTTTTTCTGTTATAGTATCTTTATCTAAAGAAATAATATTTAAACCATATTTATTTAAAAATGTTAGTTCATTATCTTGAACAATTATATTTTTGTTATCAGAGTTTTCTACCATCTCTTTTATTTCAGCATCCAAATTAGATATATTTATTTTTAATTGTTCATAACTTTGGTCTATATCTTCACTTATTAATGTACTACTTACATATTCTTTTAGACCATCTTTAACATTTTGCGCAATCATTAATATGTCAGAAGGGTTAATCCATACTTCATCAAAACCATGTGAGTATTCAATATTATTAGTCGCATCAATTATTTTTAATTTTTTGTTTATATCTAACATTTTACTCATATAGTCTTTTTCTTCACTTAAACCATTGTAAACAATTAAATCACTATCAGCGAACGTACTTATTTGCTTATTTGTTAATTTATAATCATATGGCACGATTCCTTGTGGATACATATTATAAACTTTTGAATGAGTTCCATATATTTCTTCTGTAACATATTCAATAGGATATACACTTGTATAAATTGTAATATTATCCATTGAGTCATCAGAACAGCCAGTTAGAAAAAATATACCTATAACCAAACCCAACAAACTAATTATTTTTTTCATGTTTCCTCCTATTAGGTACTGGATCATAAATTGAATCATGATTCCATGGTGTACATCTAAATAATCTCTTAATAGTTAAATAACTACCATAAAAAAAACCGTATTTTGTATATGCCTCTTTAGAATATTCCGAACAAGTAGGTATATACTTACAATTTTTATGAGTATTTAGTGGTAAACTTTGATATAATTTTATTAAAAATATCATTACTTTTGCCATTTACTTCACCATATTCATTTTAACATAAATTAAAGTTAAAAACAATTGTTTATTTCAGTGTAAAGTAGAGTAAAAAAATATATCTGTTACGCATTTATATGTTATAATTAATTTATAAAAATAGGAGAGTATTCTAATATATATCTTTTAAGGAGGAATAATTATGAATTGTAAAAAATGTGGATTTGTAGTAACAAATCAAGATAAAACATGCCCAAATTGCGGAGAAGTTAATGATTTTTATGTAGAAGGAGTAAATCCAGTTGCAGAACCAGTAGTTCAAGCTGAACCAGTAGCACCAGCACCAGAAGCACCAGCTACTCCTGCTGAACCAGTAGCACCAGTAGTACCTGAAGTACCAGTAGCTCCAGTAGAGCCAACACCAGTAACTCCTGCTGAACCAGTAGCTCCTGTTGAGCCAGTTGCTCCAGTAGTACCAGAAGTACCTGTTACACCAGTAGAGTCAACACCAGTAGCTCCAGTTGAACCAGCATCACCTGTAGAACCAACTGCTGAAACAAATACTACAAGTTCAGCACCAGAATTAAATATGCCAGAAACACAAGTTAGTTCTGTTTCTAGTCCGATAACTCAAAAACCTAAAAAGAACGGATTATTTGTATTTATGATAATTTTCTTAACACTTATAGTAGTTGGATTAGGAGTATTTATTGGTTTAAAATTATTAAAACCAGCAGAAGAACCTAAAAAACCAGAAACAAAGGTTACTCCTGTGGAAAAAGCAGTAAAGATAGATTATGCAGGTATTGAGTTTACTGTTCCTACTGGAATAAAGAAATATGAAGAAAATAATCAAACTTATTTAATGGACGATAGTAAATCATTTATGATAGGTTTATATGGTGTTACTAATACATATAAATATGATCAAGCAAAAGCTGATGTAGTTGCTAAAACAAACGATATTAAAACAGCTGTAGAATCTAAAGGTGGAACTTTTATAAGTATTACTGAAAACACTTCTTATGAAAGAAAATATGTAACTGTTTCATATACTGTAAATGATATTTATTATGATGAAATATATACTGAAATTGATGGAGGAGTTTTATTATATGGTTATTTAGCATATAAACCATCATCAAAAGATACTGCATATAGAAATGCAAATGAATTCTTATCATCATCAGAAGTATCTAAAACAAAAACATTTACATCAAATATTACTGATGAAAATGCTAAAGTAATTAATATAAAAACTGAAAGTAAATTAAAATAAAAACTTACAAATGTAAGTTTTTTTGATATAATGGGTATGGTGATATTGATGGACATAATAGCAAAATATGATATAGATTTAAAAAACGAACTTATAAAAAGAGCATTCACACATTCTAGTTATGTAAATGAAACTAAAAAAGGTGAAGACTATGAGAGGTTAGAATTTTTAGGTGATAAAATTTTAGATTTCATAGTAAGTGAATATTTATATGTGAATGATGATTATGATGAAGGTAAAATGACTAAATTACGTGCAAGTTACGTTTGTGAAAATGCATTATATACTTATGCTAAAAAATTAGGTTTTCCTGAATATTTAAGGTTAGGTAAGGGTGAAGAACAAACAGGTGGAAGAGATAAACCATCTATAGTTGCAGATACATTTGAATCATTCCTTGCGGCAGTATATTTAACAAAAGATTTTGATACTGTTAGAAATATAGTATATGATGTAGTTATTCCATATATAGAAAATGAAGAAGATTTATTTTTACATGATTATAAAACTAAATTACAAGAAATAGTACAAACTGATAAAAAATCAACTACATATGAAATCATTAATGAAGAAGGCCCTGCGAATAATAAAATATTTACTACTATAGTAAAAATAGATGATGTTGTTTTAGGAAAGGGAACTGCTTCTTCAAAAAAAGAGGCCGAACAAGAAGCTGCTAAAGATGCACTTAGTAAATTAATGAAATAGGTGAAATATGAAAGAAAATGATAAATTTGAAAAAGTTAAAAATCTATTAGAAAAAAATGATTTAGAAGGTGCTAAAAAGTTATGTAAAAAGAATTTTAAAGATAAAAGATTCATTTCTTATTATATAAAAATACTTTTTATTGAAAATAAATTTGATGAAGCAGAAGAATTATGCAAAGAAAATTTAGATTATCCTTCTGTCGCATCTCAATATATTTCAGTTTTAATTAGAACAAACAGATTAGAAGAGGCTAAGGATTTTTGTGAAAAATATAGAGATCTTGAAAAAGTTGCTGGTCAATATTTAATTATATTATCAGAACTTGGTGCTAATGAAAAAGTAGAAGAACTAGCTAAGACATATCCTTATAATGTAAATGTTTCTAGATCATATATAGGTTTTTTAATAAAGAATCATGAATATGATAAAGCATTAGAAATATGTGAAAAACATCCGTTTGATGAAGATATTAAAGAATTAAAAAAAATGATTCTTAGTAAATTAAATGTTATTAAAAGTAAAAATAAAGATTTTAATGATAATTTACATTTAGTTCAAAAGGAAGTAATGGATTTATTAAGGGAAAAGAAATATAAAGACGCTAAAGAATTATTAAAGCCATATATTGATGACTCTAAAATGTTTGATCTATATATCTATGTTATTGAAAAAGAAAGAATAAATAATAATAAAACTATGAAATAATGTTTATTAAGAACAAGTAAAACCTTGTTCTTTTTATTTATTTATTGTATAATATTCTAGTAGAAAAAATAGTAGGTGGAAGTATGTACTTAAAGAAATTAAAAATGGTAGGTTTTAAATCTTTTATAAATCCGACAGAGATAGAATTTACAAATGAAATAACTGGTGTGGTAGGTCCAAATGGATCTGGTAAAAGTAATATAGTAGATGCAGTTCGTTGGGTATTAGGTGAACAATCAGTTAAATCTTTAAGAGGAGATGGCTCTATGAGTGATGTTATTTTCTCTGGAAGTAAAACTCGTAAACCTGCTTCTTTTGCATCAGTTCAATTAACTTTTGATAATACTGATAAGTATTTAAATATTGATACAGATGAAGTTTTAATTAAAAGAACTATTTATAAATCTGGTGAAAATGAATATCAAATAAATAATGCTAAATGTAGATTAAAAGATATAACAGATTTATTTACTGATACAGGCGCGTCTAAAGAATCATTTAACATTATATCTCAAGGTGATATAGGTAATATACTTTCATCAAAAGCTGAAGACAGACGTATTATTTTTGAAGATGCTGCTGGTGTTTTAAAGTATAAAAAGAGAAAAGAAGAAGCTTTAAGAAAATTATCAAAAACTAATGATAATTTAGTTCGTGTTAATGATATTATTATGGAGAATGAAGAAAGACTTGCTCCTTTAAAAGAACAATCTGATAAAGCTAAAATATATGTTAAAGATAAAGAAGAGTTAGAATCAAAAGAAATTGCTTTAATTGTTAGTGATATAGATGAATTTAATATTACATATAAAGATTCTAAAGAAAAAATAGAAGAATTAAAGAGTAAAATTTCAGAAGTATTATCTACTTCTTCAATAGAACAAGCTAAAATAGAAGAGATTAAAACTAAAGTAAATGAATTAAATCAAGATTTATATAATAAACAACAAGAATTAATAAAAGTAAGCGCAAATGTTGAAAGATATCAAGGTGAAAAAAATCTTGTTAATGAAAGAAGTAAATATGAATCAGATAATATGAAATTGCATGATAATATTCTTTCATTAAAGGAACAATTACTATCAATTGATAATGAAATTGATTCTTTAACTAAAACTCTTGAAATAGATGATAAGAATAATAAAGATTTATCTAAAAACTTAGAAGAAATAGTAGGAGAATTAGATAAATTAGATAAACAAAAAGCATCTACTATTAATAATTTAAATTCAAAAATAAGAGAAATATCTGTTTTGAAATCAAAAAAAGAATCATTAGAAAATGAAATAGAAAATAACTCATTACTTCCATATGCAGTTAGAAACGTAATTAATAATCCAAAACTACTAGGTATAGAGGGTGTAGTAGGAAAATTATTTGAAACTGAAGAAAAATATGTACTTCCTATAGATACTGCATTAGGTTATTCTTCATCATATATAGTTACAGAAAATGAAAATAATGCTGAAGATGCGGTTAGATATTTAAAAGAAAATAAATTAGGAAGAGCTACATTTTATCCATTATCTGTAATCAAAGCAAGAAATATTGATTTAGAAAGTTATAACAAAATTAAATTTGATGATAATTTCGTTGATGTTGCGTCTAATCTAATTAAATATGATATGAAATATAAGAATATCATGCAAAATTTATTAGGTAATGTTATTGTTATGAAGGATTTAAATTCTGCTAACAAGATATCAAAAGTTATAAATAATAAATATAAAATTGTAACTTTAGATGGTGATATAGTAAATCCTGGTGGGTCTATAACAGGTGGATCTGTTAAATCAAAAAGTAGTATATTAAACAGTAAATATGAATTAGAAGAAGTAATACAAAAACTATCAAAAAATCAAAATGATCTAACTATTTTAGAAGATAGTATAAATATCATAGACGAAAAATATTCTAGTTTAGACAAAAAGAAAAATGATATTTTATCTAATATAAATACTAACAGTATTTTATTAAAAGAGAGAAATAATAAAAAAGAAGAATTAAATATTAAAAAAGCTTCTATTATGTCAGAATTAAAGGCTAATGAAAATACTGTTAATAACGTGCTAAGTAATGAAGAAGAAGAAATATTAAATAAATATTATGAAGAAAAACAAAAGCAAGATAATTTAAATATAGAAATAGAAGAACTATTAAAAAATATTGATAAAACAAAGACAGAATTAGAAACATATGAAACTAATTTAAAAATAGATAATGGCGATTATAATAAGTATCAAGATGAATTAAAAAAGAATGAAATAATAGTAAGTAAGTTAGATGTTAAACTTGATAACTTATTAAATATTCTAAGTGAAGACTATTCAATTACATATGAAAAAGCAAAAGCAAATTACATATTAGAAGATGATAAAGAAAGAGTAAGAACTGAAGTAAATAAATTAAAGAGAGAAATAAGAAGTTTAGGTGAAGTAAATGTTTCATCTATTGAAGAGTATGAAAAAGTTAATGAGAGATATACATTCTTAAATTCTCAAAAAGATGATTTATTACACGCTAAAGATATGCTTCTTGATATTATTGATCAAATGGATGAAATAATGAGAGAGAAATTTGTTGAAACATTTAAGTTAGTACAAGTTGAATTTAAAGATATATTTAGAAAATTATTTGGTGGTGGAGATGCTGAATTAAAATTAACTGATCCTAATAATATTTTAGAAACAGGTATTGAAATAGTTGCACTACCTCCAGGTAAAAAACTAACATCTATTTCATTATTATCAGGTGGTGAAAAAACATTAACTGCAATTGCGTTATTATTCTCAATATTAAAAATAAGACCAGTTCCGTTCTGTATACTAGATGAAGTAGAAGCAGCACTTGATGAAGTTAATGTTGATAATTTTGGTAAGTATTTATCTAGTTATAAAGATAAAACTGAATTTATAATTATTACACACAAAAAGAAAACTATGGAATATGCTGATGTATTATATGGTATTACTATGCAAGAATCTGGTGTATCTAAATTAGTAAGTGTAAAATTAGAAGAAATAAAATAAAAAATACGAATTAATTTCGTATTTTTTATTTTATAAAACTATAAACATTTCTATCAAAATTATGCTCACTATCTTTTTGTAATAATTCATCTGTAGATATTAAATAATAATTATATGAAATAATATCACTACCATTGCTAACTATTGGATCATCCCAAGTTAAATCTAAATGATACCATTTATTATCTATATTTATTCCATTCCATACGTGTTTTGAAGTAGAGATTCTAATATTTTTAACTTTAATTTTATCTAAGAATAAACTCATCGCATCTGAATATCCACTACATACTGCTTTTCCTTCAAATAAAGGTCCAATTGCGCTATCAGAATGATAATCACTTTTACCATTTTTTTCCATATCTTGATCATATTTATTATGATCAATTAAATAATCATGAAATAATTTTATTTTGTTTTTTATATTACTTTCATTGTTTATATTTGTTTCTATAATTATTTCATCAATACGTTTATTTATTCTATTTATATCCTCATCAGTATATCTTTTCTTAATTTTAATATCAACTCTTTTATTGTTATAGTAAGAAGACTCTATTGAACTATATGAATTATAAACATTAACAAGTTGGTTAATTATAGAAAAATCTCCGTTTTCACTATCTAAATTATTTATATCATTCATGCATTCATTATATTCTGTTGAACAATAAAAGGTTAAATCAGAGTATCCTTTATTAACTGCTGTATAATAAACATTTATTAATTCTGTTTTATTATTAACTAAAAAATCATCTGTATCTTTAATAACACTAGAGTAACTATCAGTATGATAATTATTTTGTTTTAAAGTATTACTATTGGATGTAATAATATAATTATGTTTTACTATATATTTGTCATATATGTTATAAACAGTATCACTTAATACTTCTGTATCATATAAAGATAAAAGAAATAAAACAAATAAAAATGTAACAACTTTTTTCATATCTTCACCTTATAATTATTATACTCACAAATAAAAAAAATATCTATTTTTTAGATATTTATTTACTTTCTTTGTCGTTTAATTTACTACTAACTCTTGCTTTAGCTCTTGCTGCTTTATTTTTAGTGATTATATTTTTTGCTAAAGCTTTATCTATTCTTTTATAAGCTTCGTTAACTGTTTCTTGTGATGGAGTAGTTACTGCTTTTTTAATTGCTGTTTTCATAGTTGATTTTTTAGGAACGTTATTTGCGTTTTTCTTTCTATTTACTCCAATTCTTTTTTTAGCACTCTTAATATTTGCCATTTTTTCACCTCCGTGACATACAACTTCATTAATTTTATCAAAAATAATGAAAAAATGCAATAAATATTAGTTTTTTTGTAAAATTAATATTTTAAATCTAAAAACGACAATTTATTTATAATTTTTATATTATTTTTAATTTGGTGATAATATGAAAAAAATGAATTTAAAAAAGAAGAAGAAAAAAAGATCAGTTAAACTTATTTTTGCTTTATTTCTTTTTGCTATTTCTTTTTGTTTTACTATTAAAAATATATCTAAAAATAAGGTAGATATTAATAACAAAGATTATTTATTTCTTGTAATTAATGATGCATATAAAAATAAAAACAATGCGACTTTATTAGTGGGTTATATTTTAAAAGTATTTTCTGATATAGATATTAATTCTCCTGAAACGTTTTTAACTTTTAATAATAATAAAAGTAGTTCTAAAAAAGAAATAAAAGAAGAATATATAAAAGAAGATGATTATGATCCTAACAATTATGACAAAATAACTTCTTATATAACGGTTGAAAATGATATAAAAGATCCAATTCTTTATTTATATAATACTCATCAATTAGAAACTTATAGTAATTTAGGATTAAATAATAATATGGTTCCAAATGTTATGATGGCATCATCTTTATTAAAAGAAAAACTAAATAAAAATGGTATAAAAACTGTTTTTGAAGATACAAATCTATTTAATTTTATAAGTGAGATGGGTTTACCTAAAGATGAATTATATGGTGGATCAAGAGTATTTATAAGTAACGCTAAAGAAAAGTATCCTACTTTAAAGTATTATATTGATATACATAGAGATTCTGTTAATAAAGACATATCTACAATTAATATAGATAATAAAAATTATGCGAGAATATTATTTGTTTTAGGAGTGAGTAATTCTAACTATAGAGAAAATAATGTTATGATGTCTAAATTGAGTGAAATTATTAATAATAAATACCCAAAATTATCAAGAGGAGTGTATGAAGTAGATATACCAGATTGGCCTGAAATATATAATCAAGATTTGGATAAAAATGTAATACTAATAGAACTTGGTGCGAAAGATAATACTATGAATGAAGTAATAAATTCAGTTGAAGTCTTATCAAACGCTATTTCTGAATATATAAAGGGGGATAAATGAAAAAGACATTCTATGTAGTTATGTCAATTTTATTTATAGTTTTTATATGTATTTTTTCTTCATCTACTTCTGGTTATTATGAATATTCAAATAATAAAAAAAATACTTTTACAGAAGAAAAGATGAAAGAATTTGAAAAAGACGTGGAGGAAGGTAAAAATGTTAATATTAAAGACTATATAGAAGATAATTCAAAAGATTATTCAAATAAAATTACTAGATTAGGTGATAATATATCAAATCTTGTTTATAATTCGGCTAATTTTGTATTAAAAGGAGGATTTAAAGTGATAGAAAAAATGTTAAATTAATAGTGAAAATATTCTTGTGATTTTAATGTGTTTTTTTAACAAAAAAACACATTTTTTTCTTTTTATTTTGATGAGAAAATGATATAATGAATATATAATGATAATAATGATAATAAGGGTGTGAAGTATATGTCAAAATTAAAGCAAAAGAAATATATCGCAAGTATACTTATAATGGTAATCGTATTAGGAATAATAGGATTATTTTCATATGGAAAAGTAGATAAGTATAAAGGACAAATAAAGGTAGGAAAAGCAAAGTTACTAGGAAGTGTAGTAGATACTGGTTTAGTAACGAGTAAAGGAACAGAAGAAGTAAAATATAATTTAACATATACATTAGATCCTGTAGAAGGACTAGAAAGAAGAGACGTAGTAATAAAAGGAAAACTAAATAGTCCATACGCAAGATTTAAAGAAATAAATAAAAGTAATATAACAAGTACCCTTATAAATGATGGACAAGAAATAGAAATAAATATAGAAGATGTAAGATTAGGAGAACAAAAAGAA
>JAGAHP010000022.1 GCA_017627015.1 Bacilli bacterium
CTTGATGAATTTATTGATAAGGTTTATATAGGAGAACTTGATAAAGAAACAAACACAAGAGATATTGAAATAGAATGGAACTTTGATTTTTAAGTAAGAAATAATAAATTTGGATTTTTCCTATTCCTGCACATGGAGGAAGTGATTATGGAGCCTCTGGTAATGGTATTAATGAAAAAGATTATACTTTAATGATTAGTAAATATATGAAAGATAGGTTTGATGAACTAGGTATACCATCTAAAATGACTAGATCTACTGATGAAACTTTAACTCCATCAGAAAGAGTTAATAGAATACTTAATGCATATGGAAATAATCCAAATGTATTAGTTATATCTAATCATTTAAATGCGGGTGGAGGATCAGGTTCTGAAGTAATATACGCACTTCGTAATAATGATACTCTAGCTAAAAATATTTTAAAGGGGTTAGGAGAAGCTGGCATGCCAATTAGAAAAGTATATCAAAGAAGATTACCTAGTGATCCAAATAAAGACTATTATTTTATACATAGAAATACTGGTTTAACAGAGCCACTTATAATTGAATATGGATTTATTGATAATAAAGACGATTCTGACAAGATAAAAAGAGATTATAAGAGATACGCCGAAAGCGTTGTCAAAGAAATTGCTAAATATAAAGGCTATAATTATAAAGAACCAAGCCTTCAAGAAGAATATATTGTACAAAAAGGGGATACTTTATGGAATATTTCAAAGAAATTAGGTACTTCTGTTAATGAACTAAAAGAATTAAATAATCTAACAAGTAATTTATTGTTTATTGGTCAAAAATTAAAAGTACCTTCATATATGACCGCAGAGGACTCTAATATTATATATGTAGTTAAATCAGGTGATAATCTATATAATATTGCTAAAAACTATAATACTACTGTTAAAGATATAAAAACATTTAATAATTTGGTATCAGATGATCTAAAAATAGGTCAAATCATAAAAATACCAGAGTCTACATCTATAATAACGCCATCAGAAGATGAAGTTATTAATGAAGAAAGTGTTTACGTAGTTCAAAAAGGAGATACTTTATATAGTATTGCAAAAAAGTTTAATACTACTGTGGATAATTTAAAAAACTTGAACTCTATAATTGGAGATGTATTAACAATTGGTATGAATTTACTTATACCAGGAAGTACATTAACAGATATAATAGTTCATAAAGTTGCGTCAGGTGATAGTTTATGGTCTCTTGCCAATAAATATAATACAACAGTAGATGCGATAAAACAGCTAAATAATCTTATGTCAGATTTACTTATAGTAGGTCAAGATTTACAAGTAAAAAGAAATACTAAATAGTATTTTCTTTTTTTATTATTTATGTTAATATAACACTTGTTTTGAGGGGATAATATGTCAAGAACAGAGTTTAAAAGAGATGAAAAAAGAAATATATTTATAAACTATGATTCATTAGAAGAAAAGAAAGAATCTTTAAGTGAATTTGTTTCTAATGAACCATTACTAAATAAATCTAAATTTAGTAAAACTGATTTTCCACAGGAAATAAAATTCAATAACGCAATTGAAGGTATAGATGATGATGTATCGGATATTGAAAAATTGTTAAGTAGATCATTTATGCCTGTTAATAGAGATAAAACAAGGATACTAAATTTATTTAATGGTTATAAATATATATTGAAGAATAAAGAAATTAATAAAGATAATTTAAGAGAATTATATGGAATTCTTAGTAATGATTTATTAAAAGGAACTGACTCTAAGAGAATGGGTGAATATTATAGAGAAGGTCCTGTTTATATATTAAGAGGAATTAGTTTTGATAGATATTTTGAAGGTGTTCCAGTAAATCATATAGATGA
Organism: Bacilli bacterium; assembly: GCA_017627015.1. The sequence goes on from JAGAHP010000022.1 coordinate 1,859, forward strand.
ATATATGAATATATTATTTGATTATATAAATCGTAATAATGATAATACTGATATAGATACTTTTATTAAATCACAAATAATACACTGTTATTTGGTATATATTCATCCATATTTTGATGTTAATGGAAGAACATCTAGAACACTTGCTATGTGGTATTTATTTAACAAAAAAGATCTATCTTATATGACATTTAATAGATCTATATCATTTATGAAAAGTAAATATGAAAAGAGTTTAATAAAACTAAGAGAAAGAGGAGACATGACTCCATTTCTTCATTATATGTTAGATGCCGAAAGATTAGAGTTAGAAAAAGAATATGTAATTAATAATATAGAAAAGAATATTGGGAAAAAACTTAGTAATGAAGAATATTTAACACTTGAATATTTATTAAGTATGAATGGTCATTTAACATTATTAGATTTAATTCGTATGTATAATGAATTTAATGCTAAAAAGAAAAAACACATTGTATTAGAAGAAGAAATTAATCCATTAATAGAAAAAGGAATAATATTAGAGAAGAATCCTACAAAACATGGTATCGCAGATGGTATTCAAAATAAAAGAATATTAGTAAATGGTGATATGTTAGATGTGGATACTAAAAAGATCAAAATATTAAAAATAGATAAATATATAAAAAACCAAGATTAATATAATCTTGGACATGTTCCCTGACTAGGTTTATAAAAGCAATGACTCTTATATCTGCCAGCATTAGCTTGATTAAACCAGGTACTTCTACATGGATTAGATGAACCTGGTGCATAAAACCATAAAGCATTAGTCGCAGGATAAAAGTCTTCACCATCAATAACTCTCTTAGCGAGTTTCTTTTCTTTAGTAGTAGGAGAACTATTAAATAGAGAACTATTTATTGAAGAAAATCCACCAGGAGATTGGTATACCATATCAGTTATAGATCTTATATTTTTAAAATCTATACAGTTACATATTATTCTATTTATCGCAACATTTCCAACCATAAGCATACCTAGATCTCCTTCTCCTAAAGCTTCTGCTCTCATTAACCTAGCAAGTAGATCTAATTCTTTACTATTATACTGAACTACACTCATAATATATTATATGTTTTTCTTGAAATTATGTTATATTTATGTTATTATTAACTTGTCCTTGAGATAGGGGATTAGTTAAATGGTATAATAGGAGTCTCCAAAACTTTAGTTGGGAGTTCGATTCTCTCATCCCCTGCCATTAGAAATCTACTCCAATAATTGGAGTTAATAATAAAAATACTTGATTCTATTATCAAGTATTTTTTTTTAACTATATATTGATTTTTTTTGTTTTTAACAGTATAGTAATTGCTTGTCAGGGGGATTTATATGTCTAAAGAACAAAATGTAGTTAATTATTATGTTTTATGTAATAAATTAAAAGATGTTATAAGAACTGGATGGGTTGATTGGAAAGTAAAAAGAGAAAGAGTTGAAAGTGTTGCAGAACATATATTTGGAGTTCAAATGTTAGCTATAGCTATGAAGTCTGAATATCAATATGATATAGATATTATGAAAGTAATTTATATGTTAGCAATTCATGAATTAGGTGAAACAATAATTGGGGATTTAACTCAATTTCAAATTGATAAAGAAGAAAAAGAAAGAATTGAGCATGAAGCAGTTCATATTATATTATCTTCATTGATAGATGGTGATCAAATTGAATCATTATTCTTAGAATTTGATGCTCATGAAACAAAAGAAGCATTGTTTGCATATCAATGTGATAAATTGGAATGTGATATTCAAAGTAAATTATATGACCAAGAAGGATGTGTAGATTTAGAACATCAAGAAGGAAACGCTACTGCTAACAATGAATTTGTTAAGAAACTACTAGAAAATGGTCAATCATGGTCTGATATGTGGCTTGAATTTGGACAAAGAAAATATCCATACGATGAACATTTTATGTCAGTATCACAATATGTAAAAGATAATAAAATAGGAAAAACTTCTACTAAAAAATTAATAAAGAAATAAAAAAGGATTTAAGTATATTAAATCTTTTTTTATATATGATATAATCATAGTAAAGGTGATTGTATGTATAAAGATATCAATTTAAATCTATATAAAGTATTTTATGATGTAGCGAAATATGGTAGTTTTTCTAAAACCGCAGAATTCACATTTACTACTCAATCCGCAATTAGTAAATCTATTAAGAAATTAGAAGATGAATTAGAAACAAAATTGTTTTATAGAAATAATAATGGAATAGAGTTAACTGAAAAGGGTAGAGAATTACTTTTTTATGTGGAAAAGTCTTATGGTAATTTATTAACTGCGGAAAGAGTAATGCTTGAAGCAGAAAACTTAGAAAGAGGTAAATTAAATATAGGTTTGCCTTCTCATATCGCATCATTTTTCTTTTTTGATAAGATTGTAGATTTTCATAATAAATATCCAAATATAGAAATAACTTTAATGAACGGATCAACAAGACAATTATTAGAATTACTAGATAAACATACTATTGATTTTATTATAGATACAGGACCAGTTAATACTAATAACAAAGATTTAGATATAGTTAAATTATCCACAGTAAAATATTCATTTATATGTAATAAAAATAATTATAATGATTATAAAGATATAAAAACAATTAAAGATTTAGAATCAGTACCATTAATATTACCAATAACAGGTACAAGTAATAGAAAAGCATTAGATCAATTGTTATTAAAAAATAATGTTAAACCAAAAAAAGTAATGAACATACATAAAAGTGAGGTAATATTAAATGCTGTTGATAATAATATGGGTATAGGTTATATAATAAGTAATATTGTTAAAAATAATGATAATTATAAAGAAATAAAGATTAAGGAACCTTTACCAACAGCAGAAATAGATATAGCTTTTAATAAGAAGTTTTTAACAAACGCTCCTAAAAGATTTATAGAAGAGTACATTAATGTTGAAATTAAATAGATATTCCTAGATGGAATATCTATTATGCTTTTTATTCACTTTTCAATATAGCAAAAACAATTTATAATTATAATAGAAGTGAGGTATTGGCATGAGTAAGACGAAGAAAATATTAGAAGTAGTGGCGGCATTAATAGTTAAAGAAGGTAAAATACTCGCAACTCAAAGAGGGTATGGTGAATTTAAAGGTAAATGGGAGTTTCCTGGTGGAAAAATAGAGGATAATGAATTTGAAGAACCAGCATTAACTAGAGAGATAAAAGAGGAGTTAAATGCTGATATAAATATAATAGACTTTTTAAAAACAATTCAATGTGATTATCCAAAATTTCATTTAGTAATGCATACTTATATTTGTACATTAAAAAATGACGTAGAATTTGTTAAACATAATGAAAAAGAATTAGAACATGAAAAAATGGTTTGGCTTGATAAAACAGAATTAGAATCATTAGATTGGTTACCTGCGGATATAGAAGCAGTAAAAGAATACAAAAAATTAAGAAGGATTAGTTAATCCTTCTTTATTTTTATTCCTAAAACACCATATTTTTCTTGTTCTTCTTTAGAGTAGAATTCATTTAGTATTTTTAATAAGTTTTCTTTTGTATCATCTTTATCTGCGACAATACTTATATCATAATCATTTAATAAATCTTCAAATGTTTTATAGTGAAGTAAATCTACTACTTTTACTGATATTGATTCTTTTTCATCAGGCATTTTATAAAAAGTAATAGTATCTCCAATATTAATTAATCTTCTTTTCTCATCATTTAATCTTACTTCAATTCTTTTAGTACCATTAAGTATACATTCGTAATACTTTGGTAGTAATCTCATTTTATGTTCCATATTTATCTCCCTAGTATTTTCATGACTTCTTGCCAGCCAGATCTCCATTCGTATCCCGCTCTTATAACACCTTTTTCTTTAAGCTCTTCATCTGTTATATCTTTATTATGATAAGATGGGAATAATATTTTAACTTCTACATCCTCATCACTATTAAAGTTAGATAGTAAGTTATCTATTTTAGCATATGCTTTAAATAAACCTTTTGATCCAGTGAATATAAATTGCTTTGGATTAATGAATGGGAAATTTTTTCTTAAAAAATCATATTTATCCATAAATACTTTTCCACATCCATCTAGATTAGCTTCGTTAACACATGAAGTTAAAAAATATACATTATATTTTTCATTTAATTTTTTTATTGATTCAATCGCATCCGGTAGTATTTCAGAATATTCATATAAATTTCTTTGATTTAAAAATTCATTAAATTCTTTCATTTTATCTTTAGGTATTGCAACGTCATCTATATAGTATTCAGTAAAATCATCTATTACATAATTAGTTCCCATAAAATCATTTACTGCTTCAACAAATCCAGAAAACACAATACATTCATCTACATCTACTAAAATATCTTTTTTCATGCTTTCGCCTCCATTTGTTGTTTTTTCTTTATTCTTTTCCAATTAAATACCCCATAATTATCATTTATAAATAATAAAGCAGGTCCTAATATAACTGAATAGTTAGCAGTATCTCCGTTTATAATAGGTACTAACCATAGAGCTATTCCTACTATATCATTTAATATATAAAAGTAAAAACTAAGTTCACTTCTTCTAGCTCCAAAATATAACGCTAATAAACTCATTATAATTGATAATGTACTAACTATTAACATATTAGTATTAAATAGTTTTAATATGTAATAATAACCAAAGAACATAATTACTTGTGATAATAGTACTAATACTATTTCTTTTTTAGATATGGTATTTATGATAATTGTTTCATCATCTCTATTTTTTAACCAACTAATAACACCCATAATCATAACAGGAATAGACATAAATAGTATTATAATTAATTCACCAAAGTATTTTTGTTGATACGACAAGTAACCATAAAATATAATACCTGTAAAACCAAATATATAACTTTCTGGTTTTCCTTTTGATGTTAAAAGAGCATTTAGTATATAAGTAATAACATACATTATGCTTATCAAAGAACTTTTTGTGATTAAAGAAACTAAAATAGTAATTGATAAACCAAATATTAAAAATAGTTTTTCGTATAAATTCCAATTTTTAAAATAATTCTTAATCATATTATCCCTCTAAAACTATTATAACATAATTTGACAATAAATTATTTTTAATATATATTATTTAGGCAATAGGAGGACAATATGCCTAAAAATAGAAAGATTAAGTATTATTTATTATGTGGAAAATTTGGTGAAGGAAATGCATTAGATTTAGAAGTAGATGGAAAAAAGAAAAGAGATTTTGATGATATTTCAACATTAGATTTAAAAACTATTGATATACCTTTTAAATCTGCACCTGAAATTTTAAAAGAATTAAATCCTGACATAGATTTATCAGGAACGTTTTATGATGCACAATATCCATATCGAAAAGTAGAGACAAAAACATTTGCGCCTGTTTTTATGGTAGAAGGAAAAGAAACAAGATACTATTTAGATCATTTAAAATATTTTGCTGAACAAAGAGATAGAAAGGTACAAAGGGGTGAAAAAGTATCACTTGATAAGAATTCTATTTTAGAGTTATATATTAATACTCTTTTATATAATATTTTAAAGTATAATAAAAGAAGTATAATAAGACAAGATTCTTTTGTACCGGTAGATATAAAAGAAGATCTAGAAAAAGGTTTTAAACAAATGAGTTTTAAGAGTCCAGAAAGTTTTATAAATGGTAGAGATGCTAGAAGATTAAAAATGATATTGGATCATTATACTTCTATAAGAAACTTAACTTTAGAGTATTTAGCAACTATTTCTGATATTAAATTACCTAGTAGAAGAGATATTAATAACTTTGCTAGATACGAAAATTATGGTATGGAACCAAGAGAAAGTGCAATCCTTCCTAAAGAAAAGAAAAGTGATAAACAAATTAAATATTATCAAATGACTTTAAATGATTTTATGAATAAGCAATAAAAAAAGTTCTATTTAAATAGAACTTTTTTTATTATAATTCTTTACCACAGTTTGAACAATGTTTAGCATTTTTAGCTACTTTTGTTCCACAATTACCACAGAATTTATCTCCTGTACTTTTAGCAGTTGTATCTACAGTTGTAGTTTCTTCTTTTTGGTTTTTATGATCTCCTAATGATGCATCATATTCATCATTACCAAAACCTAAGATACAATAACCAACTACTGGCACTAAAATTAGTAATGCAGCAAATCCACCAGATTTATTAAATTTCTTAGATAACGAAATAGCTGCCATAATTTCAAACACTAAATAAATGATAGGTCCTGCACATGGTATAAATATGAAGAACATATAAGCTCCTGGATAACCAGAAATTTCAAACAAAGTCCAAACATTATAGAAAGGAACAATAGCTTCCCATCCTTGTTTTCCAGTTTTTTTGAATGTTTTCCACATACCAATTATTTGAACTACTGAAACAGCTAATACTAGAACCATATAAATGATATAGAAAGCTATAAATCCAGCAGCTATACCAGCAGATGCAGAACTATCTAAATTATAGTTACCATAGTTGTAATCATAATTGTAATCGTTATACACACTAAAACCTCCAATCTATATAAATTATATCATATTAATAAAAAAATAATGAATAATTTTGTCACTTTTTGTAGTTTTATGTATATTTGGTGTTAAAATATTTATAGGTGATAATATGGCTAATATTTCAAAATCATTATATTGTAATTATGTACAATGTAAAAAAATGTTATGGTTAAAAAAATATAAACCAGAAGAATATGTAGATACTATGAATCAAAGTGTACTAGATAATGGTAATGAAGTAGGTGATTTAGCAAGATCATACTTTGGAAGTTATTCTTTAGTTAAATATAATGAAGCTTTGATAAAGATGATTATGGAGACAAAAGAATATCTAAAACAAAATAAAAAGGTTATTTGTGAAGCTTCATTTAAATTTGATAATTTATTCGCAAGTATCGATATATTAAAAATAGATGATGATGGAATGTCTATTTATGAAGTAAAAAGTTCATCAGAATTAAAAGACATATATAAAGATGATGCATCTTTTCAAGCATATATATTAAAGAAATTAGGTTATAAAATAAAATCAGTTAATGTAATGCACGTTAATAGTAAATACGTATTACATGGTGAACTTAATTTAGAGGAGTTCTTTGAGATAGAAGATATTACTGATTTAGCTAGATCTAAAGAAAAAGAAATAGAAGAAAATATTAAAGATATAAATGAAATGTTAGATTCAGAAAAAGAACCTGTTATTGGAGTAGGTGAACAATGTTTTAAACCATATCCATGTCCTTTCTTTAAATACTGTACAAAACATCTTCCAGAAAAAAATGTATTTGATATAAATAGTATGTTTATGAAGATGAATGAAAAATTAAAATATTATAATAAAGGTATAGTTTCATATGAAGATTTAATTAAAGAAAATCTAAAAGAAAGAGTATTTGATCAAATAGATTTTGAAATTAACAATAAAGAACCTAAAATAAATAAAAAAGAAATAAAAGATCTTATGGATAGTTTAAAATATCCTTTATATTTTTTAGATTATGAAACATGTCAATTAGTTATTCCAAAGATAGAGGGTACTCACCCATATCAACAAATAACATTTCAGTATTCACTTCATATATTAGATAAAGATGGAAAACTAACTCATAAAGAGTTTCTTGCGGACATAAATGATAAAGATTTTATTAGAAAGTTCGCAGAAAGTTTAATAAGAGATATACCAGATAATGGTAGTGTTATTATTTATAATAAGTCTTTTGAACCTACTAGAAATAAAGAAATAGCTAGAATGTATCCTGAATATAAAGAAGATTTGGATAGAATAAACAGTAATATGGTAGATTTCATGGTTCCATTTTTTTATCACTGGTACTATAAAAAAGAAATGGAAGGATCTTATTCTATTAAATATGTATTACCAGCATTATATCCAGATGATCCTAGTTTAGATTATCATAACCTAGATTTAATTCATAATGGAGGAGAAGCTTCAGCTTCGTTCTTAGAAATGGAAGATAAATCTAAAGAAGAAGTAGAAATAATAAGAAAATCACTACTTAAATATTGTGAATTAGATACTTATGCAATGGTCAAAATATATGAAAAATTTAAAGAGATAGAATAAATATAATTAACAAACATATTATTCATTAGGTGAGTAATATGGAAATTAAAGTAGAAGAAAAGAATAAGAAGTACGCCGAAATACTAAAAAAAAATTATGTATCTAGATTCGGTGATTTAACTTCTTTTCTTTTGTATAAATATGAAACATATAAGTTTAATGAAATAGATCACTATTTTTCTAGTAATATGAATAAGTTTTCAAAGGATTCATTAACACATTTTGGAATAATAGGTAGACTTATTTCTATGCTTGGTGGTAATCCAAATCATAATGGCTTTTCTATTCAAGAAATATTTTATGAAGAAGATAAAGAAAAGTTATTAGAGGTAAATATTAGATTAACAAAAGAAAAAATAATTATGTATACAAATAATATGAATGAAATAGAAGATAAATATATAAATGAAATATTAAAGAACTTTATAGTAGAAGAAAGAAAAAATTTAGAAATATTAGAAATGATGCAGTATAGATATAAAAGAGAAAGAAGAACACATTAGTTGCTTTTTTCTTTTTATTTTGATACCATTATTTTAGGTGTAGAATATGAAAAAGACTAAAACAATTATGAAAATTTTGGTTATGGTTTCTATAGTTTTAATTCTTACTTTATTAGTACTTATTATCTTTTTATTTAAAAAGATACAAGGATTAGAAGATAAGGATATAAAACAAAATAAAGTTATAAAAAATCATGTTATAAAAAAAGCGTATAGTATTAATGATATAGATGGTATTTCTTTTGATTTTATGAATTCTAAAGTATTCTATCATTCTTATGATGAAGAAAAGATATTAATAAAACAAAAAGGTAAGACATCATCTTATTTAGTTAATAAAAATATTAATAGTAATAAATTATATTTTTCAGAATCAACTACAAGTATATTTGGTAAAATAGAATTTAATATTTATATTCCTAAGAAATACTTAAATACAATAAGTATAAAAAATGGTTTCGGTAATATTAAAATAGATGATTTTACTAATTTCTTATTAATAGATAATAACGCAGGTAATGTGTTTATAAATAATACATTTGATATAAACATTAAAAATGTATCAGGTATGGTCAAAGTAAATAATATAAATGGTATTCTAACACTATATAGTTCTACTGGTGATATATATATAAATGAATTAGATGGAAGTAGTGAGATGGAAACAATAACAGGTAATATAAACATTAATAATTTTAAAATAACAAATAAGAGTAATATATATACTACTTCAGGTGATCTATCTATTAATATAGATAATGAATCTGATTGTATATTTAAATATACAAAAAATGAGAACTATAAAATAACAAAAAAGAAATGTAAGAAAGGTAAAAATATCTTTTCTATTAAAAATGTTACAGGAAATGTAGTAATTAAGTGATTGAAATTATATTTTTTATGTTATAATTAAAAAGAAAGAAGGTATGGATGATGAAAAATTTAAAGTTTTTAATCGTATTTGCATTAGTATTATTTATTCCTTTTATGGTTAGTGTAAGTGCAGAAGAAAAAGCTGATAAAAAAGAAACTAAAAAGGTAAATGTTTATTTATTTAGAGGAGATGGATGTCCTCATTGTGCAGAAGCAGAAGAATGGTTCGATGAATTAAAAAAAGATGAAGAATATTCTAAATACTATACATTAGTAGATTATGAAGTATGGTATAACGAAGATAATGCTTCATTAATGGAAAAAGTTGCTAAAGATTTAGGTACTGAAGCTAATGGTGTTCCATTTATAGTAGTAGGAAAAAAATACTTTAGTGGTTTTTCTAAGGACATGGCAAATGATATAAAAGCTGCAATTAAAGATGCATATAATGATAAAGATTATACAGATGTAGTTAAAGGTTCTGCAAAAGCAAATAGTAAAAAAGTAGAAAAAGAAAAATCAATTGTATTACCAGTAATTATTATTTCAATAGTTGCGGTATTATCAGTAATTGGAATGGTATTTTTTACTAAAGAAAAATAGACTATAAAGTCTATTTTTAATGGCCTGTTGGTGAAGCGGTTAACACATTGCCCTCTCAAGGCAACATTCATGGGTTCAAGTCCCATACAGGTCACCAAATAAGTATTTAACTCGATTTATCGAGTTTTTTTAACCAACTAGATAGGA
>JAGAHP010000023.1 GCA_017627015.1 Bacilli bacterium
GTAATCATCTTTAGAAATAATTACAAGTGCGTGGGTACTACTGCTATTAGTTTCAAAAGTATTTCTTCTTATTAATTTCATATCGACACCTCTAATTTCCTTTATAGTAATGATAATAGTCTGGGTTATCATCTAAATCATCTAAATCATAACCATCGGCATTATCATTTCCAGTTCTTACATAACCATCTAAAATAGCATTAACAAACAATTCTTCATTTTCAAATATTTCATCTAAAAATTCTTTTAATTCGTAACAATGGTCTACATAACCTTGCATACTATCTAAATATTTCCATTCAAGATTTCCATCTTCATCATAATGTTCATCAAATTTAGGCTCTTCAAATTCTATTCTTTTGTAATAAGGACTTAATATATTTATGATTTTTTGTTTATATTCTTCACATTCATTAGGATAAATATCACAAATTGCAGTCCAAATATAGTCTTTTAATTCGTGTTTTCCATAAGCCCAACCAAATTCTCCTATATGAAAATAAATACTTGGTCTGACACCTTTTGATAAATTTTTATCTATTTTTCTAGGAATTGTAATTGCGTGAGTTGAACTTGAATTAGTTTCAAATGTTTTTCGTCTAATCAATCTCATAATAATCACTCTTCCTATATTCTTCCCCAGTATCAACATCTATAAAAGATATGTCAGAAATTACTTTATCAAAATCGTCTAATCCCAATAATTCTTCAATGGTACGAAAACTATCTTTTAGCCACTCTTCTTCACTATCAAATTCTTCTAAAGCAACATTCTTTCCAAATAATTTTATAGTGTCCTCAATAACCCCATTAAATTCTACTTTAACTTTTGTATTATTCATTTCCTTTTCCTCCTAAATCTTCATATTCTAAATATAACTCTCTAAAATCATCATCTATTTGAGCATAATATTCAAATTTCTTCTTTTTATCTATTTCAGCAAATTTGCTTTCCATCTTTTTTTGAAGTTCTTCCATTCTCTTCTTTCTTTCAATTTCCTCTACCCAGTCTGATAAATTTATATCTTTCAAATATCTATATTCTTTTGCAGAGGAAGGAATACAATCTTCTTGACAAAATTCTTTGTATACTCTTCCTATAAAAACTCCACATCCTATATGTTCAACTACCACAAAAGAATCTTCTTTTAATTCTTTATTAGATGCTATTATAATACTATCTCTATTATTAATTCTTAATATTCCACTAGCATATTCTACTGTGTAATAATATATTTTATTTTCTTTTTTCTTTCTCATTCTAAACACCTCTCTATTATTTAATTAATCTCTTCCAAATATAATCATTTTTCCATCAGATAAAACTTCATCAAGTAAATCTCTTTCGTCAACCATATCTCTTAAAACTTCATCCAAGTCGTGTTCCCAACTTTGAAGTTGATGATTTATTTCTACAATATCTTCTAAATCTCCGTCGTATTTTTCAGGGAATACAATTCTTTTGCCATATCTTTCTTGAACATAATATTCTATTTTTTTAAAATCTCTATTTTCCTTAACTTGTTCAATTAAATCTTCATAATTTTCTGCATTCCATTTATACCAACTAATAATATGTGATACTAAATAGCTTACTTTATCTTCTAATGTTACTAATGGTTCTTCTTCGTCAAAAAATCTAATTTTAATGTTATTCCCAAAAGGAATATAATCTTTTCCTAAATTATTTGTAGTAGTTAATGCGTGTGTTGAACTACTATTTGTTTCAAATGTTTCTCTTCTAATTTTTTTCACAATTATTCATCTCCCCACAAATTATAGAATTCCATTTAATCTTTTTATAACATCTTCTGAAGTATGTCTGTCAAATTCATATCGTGATTTTTCACATTCTGGTATTTTAAATAAATCCCAGTCTTTTAATTCATAATGATTACTTATTTGTCCAGTTGGTAATATTGCTACGACAATAAACCATCCACCACCGAAACATTCTTCTCCGTCA
>JAGAHP010000024.1 GCA_017627015.1 Bacilli bacterium
CCTCCAGCACCATGTGAAGAATTATTAGAGTAATAACTACCATAACCTCCACCATTATAACCTATTCCATCGTCTGTTGTAGGAGTTGAACTAGTATTATAATATACACTTTGTCCTTTTCCACCAACATTTATATATAAAACGTCACCTTTTTCTAATTCAATTATACCTTCAGAATATCCTCCGTATCCACCAGTAGCTTCATAACTATTATAACTACTGTTTCCACCTTGGGCTCCCCAAGTTTCTAATTTATATAATCCTGTTTTAGGAGCTGTGAATGTTTGTTCATTTCCTGTATAATTAAATACATTTGGTTGATTCTTTGTATCATAATAAATATTTATAGTATATACTCTAATTTCTCCATTTTCTGCAGTAACAGTAATATTTACTGATGATGGCTTAGATGAAACATCTATTTCTCCATCTCCAGCTACTGTTGCTAACTCATCATCTGCTTGAGCATTTATATGAATAGAGGTTTCGCTTTTTAAAATATAAACATTATAAGTTGTTGTATGTCTATCAAAAGTATAATCAAGGGTATTTTCTTCTACTTCTAAATTACTTAAATAATTATTAGTATTTTCTACATATGTTATTTTAGCAGCACCATTACCTATTTTAGTGTAATCTGCTGTTGGTGTTTCACTTACATTTTCAGTTATTTCTGTTTTAGTTGATTCTTCGTTTGAAATGAAACTAGAATCTGTTGAATACATTACCATTTTTTTATTAGTTAAAAGTTCATTTCCTATATAGCCAGAACCTCCACCGCCAGAACCAGCACGTGCAGCAGATCTACCTCCACCGTAATAGCCACCTCCTCCAGCGGAACCATAATCGCCGTCTTCTGATGCGGCAGAACTACCATAACCAAATCCACCACCGGTACCAGCACCAGTTTGTGTTCCACCACTACCACCAGGGTATTGTGAACCATAATCTCCACCTCTAGTACCTTTTAAGCCGCCTCCGGCACCACCGCCAGAGCCACCGTCAGAACCGCCTCCGCCTCCAGAAACGATTAAGACTGAATCTTTGTCATTACTAAGGGTTCTAAGCAATCCTGTTGAAGTAGATATATGAGTTGCGCCTCCACCAGCGGAACCACTAGAACCAGCAGATCCACCACCATTATAACCTCCAGTATATCCATTTGGAATTCCACCAACTACGATGTATAATTTTTGATTTTTTTCTAATTCTATTAATCCTGTTGAATATCCTCCGTAGTTTTTATCAGTATCAGAACCACCGCCTTGTGCTCCCCAAGTTTCTAATTTATATATACCTGTTTTTGGAACTATAAATTCTTGTACTTCTCCAGTATAATTAAATGTTTGAGAATCTCCCACATTTACTATATCTGCTTTAGCATTTATTGGAATTACAAATAACACTAATAAGATTAGTGTTAATATTATTTTTATTTTATTACTTCTATACTTCATTTATATCCCTACCATTCTTATTATGTGGTAGTGTTTTTATACTACTACCCTATTATATATAATTATAACTCAATGTAAGTATTTAATCAAGATTTTACGTTTATTTTATATAGTAATTTTAATAAAATTTTATAAAAAAAAATTATTAAATATATTAAAGAATTATTGGCGAATTTTTGTTAAAAAGAATTTGCTTTTTTATGTTTGTTTTAATAGATAAAATGGTATTTTTGTGGTTTGTATTTGGTTTTTATTTGTGTTATTATGTCCTTCTAAAATGGAGGTTTATATGGCAAATGAAATAGTAATTATTACTGAAGAAGATATTAGAAATAAGATATATGTTATAAGAGGCATGGAAGTTATGCTTGATAGTGATCTTGCAAAATTATACCATGTTGAAACAAAAAGGATTAATGAAGCAGTTAAAAATAATCCTAAAAAATTTCCTGAAAGATTTGCTTTTAGAATAAGTGAAACCGAGTATAATTCTTTGAAGTCGAAAATTTCGACTTCAAAAGGAGGTTCAAGGAAAGGTCATACAGTTTTTACAGAACAAGGCGTTGCAATGCTTGCAACTATATTAAAATCCAACACAGCAATTGAAGTAAGTGTTAAAATAATGGATGCTTTTGTAACTATGAGACATTTATTATTGGATAAAGTTGAATACAAAAAAGATTTATTTATTATCCAAAATAAAATTCTTGATATCGATAATAAATTAACCTTACATGATTCTAAATTTGAAGAAATATTTAATAAATTTGATTCAGATGATTATTTAAAGAACAAATTAATAATTGAAAATCATATATATGATGCCTACTCTTTTTTACTTGATATATTAAATAAAACTAATAAAGAAATAATTATTATAGATAATTACTGTGATAAAGAAGTATTAGATTTAATATCTGGTTTAAACGTTAAAGTAATTGTTATTAGTAAGAATATGAATGATAAGCTTATAAAAAATATCAAAGTCAATATAATAATTTTACTATTAAATATGATAATTCTTTTCATGATAGATTTATTATTTTAGATAAAAAGAATGTTTATCAGTTAGGTTCTTCTTTAAAAGATCTAGGTAAAAAGTGTTCTTACATAAGTAAGTTTGATAATTATGATGATATTGATGAATTGATTAATAAAATTAATTTGATTTAGGAGGTTTATATGACAAATGAAATAGTGATTATTACTGAAGAGGATATTAGAAATAAGATATATGTTATTAGAGGAACAGAAGTTATGCTTGATAGTGATCTTGCAAAATTATACCATTGTAAAAACGGAACTAAAACAATAAATCAATCAGTAAGTAGACATGAAGATAGATTCCCAGAAGATTTTTATTTTGAATTAACTGA
Organism: Bacilli bacterium; assembly: GCA_017627015.1. The sequence goes on from JAGAHP010000024.1 coordinate 2,834, forward strand.
AGAAGAAACTAAAAATTTGTGGTCCCAAATTGGGACCGCAAAAAATATGTCTAGAACTAGACCACATGTTTTTACTGAGCAAGGAGTTGCGATGCTTTCAACTGTAATTCATACTAGTATAGCTACAGAAGTATCGGTTAAGATTATGAGAGCTTTTGTAACTATGAGACATTTATTATTGGATAAAGTTGAATACAAAAAAGATTTATTTATTATCCAAAATAAAATTCTTGATATCGATAATAAATTAACCTTACATGATTCTAAATTTGAAGAATTATTTACTAAATTTGATTCTGATAATTATTTAAAGAACAAATTAATATTTGAAAATCATATATATGATGCCTACTCTTTTTTATTTGATATATTAAATGAAGCTAAAGAAGAAATAATTATTATAGATAATTACTGTGATAAAGAAGTATTAGATTTAATATGTAATTTAAGAGTCAATGTTATTGTTATTAGTAAGAATATGAATGATAAGCTTATAAAAAAATATCAAAGTCAATATAATAATTTGACTATTAAATATGATAATTCTTTTCATGATAGATTTATTATTTTAGATAAAAAGAATGTTTATCAGTTAGGTTCTTCTTTAAAAGATCTAGGTAAAAAGTGTTCTTACATAAGTAAGTTTGATAATTATGTTGATATTGATGAATTGATTAATAAAATTAATTTGATTCAGGAGGTTTAATTTATGACAAATGAAATAGTAATTATTAATAAAGAAGATATTAAAAATAAAATTTATGTCATTAGAAACAAGGAAGTTATGCTTGATAGTGATTTAGCGAAGATTTATGGTTATACTACTAAAGATTTTAATAGACAAGTTAAGAATAATATTGAGAGATTTGATGATGATTTTAGATTTCAATTAACTGAGAATGAGTATAAAGAAATCTTGAGGTCACAAATTGTGACCTCAAATTTAGATATACATGGTGGAAGGAGATATTTACCTTATGTCTTTACTGAAGATGGTATATATAATTTTTTTTGAAATAAAAAAGAAGACAATTTTGTCTTCTTAAAATCCACAATTTAATTCTACTTCTATTTTATAATCATTCTTACCATATGGTTTTGAAGGATGAATAATTACTTTTGTTTTTTCTTTGCTACATTCTTTATCTTTATTTTTAAAAGTATCTATTTCTTTTTTAAATGTTCCACCATTATATACTGATAAATTTTTTAAGTTAATCTTTATACCACTTTTTTCAAATTTAGATAGTATATTACTAATTTCTTTTTTAGATTTATTTTTAGTTATTTGTGGATAATAATACTCTGTATAGAATTGTTTACCCATATTTTTGATACTTTTTTCTATTCTACTTTTATTATTATTTTTAATCATGAATATTATTACTACTAATAATATAACTGCTATAGCAGCGCAAATAATATAGATATATTTTTTATTACATTCTTTTTTTACTTCTTTTTTTTCAACTGTTTTAGTTTCTTCTTTTACTTCTTCCTTAACTTCTATTTTTTTCTCTTCTTTTATAGGAGTCTTCTTTTCTTTTTCCACAGTTTTTGTTTCTTTTTTTATTGGTGCAGCTTTCTTAGTTGTTGTTTTAGTAGATTTTTTTGCTGTTCCCTTTTTATTATTTTTATTTGCCATAAATACCACTTCCTTACTTATTTTATAAACTAATTATAAGATAAATTATATTTTTGGTCAATATAGAAAAAAAATTAAAATTTATTAAAATAATTTACTGAAAAGATTTTATATGTTATATTTATATTATAAATTGTGTAAAAAATTGTATAAGATCATTTTTTTAAATTGATAAAATTACAAATTTTTGATATAATACAAAACAATTTTTAAGTGAAACAATTTTACTTAAAAGATTGGGGGCATATTTATGAAGAAAAAATTATTTATCGGAGCATTAGTTTCTCTAATGTCTATACCAATGGCTGTTAATGCCGCTGGTGTTAGTACTGTTAAGTTTGAAGGTAATACTAATGTTAATGTAGGTGACGAATTTAAAGTCAATATGGTTCTTGATAATATTGAAGGAACTAATGGTGGTATTGTAGCTTTTGGTGGATACATTACTTTTGATAATAATGTATTAGAGTTAGTTAGTTCTGAAAAAGGTGATGCTTATGATGTTATTATTAATGAGAATATTAATAAAATAGCAGCATTAGATTATACTTTAGCAAATGGTATTAAAGAAAGAACTAATGTTTATACTATGACTTTTAAAGCTATTGGTGAAGGAAATACATCAGTTAGTTTAACAAATGGTGAAGTTGATGATATTAATAGTACTGTTGATTTTAATGTAGAAGAATTAAATATAAATTCTAAAAAAATTATTAGTGAACCAGTTAATACTATTAATAGCGAAAATACATATAATAAACAATATGAAATTAAAAACGAAAAACCACAAGATAATAAAGTTGAAATTATTAAAAATATGTTAAACAATTTTTTTAATAAAAGATAAAAGAATGATTCATTTGAATCATTCTTTTTTATAATGCAGCGAATATATCAGTTTTAGTTTCATCTAAATCAATATGATTTAGAACAGCACCTAGTATTTCAGATTTAGCTTTAGAAGCCTCACTTTGTGCTCTTTCTTTTTGTTCTCTTAAATATAAATTAATTCTTGCTTCATTAATTCTTTTTCCTATATCAGAGGCCTTTATCGGGTCTTTTTTAGCCTTTTCTTCCATCAAAGCATCAATTGTACTTTCGGATATACTAGTTATGCCCATATTAGCGCATAAATATGATATAGAAGCTTTTCTATTAGATATAATCTTAGATTCATAAGCATCTAAATAAACTTTTGCTTTTTGTAAATCTTTTTCTAATTCATATAAATAGTCTTCTTCACTTGAAACAGAAAAAGGATCATTTTTATCTTTTTTATGAAGTATATTAAACATAATATCATTTTCATCTTTACTATCCTCTACTGGATACATTATTTGCTCAGGTTCATCTAATATTTTCGTTAATACACTTGATACTAGTGATAATATATCTAATATTTCTTTATTATCTTCATCAATCTTTTTGTTATATATTTTAACTTCTTTATCAAATTCTTCTATATTTTTTTGGTTTTCTTTTTTATTTAAAACTATTTTTTTATTAGATAATTTATCCTTCTCACTATTCAATTTTTTTATTTCTTTGTTACTATTTGAAATATCGTCAAATAGCGATAATACTTTAATAGCATAAGTATTATTTTCAAAATAATCTTTACTAAAATAATATTTTAATGATTTAACAACTTCTCTGATTCTATCCTTATATTCTTCCTTAGCTTTTCGAGTTTTAGTTATTTCTTTATATTCATCAATTAAAGTTATTATTTTAATATAATCTTTAGAGTTAGAATTTGCCTCTTTCCATTCTTCAATCTTTAATAGTCTATCCTTCATAATAGCTATTCTATCATTAAGATTTAAGAAACAACCGCCTTCAACTACAGAATTATTTTTTATATTTTTGTAGAAAGATCCTCCCTCTATTAATTCTCTAAGTAATCTTTCCTTTTTAACTTCAGATATATTATGTCTTTTATTAGTATTGTATCTTACTAACATTTTTCTTTCTATAATACCTTTATCTTGACTACCTTTTCCACCTTTTTCAACTACTTCAAAGTATTTTTCTAAAAGCTCAGTAACTTTTTCTGCTTGTGAGTCACCAGATTCATCTTTTATTCCAAAATCTTCTCTATGAGCTTTATCAAAGTATTCATATACTTCTTTTTCAAAACCACCAACATAATCTTTTTTAAAGTCATTTAATGCAGTTTCTATTTCTTCTTTTGATTTACCCTTCTTTTGAAGTTTACATAAGAATTCATCCATAACAGACACTTCAGGTATGTTTTCTACATAGTTTTTCTTAGATAACATTCCTAATTTTTGTGCTTTATAAGACTCAAAATCTAAGTCAACATCATCATTAACTATAATATCTTTATCATTTATTTCTATTGATTCTTTATCTTTTTCTATTCTTTCAATATTACTTTGAATAGTATTTTTTATTTTTTTAGCCTTTTCAACAGTTTCTTTTGTATACTTACCAGTTTCAGCTATATCATTGGTAATTCCTTCTAATTCTAACTTTAAATCTATATTTTCTTGACTTAATCTATCAATTTCATCAGAAATAGATGCATTTTTTTCATTTATTTGTTTATTATGATCTTTTATTTCTTGTTTTTTATAATAAATTTCTTCATCTTTTATAGAATTAAATTCTGTTTCAGACATAGCCATAATTCTCTCATATTCATATTGCTCTGAATATTGGTTCATTTTCTTAACTATTCCTTCAAGTTCTGTTATTTGACTTTTATTTCCTTTTAATAGTTTTTCAAAGTTTTTATATTCTTCTTCTGTTAATGTTTCTTTATAGAATTTTTTAAGATTAGATTGTTTTGCATAATCTTCTTTCATTGCTTCTAGTACCTTTTTTAGATTTTCTAGCTCCATTTTTTCCACCTCTTTATTTCTTTATAAATAGCATTTCTGCTCCATCAATAGTAACTTTTATTCTTTTGTTTTTATAAGTATATTCAATTTTACTAGCACCATCATTAAAATATGAACCATCTATTAAATATGTATGATTAATAGATAATACTGATACAATAGCTACTTCTCCATCAACTATTTCAAGTGACATTGAATATCCTCCATCTATGAGTTTTCTAATTTCTTTTTTAGAATATTTTTTTCCTTGATAGTTTAATTCTTTTATTTCGTATTTTCCACTTAATTTAGTATCTGGTTTTGTAACAACTTTTTCTTCTTTTTGAACTGGTTGTTTTTCTTCTACTTTTGTTTCTGTTTTAGTTGTAGTTTGTGTTTTTGATGCAGTTTGACTAGTATTCTTTTTAGTTGTTTCATCTGTTACTTTTTTTGTTACATCTTTAGTTGTTTTCTTGGTAGTTTCTTTTTTTACTTCAGTAACATCTGCTTTTATTGTTTCTCCGGATTCATTTGCTTTTTTTGCAAATTCTACTCCTTTATATATTGCAAAGACTACTAATACAAAACAAGAAATACTTATAATTGTTGTTAATACTACTCTTCCCTTACTATATCTCATATTATACTCCTATGTTGCTTTTTATATTATAACATTATTTTTTGTTTATTTAAAGGGTATTTATATTTTTTATAATATTTTTAAAAAATCTCTTATTTCTAAGAGATTTTTTTTAATTTGTAAATGTCATAGATCCATCTATAGGAAGGTTTTCATAATTAGCGTCAGTTAAATTAATTGTTCTTAGTGCTCCTAATGTATTTTGTATTTCTAATGTAGAAGTACTTGTAGTCATAGTAGTGCTTTGAACTGAAGAATCAAATTCGTGTTCACCATCTGATGCAGTTTGTTTAAAGTATATAGTTGGTGCACTTGTTTCATCAAAAGGAACATTGTTAAATACTGCGTTACCCTCTGCATCACTTGTTACTGGTGTACCATATTCAGTTCCAGTAGAATCAGTTCTTACAAATACTGCACCTACTACAGGAGTTCCAGAAGCTGTTCCATCTTCTGTTACATGAAGAGTTAAAGTTCCAGTTGCGGATATAGTAAATGCATATGTATTTGTTCCTTCTTCTATTGTAACAGAATTTGGATTAATAGAAGTATTATCATATCCTGTTACAGAAGCAGTTACTGAATAAGCACCATTAATTAAGTTAGTTGTTCCTGTACCATTAGTAATAGTTACTGTTTTTGCCATAGTAATAATTCACCCCTTTCAATTGGCAGATTTTCATAATAAAAATCCGTTAAAATAAAAGTGATAGGATTATTACGTATATTTAAATTAAATTTATATCTTGAGTTATCATTTACAAAAAAACTTGTTACTAATTTTATATTATTTGATATAACAACTATTCTATATACATTGCATTCTTCTAAACACAAATCTATTTCATTACTATACGTCTTTCCTTCAAATATTAATTTGTTATTACAATCATAAATATTAATACATGCCTGATTAAAATTATTATATCCTAAACCTAAAAATATTAATTTTATTTTTTTCATCTTATCACCTTTCATTTTATCGTATTCAAAAATTAAAAAGTAAACAATAATATTTATCCATGATAAGTATAAAAATTAAAAAAACTAGGTTATATACCTAGTTATTTATTACAAGTACATTCTTTATCATCGTGGCATCCGCAAGTGCAGTTACTATCGCAAGTACATTCTTTATCCTCGTGGCAAGAACAAGTACAATTACTATCGCAAGTACATTTTCCATTACATGTACATTTCTTACCTTCTTGGCAACCACATTTACAATTAGGTCCACATTCACATTTCTTTTCCATATTTCCTCCTATTTTATTATCTCAAATCTTTTTTCACCTATAATAATCCAATCACATTCTATAGTAACTGTCTTATATTTTCCATTTTTAAGATTAATTATATAAATAACAGAATTATCTTCACAAGTTTTTTTAGTTTCATTACCATACTTTATATTAATTAGTTTTTCATATAATTCTTTTATTTCTTTTTTATTAGTTACTATATTAGAATCAAGGCCTGATTCTGTATACGTATTAACATGAATATCTTTTATATCACTTATTTTAACATTTTTATACTCATTATTATCTTTTAAGAATTTTGTTTTAACTTTAAGTGGTGCGCTTGTTAAATTGAAGACTATAAAGAATATAATAACTAAAACTATTAAAATTATTATTACTTTCTTTTTCATATTATTCTCCTTTTATATTGACTTTAAGTTTAAAATATAGGCTCATGAAAAATTACAATTAAAATATATCTTATGATTGTAATAATTGATGTAATCACAAATAATGTTGGAAATGGTTTTATTTTTAAAGGCTTAATATATCTATCTATAAAAAATAATAAAAATGTAATTAACCATAAAATACAAGTATAGTTATAATGTAAGGATTTAGATATATCACCTTTTAAAAGAGCAATTGTCGCTCGTGTTAAACCACATCCAGGACAATCAATATGTAAAAATACCTTAAACGGGCACATAGCTCCAAAAACAAGCTGCATAAAAACACAATAAGCCAATATTGTTATTATAGGTATTTTATTATCTATAATATCTTGTTTTAATTTACTCATTAATATCCTGCATTATTAAATAATTTATCATAGTTAATTGTTATACCTGAAGCAGCTGCGATTGCAAAAAATATAACAAAAATAATAAATGTTAATAATAAAACGCAGAAATATGATCTAGCAAAATTTTTAAGATTTATGTTTTTTGTTCCTCCTAATGCAAATATACATAATAGTATAAAACCTATACATGGAATACTAAATAATAATTGATATCCAAAATATCCCCATGCACTTATTGGTTTATACTCTTCTGGTATATTAACAGTAGTTGTAGTAAATTCTTTTTTTTCTTCCATAATAATCCACCTTTCTACTTATAAAATAACATATTTTTAATATATATTACAATCTTTTTTTATCCAGTTGATTATAATATTTACAATATAATCTACTTCTTCAGTTGTTAATTCTCTACCTTTTTCTATATGATGCCACTTTTCTAAACAAGATCTACAACAAGTTGCAGTTGCATGCTGTGCTATAAAAACAGGATGTCCTTTCATCGGAGTTTGTTTACCATCATTTTTAATATATCTAGGTTTTAATCTAGTATTAATAAAGTCATATGCATGCTCTTTAATCTTATCTATTCCTTTTTCTAATACATAATCTTTCATCTTTTTATTAAGATGAAAACTACTTCTAAACTTTGATTTTGATAATTTATATAATATTTCTTCCATATATAAATTATACAAAAAAAGTATGGATATCTCCATACTTATTCACAATTAATTATTATTTCGTTATCTCTTTCAATTTTTTCGCACATACAAGAAGTTGCTCCTTTTACTTCACCAGTTAAAGCATTATAAGCTGGTTCTTCATCACAATAATTATTCATACTAATTTTATGAGAAATACCTGTTACAGAATAACCTTTTTTAGTGTTTTCTTTTGTAAAGTTATATGCTTTTGATTCGTTTTCAAGTAATTTATCAATAGTTGCTTTTGAAGATATTATTTTTACTTTTATATTATGATTACTAAATCTGATTGTTTTGTTTTTTAAATCTTCAATAAGAATATCATAAGTATTTTTAAAATTATTGTTTATGTAGTCACCACTTACCACATATACATTTAGATTATAATAATCTTCAGTATAATATGTTGCATTAACTAATTTATCATTATAATCAATTTCTAATTCAATATTATCTCCTTTAGTTTCATCAAATTCATATGTAATATCATTTAAAAATTCTGATTGAACAACTAGACCTTCTTTATATTTTAATTCTTGTTTTGTTTTTGCATTATATGTTGCATTTTCTTCTATTTTATAGTTTTTAATACTAATAACAGATATACCAATACCTATACCAAAGAAAACAATTGATAATAAGAATGAAAATAATAATTTGTTTGATTTAGATTTTTTGTTAAATATAAAATTAATAATTATTATTAATAATGATAAACATCCTATTACACCCGCTAATGATGTTATTGATAATCCTATAAACATAGAACCTAATCCAATATGAATTACTGTTAAGATAAATGCAGTTGATAAACCTGCCAATGCACAAATTAGAATAAATGCTACCCAAGTTAAGAATAATTTAATAAAGAAAATTACAATCTTAGATAAGACAGAAAGAAATGCAAATGGTTTATCCTTTTCATCTCTAATAACAACATTTTCTTTTTTTTCTAATTTTATTTTTTCTGATTCGTTTTTACTTTCTTCAGTTTCTTTTTTTGCTTTATCATAATAATTTAAATATCTGATTTTAAATGTATGAACAAGCACTATTACTGATACAACAAACCATACAACTGATAAAACTGAATGAATAACTGTATAAATAATTCTATATGCTTTTATCATTGAAAATAAGTTACTAATTACAGAACTTGTTATTCCAACTAAAATATGTCCTAGTAAAGCTAGTAATAATCCTACAATAATCATTTCAATAACGCATTTTAATCCACTACTAAATTTCATATCACCAAACATATTAATTGTTTTAGTAATAAATTCTAAAAATGAATCAATGTAAGTTGAAATATTATTTTTTTCTTTTCTTTCTATTTGACCAATATCTGAAATTTCATCATTTATTAGATCATCCATAGAACAATTAAATAAATTACATATTTGAACAATCTTATCAGTTTCAGGATATGCATTATTACTTTCCCATTTACTAACAGATTGTCTAGATACACCTAACTTTTCAGCTAGTTCTTCTTGACTAAGTCCGTTCTTTTTTCTTAGTCCTAAAAGCTTGTCTCCAAACTTCATACTATTCACCTCTTTCAACCATAAGTTTACATTAATTTATGGTTGCATTCTATCAACTTTATTTGGAAATTTAGTAAACTTTCGGTTGCATTTACCAAATTATAACATAAAAAACCACTTTTTTTGTAAAAAGTGGTTTTCTTTTTATTAATATTGTAGTCCCCATATAACATGATGTTTTGCATCTTTACCGCAACACACACACTTATCATCTATAGATTTTGCACCCTCAAGTATACATCTTGATTTGCATCCTCTTATTTCCTTAATCTTTTCTTCACACTCTTTATTGCCACACCACATTGCATGGATGAATCCAGGTTGAGTATCTAAAATCTTTTTCATATCATCTAGATTATGAGCTTCAAAAGTAAGTTTCTCTCTTCTTTTAAGAGCTCTATCATACATATCTTTTTGAATTGTTTCTAATAATTCTTCTACATATTTAACTATATCTGTATCTTTTGATACTTCTATTTTTTCTCTAGTGTCTCTTCTAACTACAGTTATAATTCCTTTTCCCAAATCTCTTTCTCCAATTTCAATTCTTACTGGAATACCATTTACTTCCGCTTCTGCAAATTTAAATCCTGGAGATTTATCACTATCATCAATATATGTAGTTATTTCCTTTTCTAATAATTTTTCTTTAATACTTTCTGATAAATTTTTAACTTCATCACTTTCACCTATTGGAATAATAACAACTTGTTTTGGTGCGATTTTTGGAGGCAATACTAATCCATAATCATCAGAATGAACCATTATAAGTCCACCAATCATACGAGTTGTTGTCCCCCAGCTAGTTTGATATACATATTCTAGTTCGTTATTTTTATTAGTAAATTTTACATCATAAGCCTTTGCGAATAATTGTCCAAAATAATGAGATGTACCTGCTTGAAGAGCTACTCCATTAAACATAAGTGCTTCATTAGTTAATGTATATTCTGCTCCTGAAAATTTTTCTTTTTCTGTTTTTTTACCCTTAATTGATGGTATAGCTAAATAATTATGAAAAAAATCATAATATACATCAATCATTCTATTAGTTTCATTCATTGCATCTTCTTTAGATGCATGAATAGTATGACCTTCTTGCCATAAAAATTCTCTACTTCTTAAAAATGGTCTTGTTTCTTTTTCCCATCTAAATACATTACACCACTGATTATATAATTTTGGTAAATCTTTATAAGAACTTATATGATCCTTATAGTAATCACAAAATAATGTTTCAGAAGTTGGTCTTATACATAATTTATCATCTAATTCTTTTTGACCACCAATAGTTACCCACGCAACTTCTGGAGCAAAACCTTCTACTAAATCTTTCTCCTTTTGTAACATACTTTCAGGAATAAGTAACGGCATTTGAACATTAACATGTCCTAATTCTTTAAACTTCTTATCTAATATACTTTGCATTTTTTCCCAAATAGCATATCCATTTGGTTCAATAACCATACATCCCTTTACTGATGAATAATCTGCAAGTTCAGCTGCTCTTACTACATCAGTATACCATTTTGCGAAATCTACATCTCTACTTGTAATCTTGTTATTTGCCATTTTCTTTCCCTCCTTTAATAAAAAAAGATGATACCTAGACAAGGAGTCTATAGACGGTACCATCCTTTATTTAACTTAATTAGATAACGGCTTTAAACCGAAAATGTTTACATTTTACTCAGAGGTAGGAATTTATATTTAATTTATTAGCTTACACCAGACCGCTAACTCTCTATGAAAATCAACATATAAATTATGTCCTCATCAACGATTTATGACTAAATATTAACACTTTTTATTATCTATGTCAATTATTTACCTAATATACTTTTTTCTTCATCTATTAATGATTTATCATATCTAACAAATAAAGCTTCTATATCTTTTTCTAGTTTAACTTCATCTAATCTTTCATAATTCCATGTATTAATACCTTTATTTAAATACTTTTCTACTTTTTCAGTACTTTCTATTAAATATGGTTTTAATATGTTATTAATGTTTAATATTATGTTACAGCAATTATATAATATTTTTTCACACTTATCTACATCTGTTTTAGCTAAATTCCATGGTTCATTTTCATCAAAATATTTATTTGAGAAAGATATATAATCAAATATATTTTCTATTCCTAATTTTATATCACCATTATCTATATTATTACCTACTGTTTCATATAGTTCTTTTAATTTAGATTCTATTTCCTCATCTATTTCTATATTAGATAATTTTCCATCAAATGATTTATTTATAAATTGAAGAGTTCTGTTTACAAAGTTACCCCATTTACCTAAAAGTTCACCATTATGTGAATTAATAAATCCTTCCCAAGTAAAATTAAAGTCTTTATTTTCTGGATCATTACTAGTTAAGAAATATCTAGTTGTATCAACAGAATATCTATCTAATAAATGTCTTATTGGAATATAATTACCCTTACTCTTAGATAATTTTTCTCCTTCAATATTTACGTATTCATCTGATACTATTTTATCTGGCATTTTATAGTTATCATTTGTTCCCATTAACAATATTGGAAATATTACTGTATGGAATGGAATATTATCTTTAGCGTGTACTAAATATATTTTATTATCTCTATCTTTTTTCCAAAAATCATTCCAGTCTAATCCTAAAGCTTCAGCTTGTTTTTTAGATGCAGTTACATAACCCCATACATTTTCAAACCATCCATATAATTTCTTATCTTCATATCCTTTAACAGGTATATCTATACCATATTTTTGTACTCTAGAAACACATCTATCAGGTATACCTTCATTTAAGTATCTTTCTGTAAATTTAACTGCGTTATCTCTCCATAAATCTTTATGTTCTTCGCACATTTTTCTTATTTCATCTTCAAATTTAGATAACTTAAAATATAAATTCTTATTAGTCTTTTTAGTTGTAGGATTACCACATATTGCACATCTAGTATCTTTAACTACATCAATAGTTAATAAACTACCACATTTTTCACATTCGTCGCCTTTAATATCAGAACCACATTTTGGACAAGTACCTAATATATAACGGTCCGCTAAAAACATATTACAGTTTTCACAGTATAATTGTTCTTCTTCTCTTTCATATAAAAGACCATTTTCATCATATTTTTTAAATTGTTCTTGAACAAATTCTTTATGGTAATCATCATCAGTTCTATTAAATAGATCATAACTCATTCCAAGGTCTTTCCAATCTTTAGAAAATGCTTTATGACATTCAGATACTATATCTTTTGGGTTTTTATTTTCTTTTAAAGCTTTTACTTCAATTGGAGTACCATGTGAATCAGTACCAGATACCATTAATACATTATTACCTTTTAATCTATGGTATCTTGCGATTACATCCCCTGGAAGGGAAGATGCAGCATGTCCAATATGAAGATCACCATTTGCAAATGGCCAACTTATACCTACTATTACATTCATTTTTATTCCTCCTTTAAATAAAAAACTCTTAGAAGAAAACTTCTAAGAGACGAATTATTCGTGTTACCACTCTTATTCATTAATATATTACTATATTAACCTTAATAACCATTATGGTTTAGTGCTGTAACAGGCACACCTGTATTAACTTACATATCAGTTAATCACCTATTTAAGGACCATGTTCAAAAGACTTTAATATCTAGTTCCACCTAACCTAGACTCTCTATAAAATCCATCTTTTTACTCTTCCTATCAAAGGTTTTCAAGATAAATAGATTATAAATCTTTTGATATTAATTGTCAATAATATACAATAATAAATATATTGATTGATTAAAATAGTATTATATATTATAATTATATCATGGCGGAGTTGGTGAAGTGGTTAACACGCCGGATTGTGGCTCCGGTATGCATGGGTTCGATCCCCATATTCCGCCCCATTTAGAGATACGGTCGAACTAATCGACTTCTCATATACAAAAAGGTTAATTTCTATTAACCTTTTTTATATGCTTTGAAAGGAGTGATTAGTATGCATTTATCAAAGGAAAAAATAGAAATAGATGAAAATATA
>JAGAHP010000025.1 GCA_017627015.1 Bacilli bacterium
ATTTGGCATAGTGCCAGATCCACCATTTGAATTAAATACTACATTATATTTATTTGCTTCATAATTTGGCGAGATTGTTATATCACCAGTTAATTCAAACGTTGTTGGGTTAGTTGTATCTCCATTTGACCAACTTGAGAATGTATATCCATCCTTTTCTTTTGCTTTTATAGTTATTTCTGTTTCATATGGATAATTACCTTCTGGTGTACTATTATTTAAGTCTATATTTTCTGTACTACTATAGTTAAAGTCATAACTATTTCTTGTATATAAATATTCTACTACTGTTGTTCCATCACCTTTTATTGTTACTGTTTTTGGTGATGGTGATGTGAATCCTTCATATGTTTTAACAGATGGTGTTACTTCTTTATTTGTTTCTCCAGTTAATAATTCTGTTTCAAATGTTGTATATCCTGAACCAGTTAAATTTTGTTTTTTATGTTCTACTTTATATGCTGTATCTTTTCTTGATGTATATACTGGACTTATTGTAGTATTACCATTTACTGTAATAGTTCTTGGATTAGTAGTTTCTCCATCTGACCATCCTTTAAAGTCATATCCTGCTTTATCTTTTGCTTCTAAAGTAATTTCTGTTCCGTATGGATAGTTTCCTGATGGTTTAGAACTTATTACATCTTCATTATCTTCTATCTCAAATGAATATGTATTTCTTGTATAATTATATGTTACTACTAATGATCCGTCTGCTTTTATTGTTACTTCAGTAGGTACTGGTGCGGTAAATCCTTCATAATCTTTTACTGCTGGTGTTATCTTAGTATCTGTTGTTCCTGTTAAATTATCAGTATCTACTAAATCATATCCATCTAGTGTAACGTTTTGTTTATAATGGTTTACTACATATTTTGTATTTGTATTAGGTTTATATATTGGTTTAACTGATGTATTATCTCCAATTGTTATTGTTCTTGGATTATCAGTATTTCCATCATTCCATCCATCAAATGTATATCCTTCTTTTTCCTTTGCTGTTAATTCTACTTCTGTTCCATATGGATAATTTCCTGATGGTTTAGAACTTATTACATCTTCTGTGTCTTCTATTACAAATTCATATGTTTCCCTATTATAGTTATATGTTACTACTAATGATCCATCTGCTTTTATTGTTGCTTCTACTGGATCTGGAGAGATAAATCCTTCATAGTTTCTAACACTTGGAGTTACTGTAGCACCTGTTGTTCCTGTTAAATTATCAGTATCCGCTAAATCGTAACCATCAAGTGTTATATTTTGTTTATAATGATTAACTACGTATTTTGTATTAGTATTTGCTTTATAGATTGGTTTAATAGTAGTGTTATCTCCTACTACTATAGTTCTTGGGTTATCTTTGTTTCCATCATTCCATCCATCAAATGTATATCCATCCTTTTCTTTTGCTTCTAATTCTATTTCTGTTCCATATGGATAATTACCTGATGGTTTAGATGATATTACGTCTTCTGAATCATCTATAACAAACTCGTATGTTTCTCTATTATAAACATAAATAAATTCTGTTGTTCCATCACCTTTTATTTCGCCAGTTTGAGTGTTTGGAGAAATAAATCCTTCTCTTTCTTTAACACCTGGAGTAACATTTTCTCCTGTTGTACCTGTTTTAGATTCAACTTCATCAGTATAAGTTACTAAATCAATATTTTGAAATTTATGAGTTACTTTATATGGTGTATCAGTTTTTGGTTTATAAGTTGGTTTAATAGTAATAGGTCCATCAATATTAATTGTTCTTGGGTTATCAGTATTACCGTCATTCCAACCATCAAAATCATAACCATCTTTTTCGTCTGGCGTTAAAATTACTTCTGTTCCGTATGGATAATCACCTGATGGTAAATTAGAAGTCATATCTTCTAAATTATCCATATCTATTGTATAAATAATTCTATTATAATCATAAGTTAATGTAGCTTTTCCATCACCAGTTATAACTAAATCAGTTTCTTCCGGAGATATAAAACCAGTATAATTTTTAGTTTGCGGTCTTACAGTTGAATCTGTTGTACCAGATAAATTATCAGTTTCTTCTACATCATATCCATCTAAAGTAAGTTTTTGTTTTCTATGAATTACTTTATATGGTGTAGTATCACTTTTTGAATAATGAGCAATATAATTTAAATTACCAGTTGTTCCTTTATTAATTATTACTTCTGTTTGTAGTGTTTCTCCATTTGATCCTGTCCATCCACTAAAATTATATCCTTCTTTAACTGGATTTTTTAAAGTTATTTTGTCTTCAATAGTATATTTTGTAGGGTTTAATGCAGTTCCTCCATTAAGGTCGTATGTAATATTATACTCTATTGGTGTTAATTTTGGAGATATTTCTATTTCACCAGTTACTTTAGTATGTTCATCTACTTTATTTCCTTTATTATCTTCCCATCCATCAAATGTATATCCTTCTATATCTACATCAGGTAATTCTCCTATCTCATCACCGTAAGTAATAGTTTTGATAATTGGATCTTGGCCAGGAATATTAATTGTTATATTATATGGTAAAAATTCACCTTTAATTGTAACGCTATTAAAAGTAATTTCTTGTTTATATTTTTGATTTGCAAATATAACAAATGGTAAAAATAATATAGGTAAAACAATTAATACTTTTCCAATACTCTTTTTCTTTTGTTTAATTATTAAACCAGATAGTGCGATAATTAATAAAACAAGATATTTTAAAATACTATCTCCTGTTGTAGGGTTAACAATTATATTAGATGATTTTCCATCGTCAGAAATCATATTAATAGTTATTTTAATATTATTTAAATCAATTCTTTCAACATTTTCTAATCTGTTTTTATAATGAAGTTTAACTTTTACTTTAAATTCACTATTCTTATCTACTATTTTATTTTGATAGTCATAAGATAAAACTAAATTCTTATTAGTATTATTATCTTCAATACTATCAATAGTATATTTAATATTATCATTGTTTTTTAAAGTTAATTCAAATACTACATAATCATCTTTGTTATTAAAAGTAATATTATTAGTTATATTATTGCCTTCAATAACTGGATCAGTTACTTCAAAGTTTGATTCTAATACTTTGATCTCCTTTAAATTTGTACTAAATGCTGATGCATTAACGCAAAAAAGTATTGCAAAAACAATACTTATAATTAATACTTTAATATTTTTAAATACCCTATTTATCATTCTATCTACCTCTATTATTAATAGTATCATTTTTCAAGTACTTTTTCAACTTTTTTACATTAAGTTTGCAAAAAAAAATAATCCTATTTGGATTATTTAATAAACATCGCATCACCAAAGCTAAAAAATCTATACTTTTCTTTAACAGCTTCAGAGTATGCCTTCATAATTTTTTCTTTTGATGCGAACGCTGAAACTAACATTACTAATGTTGATTTTGGTAAATGAAAATTAGTTATTAGAGCATCTATTCCTTTAAATTCATAGCCAGGATAAATAAATATATCAGTATAACCAGATGATTCTTTAAATTCATTATAAAGACTCATAATAGTTTCTAATGTTCTAGTAGTAGTTGTTCCAACTGATATAATTCTCCTGCCTTCTTTTTTAGCTTTATTAAGTACATCTGCAGTTTCTTTACTCATAGAATAAAATTCACTATGCATTTTATGTTTAGTAACATCATCAACAGATACCGGTCTAAATGTACCAAGACCAACATGAAGAGTTATTTCTTCATAAATAACTCCTTTTTCTTTAATTTTATTAATTAATTCTGGAGTAAAATGAAGACCTGCGGTAGGAGCAGCAGCTGAACCAACTTCTTTAGCGTATACTGTTTGATATCTATCTTTGTCTTCTAATTTTTCATGTATATATGGAGGAAGTGGCATCTCCCCTAATCTATCTAATATTTCATAAAATATACCATCATAAATAAATTTAAAATGTCTTATTCCTTCTTCACCAATAAAAGTGCATTCTGCTTTTAATTCATCTGAAAACTTAATAATAGTACCTATTTTTACTCTTTTAGCTGGTTTAGATAAACATTCCCATGTATTATCTCCTAGATCTTTTAACATAAGTACTTCTATTACAGCTTCTGTTTCTTCTTTAACACCTATTAATCTAGCTGGCAAAACTTTAGTATTATTTACTACTAAAACATCGCCTTCATTTAAATAATCTATTATATCTTTAAAATGTTTATGTTCTATTTCACCAGTTTCTTTATCTAAAACAAGTAATCTAGATTCATCTCTTTTTTTAAGAGGTGTTTGCGCAATTAATTCTTCAGGTAAATAATAATCAAAATCATCAGTCTTCATATTATAGTCCCTTTCTCTTATCTTTATTAATAATCTTTTCTAATTCAGATATATCTATATCATCGATATTTTCCTTATTATCTATAAAAAATCTAGTTAAATCACTTATATTTTGTAATTCTTCTACAACTCTTTTTTTAATTACTATATCTCTTGCGACAACAAGATAGTTTAATTTTGCTTTTTGTGAATATCTTTTTAATGATGGTATTCTACTAATTGCTTCTCTTTTCTTAATATGACTAGTAGCAATTTCAATCTTCTTTTCATTAGTCAAATCAGAAGTAGTTGCCATTGTATACATATACCAAAAATCTTCATGATTTAAATAATAATTATATATTCTATCAAAAGTTAATATACCTTCTTCTAATTTATCATTTAAACCATAATCAACAATCGAATTAACTTTAACAGTTTTAATTTCATTCTTTTTTGAATAATTATTAAAATCTATTATATCACCCATTTTTGATCACCTGCCATATTATAACACAAAAAAGGAAGTTTTTAAAATAAACTTCCTTGATGTGATATACCTAAATGATTATATGCTTTTTCAGTTACTATTCTACCTCTATTAGTTCTTTTTAAATAACCATTTTGAAGTAGATATGGTTCATATACATCTTCAATAGTAGCTTTTTCTTCTCCTATAGAAGATGCTAGCGCATCTATACCAACAGGACCACCATTAAATTTATAAATAATTGATTCTAATAATTTATGATCTGTTTCATCTAATCCATCGTTATCTACTTTTAATTTTTCTAAACTACTCTTAGTTATATCCATATCAATTATTCCAGAACCATTTACTAAAGCAAAATCTCTAACTCTTTTAAGTAAACGATTAGCTATTCTAGGAGTTCCTCTACTTCTTTTAGCAAGTTCAATAGCAGCTTCTTCTTCAATTTCTATATCAAACACTTTAGCTGTTCTTTTAACAATTGTAGTTAAATCTTCAATAGTATAATAATCTAGATGAGATATAATACCAAATCTATCTCTTAAAGGAGAAGATAAATCACCCGCTCTTGTAGTCGCACCAACTAATGTAAATGGTGGTAAATCAATTTTTATACTTCTACTTGATCCATCTGAACCAATAATTATATCTAAAGTATAATCTTCCATCGCCGGATATAATATTTCTTCTATGAATCTTGGCATTCTATGTATTTCATCTATAAATAATACATCACCTGGTTCTAAAGAAGATAAAACTGCCGCTAAATCACCAGATTTTTCTATACTTGGTCCTGATGCGGTTTTTATATTAACACCAAGTTCATTTGCGATTATATACGCTAAAGTTGTTTTACCTAGTCCTGGAGGACCATATAATAAAACATGATCTAATGATTCTTCTCTCATTTTAGCAGCTTCTATAAATACTTTTAAATTATCTTTAACATCTTTTTGCCCTATATATTCGTTTATATATTGAGGTCTTAATTTTTCTTCATATTCTTCTTCTACATTTTCATCTCTAACTATATTTTCTTCTTCCATAAAAACCTCCTATTTTAATTTGTCTTTTATTTCTTTAAAGCTTATACCTTTAACTTTTTGTAAATAACATTCTTTACATAATGGTACATATTCTACTGTATCATCTGAACCATCTATAATGACTTCTGGTCCGTTCATTTTATATACTCCGTTTACTTTTCTTCCTACAAATCTTGCAACATTTCTACATTCACATAGAGTTACTAATTCATCTAAAGCATCCGCTACTTCAAACAATTTTTTACTTCCTTCAAATAGTTCTCCTCTAAAATTTATTCTAAGTCCATAACATATAACATCGATATGCATTACTTTAGAAATAATACTTAACTCTTCAATTTGAGTTTTACTAAAAAACTGAGCTTCATCTACTAATATTGCATCTATATCTTTAAGATTTCCTTTTAATAATTCAAGTAAACTATCATCATAACAAACAATATAATCTACTTTTCTTTCTAAACCAACTCTAGATGTAATCTTATCTTTTCCTTTAGTATCTACTTTTGGTTTTAATACTAAAATATTTCCATTATTCTCTTCATAATTATATGCTGTTCTAAGTAAATCTATAGTTTTACCTGAATTCATTGTTGCATATTTAAAAAGTAACTTTGCCATAAATCCTCCTATATAATTACTATTTTAATAATAGTTTTAATGCTTCTTTTATTTTTTCTTCTATTGATAAATTTGTATTTACTTTAGGAATTACTTTCTTTATATCAACTTGTTTATAACCAAGTGCAAGTAATGCATCAGTTAGTTCATCATCTTTTACTGAAATTGTATCTCCTTTTGAAACTAGTTTACCTTTTAAATCTAAAATGATTTGTCTTGCTACTTTATCACCAATCTTAGGAAATTTCTTTAAATAAAGAATATTTTCTCTTTCAATCGCATCAATTAGTCCATCAATTGAACCATTTGAAAATAGTGGTAATGCCATTTTAGGACCTAAACCTTTTACGTTTATTAGTTTTAAAAACAATTCTCTTTCTTCTAATAATTTAAATCCATATAAAGTTAATTCATCTTCTTTAACATGTTGATATATATATACTTTATATTGTTCTGTTTCTTTAAATGAATATGGATTAGATACATATATTTTATATCCTATACCATTATTATCTAAAGAAATAAATCCTGGATTTATACTATCTACCTTACCTATTATATATTCATACATTTTATATCACCATATTCATTATATAATATTTAGTCAAAAAAAACTACGAACAAAATAAAAAAAAGTACATTTGTACTCTTTTTACATTTTTGGTAACTTAATTGGTTTACCTTCTTCATCTACATATTTATTATTAAATTTTTCTTCTACTTCTTTAGATATATTATTAGAATTAATTATTTCTATTTTTTCATCTATCGCTCTTTTCATATCATTTAATAATTCTAGATCTTTTTGTTTTTGAGGATCTTCTAAAACGATATTACTTAAATCATCAAAACCTTTTTCTTTTAATTTAGTAGCAAAAACATCTCTTTTAGTAGTTTTCTTACCATTATATTCTACTATATCTGAATCAGATGATATTTTATCTTCACAAGGAGATCCAAATGATCTGATAATTGATTGGAATACACTTGTTCTAAATTCAACATCTTCATCTTCTTTAGCAAAAGCTAGAAAATCATTAGTAATCTTGTTTTTATCATACATTTTTTTAGGTTCAATTTCTTCTTCTTCTGGAACTTCTTTAGTTACTTCTTCAAATGGAATAATTTTTTCATCTTCAGGAACTTCTGCTGTAACATCATAGTCTTCTTGATATGTTGGTTTATTTAAATCAACTAATACATCATCTGAAAAAGATCTAAATATAGATAAAACAATATCTTTATTAGGATTAGTTTTAGCTAATTCATTTTCTAACTTATTAATATCTTCACCTTTTTTTACTTTAAATAACATATTTGCTACATCACTTAATACTTTTATACCCTCAGCTGAATTAGAATTAGCATTTACATATCTTATCCATTTTTGTTTTGCTTCTGAAGTTAAAAATAAAGGTATATTTAATTTTAAATATTCAACAATACCTCTTGTTGGTTCAGTTTGAATTTCCATCATTTTTATTCACCTCTTTATTTCTTTATATCTACATTACCAGAAGTTTTAACGCATACACCATCTCCTGGTTTTTTACCTTCTACATATTTTTCATCTATCGCACCACAACTTTGTTTAGTTAAATAATCAGATAAATAACCACCAAATTTGCCTATTATTATAAAAAATACTACTGCTAAAAGAGTTATAAACGCTACGTCTTTCAGTAGTTGATTCATACTTGATTTTTTAAGTTTTTCTTGAATCATAATATCACCCTTTATTCTTACTTTAATTATATAAAAATATTATTTATAAATCAATATTATTCAGTAAATTCAAATTCAAAATCAAGTATCTTTACAGTATCTCCTTCTTTACAACCCATTTTTACTAATTCTTCATCAACACCCATTCTTCTTAATTTATTTGAGAATCTTCTAATACCTTCATCCGTAAATTTAGTCATTTTATATAATTTTTCTATTTTATCACTATGTACAATAAATATATCTCCATCTCTTTCTATAGTAAATGGTCTTTCTTCATTAAATTTAAATAGTACATGACTTTCAAAATTATCTTCTTCATATATATTAGTTTCAGGTATTTCATCTAATTTATCAGCAAGTTTTACTAATAAATTATCTATACCTATATTATTTAATGCACTTATTTCTATTATTTCTTTATTTACTTTTTTCTTAAACTCTTTTAATTTTCAGCTGATTCTGGCATATCCATTTTGTTCGCAACAATTATTTCTTCTTTATTAGCTAATTTTTCACTATAATTTTTTAATTCTTTTCTAATAGTTTCATAGTCTTCGTAAGGATTTCTTCCTTCAACGCCTGACATATCTATTACATGACATATAATTTTAGTTCTTTCAATATGTCTTAAGAATTTATCACCTAAACCAGCTCCATTAGAAGCACCTTCTATAAGACCAGGAAGATCAGCCGCAACAAATGATCTACCATCTATAGTTTTAACAACGCCCAAATTAGGATTTAATGTCGTAAAGTGATAAGATGCAATTTTTGGTTTAGCAGCACTAATTTTAGATAATAATGTAGATTTACCTACTGAAGGTAATCCTACAAATCCAACATCCGCAAGTGATTTAAGTTCTACTTTCAAAGTTTTTTCTTCTCCTGGTTCACCATTTTCAGAAAAATTTGGTGCAGTATTACTATGAGTTTTAAAAGCTGTATTACCTCTTCCACCTCTTCCACCTTCTGCTACTACAACTTCATCATTTTCTCTTGTTAAATCTCCTATAACAAGATTAGTATCAGTATCAATAACAGTAGTTCCAAGAGGTACTTTAACTATAATATCTTCTGCATTCTTACCATTTCTATTTGAACCTTCTCCATTTGCACCCTTTTTACCTTTTATTTCTTTTTGATAACGTAAATCAAGTAGAGTTCTTAGTCCCATATCAACTTTAAATATTATACTAGCTCCTTTACCACCGTTACCACCATTAGGTCCACCGTTTGGCACATATTTTTCTCTTCTAAAACTAGTACAACCATCTCCACCTTTACCCGCAATTACTTTAATTACGACTTCATCTACGAACATGATATCACCCCTTAATTTTTATAAATTGCATCTAAATAATATATTTGTCTATGTTCTTTAATATAATTCTTTTCAAAGTCAGTCATAATATTTTCTATTTTTCTTTCATCTTTATATAGATCTAGACTAACTCTATTAAATGTATACCAATAATCAGATAAACTTTCTAAACTAGACTGAAATAATATTTTATTATCCGTTTTCATTATAATATGTTTATCTTTTTTAAATACTCTATCATATAGTCTTAAATAACTTTGATGAGTAAATCTCTTTCTTTCATCTTCTTTTTTAGGCCAAGGCTCACTAAAAGTAAGATATATAGTATTAATCTCTTTAGAAAAAATATCCGCTAAATCTCTAGCATCTGCGTGTATTAATTTTAAATTAGTTAAATGATTAGTAACTATACTTTGAGCCGCAAAACCTATTTGATTTAAATCTAATTCTAAACCAATAAAATTTAAATTTGGATGAGCTAGAGCCATTTTAATAATAAATGCACCTCTACCAGAACCTAACTCTAACATTATTGGTCTATCATTACCAAATACTTCTTTCCATTTTCCTTTATAATTTTCAGGATTTTTAATTACATAATTACTATCATTAATTGAACCTTTAGCATTTCTAACTTTATTATATTTCATATAAACACTCCTATATACAAAAAATATCACCTTTAGGTGATATTATTATGCTTCATAAACACTTGCTTGTTTCTTGTCTCTACCTTTTCTTTCGAACTTAACAATTCCATCTATTTTAGCAAATAATGTATGATCTGTTCCCATACCACAATTGTTACCTGGATAAATCTTAGTTCCTCTTTGACGATAGATAATAGAACCAGCAGTTACAAATTCTCCGTCTGAAACTTTAGCACCTAATCTACGACCAGCACTATCACGTCCATTATGAGTAGAACCTTGTGCCTTAACGTGTGCAAACTTTTGTATATTTAACTCTATTCTAAACATAGGGCTTACCTCCTTATTATTTTTATAAAATCTTTATAGTCTTTTTCAAGACTTTCTAGTAAAAGAATCATATTATTAATTAATTTATTAACAATTTCATCTTCTTTTAAAACTCTTATAATGATCTTATCATCTAAATCACTATAATCAATCGCATCACTATCTATTTCTATAATAGCGTTAATTGTAGTTATTACAATTGAACTTACTGATGCACAAACTATATCTTTACCTCTTTCTTCATATCCAGAGTGACCTGATATAGTTATTAATTTATCTTTTGTTAAATCTACCTTTATCATAAGACCACCTTACTTAATAGAAGTTATTTTAACTTTAGTATATGGTTGTCTATGTCCTTGAGTTTTATGGTAGTTAGTTTTTTGTCTATATTTAAAAATTCTAATTTTTCTTTGTTTTCCTTGTTTAACAATTTCACCAGTTACTTTAGCTCCATCAACATATGGATGACCAATAACATCACCAAGAACTAAAACTTTATCGAAAGTAACTTTATCTTTTTCATTTCCTTCTAATTTTTCTACAAAGATTTCAGCACCTTCAGTAACTGAGTATTGTTTACCACCAGTTTCAATAATTGCTTTCATACTTTACCTCCTTTTTTTAAATCTTAAGACTCGCCTTAAAGGTAACTTATAAGTTTTAAAACCTTTTTCGTGCGGTTGTAAGGCCAAGAGGCATTACAAACATATTAATTTTAGCATTTTTGCCTTTTATTGTCAACGTTTTTTTGTTTTTTATAAAAAGAAAAATAGGTACTTTACATATAAAAATACCTATTATTCGTTTTTTTCTGACTCTTCTAACATATTTGTAATAAATATACCGTATCCTCTAGTACAATCATCTACTATAACATGGGTAATCGCACCAATTATTTTATTATTCTGAATAATTGGAGAACCACTCATTCCTTGTACTATACCACCTGTTTTATCAAGTAATTTCTTATCTGTTATAGTAAATAATATATTTTTTAATTCGTTATTTTTATCTATAGAATCAATATTAATTTCATATTCTTCTATATTATTACCATCTAACACTGTATAAATAGTTGCTTTACCAAGCTTTATTTCATCAGGACTTCCTACTTTTATCATAGATTTATTAGTAAAATCCCTTTGATATTTACCAAATATACCTTTATTTGTATTTTTATTAATAACACCATATTTATTATCAGAATCAGACTCTCCTACTTTTTCACCTGCGAATCCATCTCTTGATTTATTTATACTTGTTATATATGAAGAATAAATAGAACCATCATTTATTTCTAATACATTATTTGTAGAGCTATCTAAAATAGCGTGACCAAGCGCTAAAAAATGATTGTTTTCTGGATCTATTAAAGTTAATGTACCTATTCCAGAAACTTCATCTTTTAAATATAAGCCTGTCTTTTTTTCTCCTTCTTCATCTATTATTTTTAATTTAGAATTATAGTTTTTTCCTTCTCTAGTATATTTAATATCTACTATACCAGTTTCATTACTATTAATTATATTAGTAAATTCATCTATAGTATTTATTTCTTTACCATCAAGACTTATTATATAATCTCCCATTTTTAATCCGGATGACTCCGCTATAAAAGAACTGTTTACTTCATAAAGCCCTATTACTAATATTCCTTTAGTTTTTACCTCTATTCCAATATTATCTCCACCTAAATAAACTTCAGATGAATAAGCTAAAACCGATAAAGGTATTATAAAAAATATAAATAATGAAATAAATATTTTTTTAATCTTCATATATTTCACCTCATTTATATTATTAACAAGAAAAAAATATATAAAACAAGAAAAAAATACCAATTGATTGGTATTTTTTGGTTATTCTTGAACTTCCATTTCTTTAAAGTCTTCTAGTTCTCCATTCTCAGAAAGTATTTTATTTACTGCTTTAGTAGCTTTATCAAGTTTTTCAGAACATTCTTTAGCAATTTTCATAGCTTCTGTATATTTATTTATCGCATCATCTAAATCTACATTACCTTCTTCAAGTTCTTTAACTATTTCTTCCAAATTATTTAATTTTTCTTCAAATTTCATTTCTTCTTTAGCCATATTAATTCTCCTTTATATCAATAACTTTCGCATTTATTTCACCATTTTTAATAGAAATATTAAGTTTATCATCTTTCTTAACTTTCTTAATATCCGTTACTACTTTATTATCTATTTTAGTTATAGAGTAACCTCTTTTTAAAGTATTTAATGGGTTTAAAACTTCTAGTTTTTCTATTAAATGATTATATTTGTTTTGTTTATTTTCATATATTTTACTAGGATTAGATAGTATATAACTTTCTTTTATATTATTTAATCTTATTGTTTTATTATCTAAATAATTAGTTATATAACTATTTAGTTTCTCTATTGTATTAGATAGTTTTTGTTCTTTAATTTCATATATACTCATAGGATTTTTAAGTATATAGCTTGTTTTAATCTTTTCTAATATAGTTTTATTATGATTAATTATATTATTAATATTCTTACTAGATCTTAGTTCTAATTGTTTAATAAGTTTCTTTAATTCTGATTTATCAGGTACCGCTATTTCAGCCGCTCCTGTTGGAGTTGCTGCTCTTACATCTGCGACAAAATCCGCGATAGTAAAATCAACTTCATGACCAACAGCACTAATTACTGGTGTTTTACAATTATATATTGCTCTAGCAACTATTTCTTCGTTAAATGCCCATAAATCTTCTATAGAACCTCCACCTCTACCAACAATTAATGTATCTAAATCATAAGTATCAGCTATCTCTATCTTTTTAACTATATCTTCTTTAGCTTCGTTACCTTGTACTAGTGAAGGAAACAAATATACTTCACATAAAGGGAATCTTCTATTAATAGTAGATATTATATCCCTAATAGCCGCTCCTGTTGGCGCTGTTACAACACCTACTCTAGATGGAATCGCAGGTATTCTTTTCTTATGTGATTCATCAAACAATCCTTCTTTTTTAAGATCTTGTTTTAATTTTTCGTATAAAGCGTATAAATTACCAACACCATCTTCCATCATTTCACTAACATATATTTGATAATTACCAGTTTGCTCAAATACACTGATTCTACCTTTAACAAGAACTTTAGTACCATCTACTGGTTCAAACGCTACTTTACTAGTTTGAGAAGAAAACATAATCGCACTAATTCTACTTTCTTCATCTTTTATAGTGAAATAAAAATGTCCTCTAGAATGTCTTTTAAAGTTAGATATTTCACCCTTTATATAAACTTCTTGTAAATTTAAGTCATTATCTATCTTATATTTTATATAACGAGTTAAAGCACCAACTGTTATATAATTATTATTCATCTTTATTGTCTCCATGATAAATTTTATCTAAAACTGCATTAATCATATTCTTAACTTTTTCATCAGAATACTCTTTAGCAAGTTCAACCGCTTCATTAATCGCTACTACTTCTGGAGTATCAGTATAAACTAGTTCATAAATACCCATTCTAAGTATAGCTTGATCAGTTTTACCTAATCTATCTATAGTCCAATCTTTAAGATTTTTATTAGCTATTTTATCTATATCATTTTTGTTTTCTAAAACACCATATACTATTTCGTTAACAAATTCATTTTCTATTTCACAAGATTCTTTAATAACATCTTCTACTTTATATTCTATTTTAGATGCATCATATAAAAATATTTGATATAAAATAGTCATAATCTTTTTTCTAAGTTCAGTTCTATTCATAAAAAATCACCTACAAAAATTATAACAAAAAATCAAAAAAAATACTACATAAGTATCAATTATATTTTATTTTTATTTTTGCCGCCTTTTACCTTGATATACGAATGTTTGTTTGATATAATTAAATTGGATACGTTTGAATATATCAGATGTTTTCCCTTTCTATCTCAATTGATATGAAAGGCGGTGATAATATGACAAAAAGAGAAAAATTTCTCTACTTCATAATATTACTCCTATTTATAGTAATATTTATATTATTAAAATAGAAAAAACATCTGATTTCAACTATTGTTGATTTCAGATGTACCCAAATAAGGGATTACGTCTGATTCTATCAGTCAAACGTATCCTTTTTTATTTTATGAAGAATTTCTTCACTACATACATATTAACATAAAAAAGAACTTTTATCAAGTTCTTTAATTTAAGTATAAATATGCACCATTAACAAATACTTTATAAGTATCAAAAGGAACATCATCATAATTTGAATCTACAGGTCCGTAAAAATTAAAGTTTGCTGCTCTTCCAGGTTTAACATCTGTTTCTATATTATCATCAAATCCTACAATTTGATTTCCTTGATAGTATACTACTGCTGCATCAACATAACTAAGTGTTTCACTTGAATTATTTGTTACTTGTGCTACAACTTGATCACCAGATTTATTATGAGTAATTGAAACTTGATCAATATAAGATTTATATATATTATCTTCTACATCTGCATATATTTTAAATTTAGCATATGAACTAGGTGTATCAAACATTTCAACTGCACCTTCTGAATTTGCACCTAAACAATTTAAGTTTTCATATTCACTTCCTACAATTTTTCCGTTTTCATCATAGAATTCTGCAGTTATTTTTAGTGACACAGCTTCCTTATTACTATTTTTTGCTATTACAACAAGTTTTTTCTCAGCTGTAACTCCAGTTGTAGTAGTTATATTTTTTTCTAAATCACTAGCTTTAGATTTTACAGATTGATCTGGATTAACGCCTGTAGATGTATTATTACTTGGTTTTTTTACTGAAAATTTAAGAGAACAACCAGATAAAAATACACACATCATAATTATAAATATACCTGAAACTATTTTTTTCATACTATCACTCCTTCTATAGTCTAATTGTATATTCTTTTGTGTAATATTTCAATATTAAAAACTTAAAAAACATATAGTATTGTAAACTATATGTTTATTCAATAACTGCTTTAATTCTTCTAACTCCAGCAGAACTAGCTTCTTCTTTAGTTATCTTAAAGTGACCTATTTCCTTAGTATTTGATACATGAGGGCCACCACATAATTCTTTAGATACATCACCAATAAAGTAAACAGTCACTATATCAGGATATTTTTCTATAAACATGCATTCTGCACCTGACGCTAAAGCTTCTTCTTTAGTCATTTCTTCTTTATGAACAGGTAGTCCTTCAGAAATCCATTTATTAACTAAATCTTCAGTAGCTTTCTTTTCTTCATCTGTTAATTTATGATCACAGTTAAAATCAAATCTCATTCTCTCAGTAGTTATATTTGAGCCCATTTGATGACAATCAGGATTAACTGTAATTTTTAGTGCAGCATTAAGTAAATGAGTTGCGGTATGATATTTAGTTTCTATTTCAGAATTACCAGCAAGACCACCCTTAAACTTACCTTCTGAAGCTGTTCTAGATAATTCTTGGTGTTCTTTGAATTTCTTATTAAAACCTTCCATATCTACCTTTAATCCTTTTTCAGTAGCAAGTTCTAAAGTTAGTTCAATTGGAAATCCAAAAGTATCATATAAATGGAATGCTGTATCAGCATCAATATCTTTATCAGACTTCTTCTCAAATTCTCTTAATCCTTTTTCAAGAGTTTTATTAAACTTAATTTTTTCATTTTTTAATACTTCTAGTACTACATCTTTATTTCTTTCAAGTTCATCATAATACTTTTTATATTTATCTATAATTAATAAAGCAATTTTTTCTTCCCAATCACTATTTATATCTATTTCTAACTTCTTAGCATGACGAATAGCTCTTCTTATTAATCTTCTTAATATATAACCTTGATCTTTATTAGATGGTTTAATACCAGCATCATCTGCGGCGATAAATACAGAAGTTCTAATATGATCCGCAACTATTCTCATACTTTCTTCATTACCTTTATATGTTTTATCAGAAATTTCTTCTATTAATTTAATAACATCTTCCCAAAGAGATGATTCATAGTTATCAGTTTTACCTTCAAGTACTGCTACAACTCTTTCATAACCCATACCTGTATCTATATTTTTCTTTTCTAATGGTTCAATAGAGCCATCTTGTTTTCTGTTGAACTCCATAAATACGTTATTCCAAATTTCTACCCATCTATCATCTTCAGTATCAAATACTTCAGGTATTTCATCTTCCGATCTAAAATAGAATATTTCAGTATCAGTTCCGCAAGGACCAGTTTCACCTGCGGCCCAGAAATTATCTTCAGTAGTCGATGCGATATGTCCTTCACTTATACCTAAATTTAGCCATAAATCATGTGCTTCTTTATCATATGGAACTTTATCATCACCAGCATATACAGTAACCGCTAATCTATTTACTGGTATTTTTAGAACATCAGTTAAAAACTCAAAACTCCAAGAAATACTTTCTTTTTTAAAATAATCACCTAAGGACCAGTTACCTAACATTTCAAAAAATGTATGATGAGTTAAATCACCTATTTCATCTAAATCATTAGTTCTAACACATTTTTGATAATCAACTAGTCTTGTTCCATAAGGATGTTTTTCACCCATTAAATATGGAATAAGTGGTTGCATACCAGCAGTATTAAATAATACTGAAGGATCATTTTCAGGCACTAATGGCGCACTTGGTATTTGTTTATGACCTTTACTTATAAAAAATTCTATATATTTATCCTTTAAATTCATTTTATTCACCTACTATACTTAATATTTTATCTATTACTTCTTCTATTTGCATATCACTTGAATCTATATATATTTGTTCATCTGTTCTTGTTAATGAACCAACTGGTCTATGCATATCATCATAGTCTCTTTCTATGATTGCAGCCTTTACTTCTTCATATGTACTTTTTATACCTTTTTCTTCATTTTGAAGTTGTCTTCTTTTAGCTCTTTCTTCTACAGATGCATCTAAATAGAATTTATAATCAGCATCTGGAAATACTTCAGTAGTTATATCTCTTCCTTCCATAACTATACTACCTTTATTAGCCATTTCTCTTTGTTTTTCTCTCATTACTTCTCTTAAAGGAATAATAGAGCTTATTTTTGATACTCTATGAGTAACTTCCATAGTTCTTATTTCATCAGATACATCTTCATCATCCATATAAACTTTTCCATCATTTGTTAATCTGATATCCATATTTTTTAATACTTTAACTATTCCGTCTTCATCTGTTTCTTTTAAATTATCTCTTAAACTTTTTAGTGATACACATCTATACATGGCACCAGTATCTACATATGTATAACCTAATCTTTTAGCTATTTCTTTAGCTATTGTTCCTTTTCCTGAACCACTTGGTCCATCAATCGCAATTATTTTCATATATCCTCCTTTTTATATAAAAAAGGATGGTACTTCCTTATTAAGGAGCCCAAAGGGCGGTACCATCCTTTATTTAACTTAATTTATATAACGGCTTTACCGGCATGTTTTCATGCATTAAATAGTGGTAGCTTTCATTAATATTTATTATCTATTTTCACCAAACATAGACTCTCTATAAATAAACTATTAATTACTCTTCACTAAATGATTTTCTATTTTCTAAATGCTTTGTTATTTGATATTTATCATCAACAAATAGCCAAATTGTTTTAAGTATCGCAGTTACAGGTGTTGCGATAACCATACCTATAATACCAAAGAAATGACCAAAAATCAATAATCCAATGATAATTGTTACTGGATGTAATTTCATTGTTTTACTCATTACTATTGGATGTAATATATAACTTTCTATTAATTGAATAGCAAGAACTACAATTAATATTACAATACCTAATTTATAATCTGTTGCGAACGCTACTGCGACAATTGGTATACCACCAATATAAGGTCCAATATATGGAATAATATTAGTAATAGCATTCCATAAAGCAAAGAATACAGCCGCTCTTAATCCTGCGATTCCAAAACATATTGCAGACACTGCAAATACTAATAATGCTATAAGTCCAGTTCCTCTTACAAAACTAAATATTTGTTCACTTATTTCACTAAGTAACTTATGAGTGCTTTTTCTATAATTTTTTGGAATAAATAAATATATATTTTCTTGTGCTCTATCAAAATCTATTAATAAATAAAAACTTATAATTAAACTTAATAAGAATACACCAAGTTTAGAAACTACTGAACCAATTGTAGTAAATAATTTTGTAGGTACATTTCCTGTTACCGATGTTAAATATTCCATTAATATTTTCTTGACATTTAATGAATCGCCATTTATACCATCTATATTTATCTTCTTTAATACGTTAGTTGTAACTTCATTAATAGAATCAAACACAGTTGGTAAATACTTAATCAAGTCATTTAATTCTCTACCTAGTAATGGGAATAAATATGAACAGAATAAATATAATAGTGCAAGTATAACAATATAAACTATAGTAGTTGCGACCGCTCTATTCATTTTACCATTTGTCATTCTTTCAATCAAAGGATTAAATAAATATGCAATAAGTACTCCTAGAAATAATGGTGAAATAACTTTAATTATAGACCAAATTATTCTAAATACTCCCCACTCTTTATTAACAAGTGTTAAAACGTAAATTGCTAATATAATTACTAGAAAAAATAATATTTTTAATATTCTAGTTCCGATTGAAGTCATTTCATTAATATTTTTTACATTAATTTTTTTATCATCTTTCATAAGTAACACCTCTATTTTATATTATAACACTATTTTAAGCATTTATAGAGTTTTTTATAATATTTTCTAACTCATTTACAGCCTTATCTAAATCATCGTTAACAATCTTATAATCGTAAACTTTACTAGTTTTAATTTCTTCTTTAGCTATATCAAGTCTTCCATTAATAGATTCAGCTGAATCAGTTCCTCTATTAACTAGTCTATTCTTTAATTCTTCCATAGATGGAGGAAGTATAAATATTAAAGTACATTTATCCTTCATCATTGCTTTTACATTTTGCGCACCTACTACTTCAATAACTAGTATTACATTAATACCATTTTTCAATCTTTCTTCTATTTCACTCTTAGGAGTTCCATAATAATTACCATTATATAAAGTATATTCTAACAAATCACCTTTTATAATAGATTCTTCAAATTCTTCTTTTGTTTTAAAGTAATAAGATACTCCTTCTATATCCCCATCTCTCATAGGTCTACTTGTCATAGAAACAGATATTTGATCTTCAGGATGTTTCTTTATATATTCGTTTACAATTGTATCTTTTCCTACTCCAGATGGACCAGATACTACAATTAATTTTCCCTCTTTCATTATATTCCCTCTCTTTTAATTAATTTTAACAAACGAAACAAAAAAAGACAACTATTTAGTTGCTTCTTCTTTTTTAGTAACTTCTTTACCTTTATAGAAACCACATTCTGGGCAAATTCTATGAGGTTTAATACTAGCACCACAATTTGTACATTTAACTGTATTTGCAGCTTCTAATTTGTAATGAGTTCTTCTCATTCTTCCACTTGTTTTTGATACTTTTCTAAATGGAACTGCCATATTATTCACTCCTCCCTTTATTCGCTTAAAAAATCTTTAAGTTTAGATAATCTTGGATCAATTTCTTTGCTTTCTTCCTCTTTAGTTATAAATTTCCATCCATCTCCATATATATTTTCTTCTTCGATGTCAGGACTCACAACTCTAATTGGAACTTCCACTAATATATTTTGCCATATAATTGGAAGTAAATCAATAGAATTATTAATAATTTTGTCAAATTCTTCTATATCTTGAACAGAATCACTAATTATTTCATTAATATTGATATCTATTTTATAATTTACATCTTTTAAAGATACAGAACATGGTAAAACTAAATCACATTTTATATTAGCATCTATTTCAAAAGCTTCACCGTTTTCTATTATTTCTCCATCAATTACTACATCAGATACACTTTTTATATCTGTTCCTTCTAAATATTCTTT
This sequence comes from Bacilli bacterium, assembly GCA_017627015.1. The sequence goes on from JAGAHP010000025.1 coordinate 20,457, forward strand.
TGGAATATCTAGTGTTTCATTAATAGAAATACTATCTACTTGTCTATAAATTAATTTTGTTAAATCAATATTCATAGAAATCACCAGCACATAAATTATACTCTTTTTTTTATATAAAATCAACAAATTATTGATTATTTAGTATCTTTTTCTTTTTATCAGTAAAATCTATAAAACCATTTAAATATCTTTTTAATAAAGCATTATAAGTACCATTATTAACAGGTATTTCTCTTTCTCTTAAATAATCAATTAAATTATTCTTCTCTTCATCAGTAATAGTTCTACCAGAACCTGGGATTGGAGAACCATTTTTATCAAACTTAACTCCTACTATTTTAGTAGTTTCTAATATATTTTTTAAATCTCTTTTATCTTCTTTATTAATATATTTAAAGTTATTTTTTATTCTATGTAATTCCATTCTAGCTTTTGAATTAATTTTACTTAAATCAAACTTTCCTATTTTAGTTGTAGGTATTTTTGTAATTGTAAGATAATCTATAATATCAAATTCTCTTTTTAAACCATTTTCTTCATATCCATTTAAAATACCTTCTTCTAAAAGTTTTATTTCTAAAGAAATATTATCTTCACTTTCTTGTTCTTTCTTACTTATACTATCATTATATCTATTATATAATTCTTTATTGTACATTTTTAATGCATTTAAATAATTATTAAATGTTTCTTTAGTAATATTATTAACTTCTAAAAACTCATCAAACGATAATGTTTTATTATCTAAAAAACTTGTTATTATTTCTTCAGCAGTTTTTAACTCGTTGTTATACTTATCTTTAGCAAAATTTTCTTTTATAGTATCATATCTTTTAACTTTTTGATCTTTTAAATATAATTCATATTTTTTATAAAAACTTTTTTGATCTTCTACTTTATAGAATTTTTTATATATTCTAAATTTACTTAAAATATAATTTTTTTCTAAACCTGACTCATTAACAGCGGTATCTATTTCATCTAACGAATTAGATTCAATTATTTTTTTTATTAATTTTCTTGTATTAATATCACCAATTCTAAATAGATCTGCTTGAGTAGCGAACACTAAATATCTTTGGTTTTCAGTTAAATCATCTTCAGATATATTTAAATAATTTAATACATATTCTTTATAATACTCTATACATTTTATATTCCTAATATGAAATTCATCAGATATTTCTTTTATAAACTCAATTGAACAGTTATTCTTTTCAATTTCTTCATATAAACCTTTTAAAAATATTTCTTTTTCCTTATCCGTCCTATATAAGAATTTAGTATTAATTCCAGCTTTTTCAAGAATTCTATTTTTAGAACCTATATAAATATCTTTATTCTTTTCTCTTTCTTTTAGTCTATATTCTTTAAAAGCATCCTCATTCATATTTAAATTTTCTTTTATATATTTTAATAATATATTTTTAATTTCTTTTTTTTCAAAACCATGAAACTCTAATATTTTATTAACTTCCTTAATGTCATAATTATTTTCAACATAATAATTATAAACACATTTTAAAAATTCATTAGAATCGGGATTTTTACTTAATTCAATTATTTTATTCATATTTATCCCTCCTTCAATAGTATTATATTATACTAAAATAATATAAAAAAGAAAAGTAATAAAATATTACTTTTCATAAATTGATTTTATATATTTTTTTACTATATAATCTTGTTTTATTCTATGTTCAAATTCAATATCCTTTAGTTTTAACAATTCATTTATTAAATATCTTCTCTTTTTAATCATATCTTCAGTAGTTTCAATCTCTTTATTTATAAACTTTTGTTTATTTATAACAAACGGAAAATCAATTCTATTTAATAAATCAATTTGGTTTTTACGAAGAATACTATTATTCTTTTTAATTGAGCCATCTTCTTGTTCATCGCCAGTATTAAATATAACTCTTTGATTACTCATCCAATTTCTTAGAAAATCATATTTATAAGCTGAATCACCTGTAGGAAATTTACCACCATGAGTATCCTTATATTGTACTAAACTATTATAATGTCTTAACCATCTTTCCATATATGTTTCAGTAACATATGGAAAATCTACTTCATCTAGTTTTTCTAAATCTTGTTTTTTTAATTTTAATGTTTTATAGATAATATCTCCATTATCTTGTCTTTCACCATATTTATATATACCTCTTATTTTAGTTACGAAATAACCTAGGTTATAATTTTTATATATTGTACATGTAGTAGGATGTTTTTTTGTTTTAGAAATATACTCTAATAATAAGTTATAACCTTCCTCAAAAAAATCATTACTTGGTTCTGATATAGTTCTATGAATAGTTTCATGTAAAATTGCTCCTTCAAATACGAAGTTCATATCTAATAACAATTCATATTGTTTTTTAGTTAATATAAAATCTTTTGTTGGATGTCTAAATGAACCATCTTCTAACTTTTCACCATTTTCTACTGAATTTTTTAATATATTTACCCAAGAAGATATATTTACTCCATTATAAAAGGTCTTGTACTTTGGATATTCATTATTATTCTTTCTTAAATAATCTTTTAATAAATATAAATTGCGTTGAAATGATTTATGGCTATTTATACCCCAAGGAAAACCAAGTTTATCAAGCATTTCTATTTCATTAATTGATAAAACTTCCTCATTATAAATAATATTACCTAAATAATCTCTTTCTCCTTCAAAATAAATTTTAGTAAGATCTTTTACCCAATTATAAATATTAAAGTTTTTATATATAGCTCGTCTTAATGGATACTTATTATCATGTTTTTGTAAATATTCTTTTAACAAATTATATTTATCCTCAAAAGATAAAACCATAATAAAACCCCCTTCAAAATTACTAAATATTATACTTTTTTTAATATATTTGTCAAAAAAAAGGCTTATTAAGCCTTTTTAACATCTAATTTAACAAGTTTTCCGTTTAAATCATATTCTTTATCTAAAGAATTGTTTTCTTCTATAGAAAGCGCTAAAACTTCATCTTTAATATATGATTCAAATTCTGATATAACATCACTTATATCTCCAGAATAATATAAAGTAATTCTATCAGATATGTCTAATCCAGATTCTTTTCTAATATTTTGTACTTTACTAACTAATTCTCTAGCAATACCTTCTCTAATTAATGAATCAGTTAATGTAGTATCAATAACTATAAAATTATCATTTAAGAATGCTGCGTCATATCCTTCTTTTGATGATACTCTTATTTCAACCATTTCACTAGTTACTTCTAAATCTTCTTCATTAAACTTAATAGTAATGTTTTCATTATTTTGAAGTTTAGTGATATCTTGTTGTGATAATTTTTCTAACGCTTTAGAGTATTCATTAATATTTTTACCAAACATCTTACCGCATACTCTAAAGTTAGGTTTAACTGATAAAGTCATAAATTCAGTTAAATTAGAAACAAATTTTACATTTTTAACATTTAATTCTTCACTTATTAATGGAGTCAAATCACTTATTAACGATTCATTTTTACCATCAAGCAAAACTTCGTTTATTGGTTGTCTTACCTTTATCTTAGCTTCTTCTCTAGCATTTCTACCTAAAGATATTAAATCTTTAACTAAATCCATTCTGTTTTCAATTCTTTCATTTACTTTAGATTCATCATATACTGGGAAATCGCTTAAATGAATTGATTCTTCGTTTGTTAATCTAGTATATAAATCATCTGTTATAAATGGAGTTATAGGTGCGACTAATTTTAAGAATCCAATTAATACATCATATGTAGTCTTATAAACTGCCTTTTTAGAATTATCTAATTTTGAAGCCCAGAATCTTCTTCTATTTCTTCTAATATACCAGTTAGATAAATCATCATTTAAGAATGTGATTAAATATTTAACTACTTTATTTAAATCAAATTCCTCATATGAATCAGTTACATTTTTTACTAAATTATTATATTTAGATAGTAACCATTTATCTATTTCTTCCAATTCTTCATAATTAATATCAAATGTTCTAGGATCTACTCCGTCAGTATTTGCGTACATTTCAAAGAAATTATATGTATTCTTTAATGTATTATAGAACTTAGAAACTACTTCATCTAATGCTTTATGATCAAATTTAATTGGTGTCCAAACTGGACCTATATTCATAAGATAGAATCTAACAGAGTCTGCTCCATAATTTTCAATTGTTGTAAATGGTTCAACTATATTACCAAGTGATTTACTCATCTTTTTACCTTCAGCATCAAGCATTAAGTCATTAACCAGTACATTCTTATATGAACTTTCTCCTGAAATAATAGTAGATATTACAAGTAAAACATAGAACCAACCTCTTGTTTGATCAATACCTTCTGCGATAAAATCTGCTGGAAAATGTTTTTCAAATTGTTCTTTATTTTCAAACGGATAATGAAATTGTGCATATGGCATAGAACCTGAGTCAAACCATACATCTAATACATCTTTTTCACGGTTCATTGTTTTACCACACTCAGAACATTTAATATGTATATTATCAACATATGGTCTATGTAAATCAAGTTCAGAATCTTTTATTTCTTCTAAAGATTTTTCTTTTAATTCTGAAATAGAACCAATTACATCAAAATGACCACATTCACATTTCCAAATAGGTAGTGGACAACCCCAGTATCTATTTCTTCCAATACCCCAGTCAACCATATTTTCAAGCCAGTTGTTAAATCTCTTTTCGCCTACAAAAGCTGGATGCCAATGAATATTACTATTTGCTTTAATAATTTTATCCTTCATAGAAGTATTATTTAAATACCAAGCTGGTTTAGCAATATTTATAAGAGGATTTTTACATCTCCAGCAATGAGGATAACTATGAGTTATTTTTATTTTCTTAAATAATTTATCATTTTCTTTTAACCATTTAATAATATCTATTTCAAGTTCTGGATCAGTTACAAGTCTTCCTTCCCATGGTCCTTCAGTATATTTACCATCTAGTCCAACAGGATTAACAAACGTAATACCATATTCTTTAGCAATTCTATTATCATCCGCACCATAAGCTGGAGCAATATGTACTATACCAGTACCATCTTCCATAGTTACATAATCATCTGCGATTACTTCAAATGCTTTACCCTCTACTTTTATAAAAGGCATTAATTGTTCATATTTAGTACCTACTAAATCTTTACCTTTATATGTTTCAACAGTGCAGTAATCATCTCCTAAAACTTTATCTGCTAATGGTTTGGCTAAAATAAACTTGTATCCCATACTTTCAGCCTTAATATAATCTTCATTTGGATTAACACATAAAGCTAAGTTTGCTATTAAAGTCCAAGGAGTTGTAGTCCAAGCTAAGAAATATTCCTCTTTACCTTCTAATTTAAATGGAACTATAACAGTATTAACTGGTATATCTTTGTATCCTTGTGCTACTTCAAAGTTAGATAGTTCAGTTCCGCATCTAGGGCAATATTGAAGTACTTTGTTTCCTTCATATATAAGTCCTTTTTTATGCATTTCATTTATAATCCACCATTCAGATTCTATATATTCGTTACTGCATGTTTTATATGGATTATCCATATCTATAAATTGACCCATCATATTAGTTAATCTTTTTACATCATCAATGCATGTTTCAGTTGTATTACGACATTCATTAATAAAGTTTTGAATACCAAATTTTTCTATATCTGGTTTTCCATTAAAACCTAGTTTTTTCTCAACATTAACTTCAACTGGAAGTCCGTGAGCATCTAACCCCAATTGTCTTCTTACTCTATATCCTTTCATAGTTTTATATCTACAAAAAGCATCTTTTATTTCTTTTGCATACATATGATGAAGACCTGGTTTTGCATTCGCATATATTGGTCCATCATAGAATACAAAGTTATTATTTTCATCTCTATTTTCTATTGATTTTTCAAATATCTTATTTTCTTTCCAATTTTTACTAACCCTTTGATTCATTTCAAAAGGTGTTTCATTTTCTAATTTTTTAAATATCATGCTAACCCTCCTACTATTACATAAGTATAGTAAACTACAAACATAATAAGCATTACTATACCTGATATTCTATTTAATTTATGTTCCTTTCTTGTTAAGAAATATAATAAAATTGCACTTATAATCATCGCAGCCATATCTATATAGTTAAATCCACCTACTTTAACTGAATTTATAAAGAATGCTGGCAAACCAATAACTATACCTATATTAAATATATTAGAACCTATAATGTTACCAATTGCTATATCATTTTCTCCTTTTCTAGAAGCTTGAACACTTGTTACAAGTTCTGGTAAAGAAGTACCAAACGCTACTATTGTAAGTGAAATCATTTTATCTGATACACCAAGTATTTTAGCAATACCAGTAGCATTTTCTACAACAAAGTTACTACCTAGAACGATACCACCAAGTCCTAATAAAAGTAATACAATAGATATTAATACATTATATTTTGGTTTAGTTGGTTTTTCTTTATCTCTATTTTTCATAACTGATACTAGATAATAAATAAAGATTGCAAAGAATAATAATATTACTAGACCATCAGTTCTACTAATTATATTAGTAATCTTATGATCAAACATATTATCAAAACAAACTGCCATTAATAATGTTGAAAATAATATAGTTAATGGTATTTCTTTATGAACAGTATCATCTTTAACACCCATTGGTGAAAATACACTAGATAAACCTAATATTAGTAATATATTAAGAATATTACTACCTACTACGTTACCTATTACCATCTCAGAACTACCTTTAAGTATTGCTTGAATACTAACAGCAAGTTCAGGTGCTGATGTACCAAACGCAACTATTGTTAATGCTATAACCATTTTAGGTACTTTAAAATTTTCCGCTAGTGAAGATGCACCATCTACAAATATATCTGCACCTTTAATTAATAATATAAATCCTATAATTAATAGAACTATATATAAAAACATATTATCCTTCCTTTCAAAATAAAAAATATCTATGATGTAAGGACTCTTATAAGCGGTACCACCTTACTTCATAGATATTTCTATGCTCTTAAAATTTAACGCATTTAACGTCTTACTCTACTTAATTCAAGTAAGAATATCAAGAGTGATCTATTATTTACTTATTTATTAACTTCCACCATACGTTAATTCTCTATTAAACTTATAAATAACCGTCTCTATCATTTATTTATCAATATCAATAATTTCTATTTCATCTACTAATTTCATTTGTTCTTCCAAATTTACTTTTAGTCTTCTTTTGAAACTAATAATGTTTTTTCTAAGCATATTCGCTTGAAATTGTAACTGATTACTTTTTCTTAATGCCTCGTTTATTATAATATCCGCATTATTTTTGGCTTCTTGCAAAATAAGATTTCTTTCTTGTTTTGCAACCATTCTCATTCTTTCACCAGTACTTTTTGCAACATTAATTGCTTCATTCAATGTTCCTTGAAGTTCATCAAACTTTTTAGCTTTTGTTATTGTTTCTTCTGTAATCTTTAAATTATTTAAATCACTAATTTGTTTTTTTAATGCATTTATTTCTTTTTCTTTTTCTTTATTAGATTCAAGTATTCTTTCAACTTGCTTAATAGTATCATCTAAGAATGCATTAACTTCATCAACATTATAGCCATTTGGGGAATAATTAAATTTTTTCATGGTATCACCCTCAAACTACAGTGTTATATATTAACACCTTTATTCTTTTTTTTCAAGTATTATAGATCAACATCATCATTTTTTGTTTTTGTTTTCTTTTCTTCTTCGTCAGTCATTTTTCCTTGAACATTTATATTTTTAGGAGTACATAGGAAAATACCAGATCCTAATTTTTGTAAATCTCCTCCGATTGCATATAAAGTTCCACTTAAGAAGTCAACTATTCTTTTAGCTTGTTCAGCAGTAACTCTCTTTAAATTAACAACTACAGTATTTCTCTTTTTAAGATGATCTGCGATTTGTTGACTTTCAGAATAAGCTCTTGGTTCTAAAAGAATCATTTTATTTCCTTCACTATTATTATCTTTATAAGCTTCAGCTACATCCATAGTATAGAATTCATCTTCTGAAGAAGTTTCTATTTCATCTTTTCCTAATATTTTATCTAATACACCCATTATTAATCTCTCCTTTATTTTTACCTATAATTAATTTTACCATAAAATATATTAAAAAGAAATATTTTTTACATTTTTTCTTGACTTTACACTTATAAATTATATAATATTTTCAATAAAGGAGATACATATGGAAAAATTATATGAAGATATTAAAAAACTAAAAGATGAATTACCTAGAGAATTTAATATACAAAACTTTTATCACATTGCCGATGACGATAGATATTTTGATTACGTTGATGAATATCTATATGCATATTTAATGGATACTGATGAAGTTGAAGATTGCATTGAAGAAAGAAAATTTTATACAGAAAATAAAATAACTGGTGTCTTTGAGCTTGATAAAAAAGTGACATGTATTGTTCCTGAAAGGCATACATTATATGATGAAATGATAAATATTCATGAAATCGCACATTTAATTAATTATTTGAATCATAGAGAAAATGATAAAAGTATTTATAGAGAAATAATTCCTTTCTTTAATGAATATGAATATCTAAGACAAATACATCCATTCTACGCAGAATATTATTTAAGAATGAGAAAAAATGATGCGATTGAGTGTGCAAACAAAATGAATATGAAAAATGAAAAGGATTGTTTAGCATATATATTAGCGTATTTGACATTAGAAGAAAGAAAAAACAACTATAATATAAATAAACTTAATAGAATTAATGTAGATTCTAAAAAATTAGAAAAATCATTAGTAAGAAAAGGATACACAATTTAGTGTATCCTTTTAAAATGCTATTTTTTCAGATATATAATCTTTTAATTCTTCTACTTTTAATGTAATTTGTTCCATAGTATCTCTATCTCTAACAGTAACAGTTCCATTATTTAGTGTTTCATCATCAATAGTTATTGAGTATGGTGTACCAATAACATCTTCTCTTCTATATCTCTTACCTATATTACCTGATTCATCATATGTACACATAAAATACTTGGATAAATCTTTATAAATTTCTTTTGCTTTTTCACTATGATTCTTTTTCATTAATGGTAAAATTGCACATTTATAAGGAGCTAATGCTGGTATAAAATGCATTACTTCTCTAGTTTGTCCATCATCTAATGTTTCTTCTTCATATGCTTCACAAAGAACTGCTAAAACTAATCTATCACATCCAATAGTAGATTCAACTACATATGGAATATATTTTTCATTTGTTTCTGGATCAAGATATTCTTGTGATTTACCAGAAAATTTTTGATGTTGTTTTAGATCATAATCAGATCTATCATGAGTACCATTTAATTCTCCAAAACCAAATGGATATTCATATTCTATATCACAAGCAGCTTTAGCATAAAATACTAATTTTTCATGGTCATGAAATCTTAATTTAGATTCAGGTAATCCTAAATCCATAAGGAATTTTTTAGCATATTCTTTATAATGTTCATATATTTCTAAATCTTCTCCTGGTTTACAGAATAATTGATGTTCCATTTGTTCAAATTCAATAGTTCTGAATGTAAAATTACCTGGAGTTATTTCGTTTCTAAATGCCTTACCTATTTGACCAATACCAAACGGAATTTTTGCTCTCATTGTTCTTTGAACATTAGTAAAGTTAACATATTCTCCTTGTGCATTTTCTGGTCTTAAATATACTACTGATTTTTCATCTTTAATAACACCTCTATGAGTTTCAAACATAAGATTAAATTCTCTTATATCAGTAAAATTGCATTTACCACATTTTGGACAAGGTATATTATTATCTTTAATGAATTTTACCATTTCTTCATGAGACATTGCATCTCCTCTAGAATCTCCAGTAAAATCATTAATAAGATTATCTGCTCTATGTCTTGTCTTACATTCTTTACAATCCATTAATGGATCAGAAAAACCTCCAACATGTCCTGATGCTTCCCATACTCTAGGATGCATTAAAATAGATGCATCTAATTCATATGAATTATCATTTTCTTGAACAAATCTTTTTCTCCAAGCATCTTTTAAACTATTTTTTAATCTTGAACCTAACGGACCATAATCCCATGTATTAGCAAGTCCATCATATATTTCTGATCCTTGAAATATAAATCCATATTGTTTACAAACATTAACTATTTTTTCCATTGAAACCATATTTATTCCTCCTTAAACAAAAAAGATCCCTTTGATTATAGGGACGAATATTTCCGCGGTTCCACCCTACTTATTCAAAAGAATCTACTCTTTAATATATAGCTAGAAGTTTCCAACCTTCATTATCGCTTTTCTATCTAAATTATATAACTATTCTTCTTCATCGTCAATGTCTTTTTTAGCAGTTAGTTCTTTTCTAATTATTCTAATTAAATGTTTATGATGAAGTTTACTTTTTACTTCATACTTAGGTATTTGTAATAATAAATTTTCATATTTTAATAATTTTTTAGAATAATATTCATAAAAAATATCATCTTTATTATCTAATATTCTTGGTCCAAAATATATTTCTTCATATGAATACTTTTCTGAACCCGGTTTAAACTCTATAATCGTATATATTATATCGTTATCTTTAACAAGTAATTCTCTTGTTATTTTAAATCCTAATCTAATAACAAATTTTCTTAACTTAACTACATCCGTATTAGATTGAATAACTATCTTTTTAACATTTGTCATTTTTGTATCATTAGATAATATTCTCTTTATTGTATTAAATCCCATACCAGCGATTAAAATTGAATCTATTTCATCTGCATTAACAATAGTTAATCCATCACCTAATCTAAGATCAATTCTATCGTTCATTTTAAATTTTTCTATATTTTTTTCAGCACTTTTTAGTGCACCTTCATGAACATCAGATGCAATTACTTTTAGATTTTTGTATTCATCACATAAATATATATCTAATAAAGCATGATCACAACCAATATCTATTAGTTTATCATTTTCATCAACAAATGTACTTAATTCTTTTAACCTATCCGATATTTTCATATTAATCCACCAAATAATCCTTTAACTTTTTACTTCTAGATGGATGACGTAATTTTCTTAATGCTTTGGCTTCTATTTGACGTATTCTTTCTCTTGTAACACCAAATATAGTACCAACTTCTTCAAGTGTTCTACATGTTCCATCTATAAGACCAAATCTTAATTTTAATACTTGTTCTTCTCTTTCAGTAAGTGTAAGTAATACTTCTGCGATTTCATCTTTTAAAACTTCATTAATTGCGTATTCTTCTGGACTTAAAGTATTTTTATCTTGAACAAAATCACCTAAATGTGAATCTTCTTCTTCACCAATTGGAGTTTCAAGTGATAATGGATCTAAACTAATTTTAATTATTTCTCTTACTTTTTCTTCAGGTATTTTTAACTTATCTGATAATTCTTTTTCAGTTGGTTCTCTATTTAATTCAAGAGTTAATTGTCTTTGTACTCTTTTTAATTTATTAATTGTTTCAACCATATGAACTGGTACTCTGATAGTTTTAGCTTGGTCAGCAATAGCACGAGTTATTGCTTGTCTAATCCACCAAGTAGCATATGTACTAAATTTATATCCTTTTGAGGAATCAAATTTATCTACCGCTTTCATAAGACCAATGTTACCTTCTTGAATTAAATCAAGGAAAGACAAATTTCTACCCACATATCTTTTAGCAATAGATACAACAAGACGTAAGTTTGATTCAGCAAGTATTCTCTTTGCTTCCTCGTCTCCTTCTTCTATTCTTTTTGATAAAGCTAATTCTTCATCAAGAGAAAGTAATGATATTTGACCTATTTCTTTAAGATACATTCTTACAGGGTCATTAATACTAAGATTTTTTGGAAGTGTTGATTCATCAAAATCTAAATCACCAACATCTTCACCGTCATCACCATTTTCTCCTTCTTCAACAACTTCAATATTGTTATCTCTTAGGAAATTATATAAATCATCTAAACTTTCAGCATCCATTTCTAATCCTTTTAATGAGTTTGCCAATTGTTCAAATGTTAAGAATCCTTCTTTTTTACCTAATTCTAATAAATCTTTTTTTCTTTCTTCCATTGTTTTAATAGGAGTTGAATCTTTAATAATATTTTCTTTTTTTGGTTTCTTTTCTTCTTTCTTTTCTTCTGGAATATCAGATAAATCTGCACTTACTATTTCTATATCATTGTCTTTTAAAAATCCATATATTTCATCTATTTCTTCCGGAGTAATAGAATCATCATCAAATATTATATTTAATTCTTCAGCAGATACAAAACCTGTTTTCTTACTCATTTTCTTTAAGTCTTTTTTTATTTTTTCTATACTACTAGTCTTTTCCATTATTTTTTACTCTCCTTAATTCTAATATCAAATATCTTTTTTGCTATTTCTTTTCTTACTACTTCATTTGTCTCTTTTTTTAACTTTTCTTGTAATTCATTTATTTGTTCTTTTTTCTGATACTCTCTTATAGTATCAAAATAATCTTCTATTTCATCTTCATTTATTTTTTTGTTATATTTACCTTCATCAATTTCAATAGTTCTATTTATCAAATCTATATCATCTTTTAAATAAGTAATAAAATCACTTGTATTAAAACTATTAAACTTTTTATAATATAAAACTATTTCACTAGCGAGTTTCCTATCTATACTATTAGGTAGATAACTTAAATTATCATAATAATAAGTTATAATATCATTATTATTTAACATATTATAAATAATAATTTTAGAAGCTTTATCATATTTGTTATCTTTATAATTAGCAACTTTCTTTTTAACAACTATTTTTTCTTCCTTCTTTTCTCTTTTTATTTTTGATTCAATCAATTCAAGAGAAACCCCAGTCATCTTAGCAATTTTTTTAAGTTCTAATTCATATACAATATCATCGTCTATTTTTTCTAAATCTTTAGATATAGTCTTAATAAATTTTGATATACTTTCTGGATCATCTAAATTTACATTACTTTTAACCTTTTTCATTTTATAGTCAAATAAAGTAAATGCATGTGATAAATGATCAATCATTTTATCCTTGCCCTTTTTAATAATATAATCATCCGGATCTAAATCATCTTCTAATCTAACTATTTTTATATCAAAATCAATATCTTTTGATACTTCAATAAAAGATAATGTTGCTTTTTCACCAGCAGAATCACCATCAAACATTAATATTACGTTGTTAGTTAGTTTTCTAATAAGATTAACCTGTTCTTTAGTTATCGCTGTACCCATAGTTGCAAGTACATTATTAATACCTATAGAATATAATCTAATTACATCCATAAATCCTTCTACTATAATTACTTTATCTTCTTTAATAATACTTTCTCTAGCATTATTATAATTATAAAGAAGAGATCCCTTTTTAAATATATCTGTTTCCATTGTATTAATATACTTACTTTGGTCATTTCCTTCATAAATTCTTCCAGAAAAACCAATTGTTTTACCATTTATATCCCAAAGTGGAAACATTATTCTATTTCTATAAATATCATTAGTACCATTATTACCTCTAATAGCGATACCACTTTTAACTAATAAATCTTCACTATAACCTTTATTAATTAATAATTTACATAGATTATTATCATTTAAAGATAAACCTATTTGAAAGTGTTTTATCATATCCTCTGTTATTTTTCTATCAGAAAGATAATTTCTAGCTGTTTTACCTAAACTTGTATTTAAATTATTTTGATATAATTTGTTACTAATATCATATATATCATACTGTTCTTTAAACTTTATATCGGCGCTATTTTTGGTTTTGGTATTTATATCAATAGATATATTTAAACCAGCTTTATCTACCACTCTCTTAACAGCTTCGTAATATGATATTTTTTCATAATCTTTAACAAAATGAAATACATCACCTGCGGCGCCACAAACAAAACATTTATACATTTGCTTTTCACTAGAAACACTCATACTAGGATTATGATCATCATGAAAAGGACAAATACCAAAGTAGTTTTTCCCTCTTTTAGTTAATGAAACATAATCTTTTATAATATCAACGATATTAATTCTATGCTTTAATTCTAGTATTTCTTCAAATGAAGGCATAGACATAAAAAATCACTTCCAATAATAATATTCCACGTAAGCATCGAAAATTCCCCTAAAAAATTGAATTTTTTTAAATTTTCTTGATATATTTTACACTTTTTGTACTTTTTTTCAAACAAAAACGCATTTTTTAATAAAAAAAATAGGTTTTATAACCTATTTTTTACTTTTATTAGAATTCTTTTTAACTTTTTTAACAGTATCACTTAAATCTATAGTATCAGATAAAGTTTCAATTTCTACTGGTTCTTCTTTTTTTTCTTTTTTAGTAAATATTTTTCTAAATATATCTTTTTTACATAAGAAGTAACCTAATACTATTCCTAAAGTAAAAGTTAATAATGTAGCTAAACTAAAGAATATCCATTCTTTTGTGCTTGTTACATCTGGACATGTTTGAACTATTTCTTTTTCTTGATCTTCTCGAGTAACTATTATTTGATAATTTTCAATTTTAGTTTTATCTTCACTAACTACAGTAATTTTAACTGTGTTTTTACCAACAATTAATTTTTTATCTCCATCTATTTCAACTTTAGCTTTTGGATTAACTGGTGTTGGTGTTAAAATTAGTTTTTTAACTGTATATGGTACTGTTAAATAATATTTTTTCTCATTTGAATCAAAGTCTATTTTTTGACCTTTTATTGATAAAGATTTTAATGTTGCGTTTGCTTTTAATAATTCAGCTTCTGTTGGAGTTAAATTTAGAGTTACTACAACAGAGTATACTCTTTTATTATTCCCATCTTCTGATACAACAACTATATCAACTTTATTTTCACCTTTTTGTAAAGCTCTATGGTTATCTGAAACAGATACTTTAGCATTAGAATCAGATGGAACTGCATTAACATCTAAATCAGTAATATCTTGAATAGTTGCTGTATAACTTGTTACATCTGAACTAAATCCTGGTTTTAAAGTTGCATTAGGTATTTTAAGAGAACTTAATGATGCATCTGTTCCAAGAGATATAACTTTAACTTGTGTTCCTTTGCAATTATTAGAATTACAATTAACCGCATCATCATTAACAGTAAATGAACCGGATAAACTAAATAATGCATTACCAGAACCTGCACCATCTACTACTTTAAAATTTATATTAACTCCTACATCATTTTGAATAGTAGGGTTTCCTTTACCACTAATAGTAACACTGTTTCCACTTACTGAACCTCCAGAAATATATTGAAGTTTAGAAGTATCAAACCCTAATTTCAAATTATAATTCTGTAATGAATCAACTTCATTAACACCTGAACTTTTAACTGCAACAGTTACACTATTTCCTGGTTTTAAATTGTCTGCGCTTTTAGATACAGAAAAAGATACTTCTGCTTTAACACTAACTGGCAAGACTATAAACATTATTAAAAATATTAATAACTTATATCCCTTTTTCATAAAATTCCCTCTCTATCCTATTTTATTCTTAAAAATAATTATATCATATTTTTTTTAAAAATAAAATATCTAATTATATATTATCGTAATATCTATTTTTTACAAATATATCCTTTTTTTTATAAACAGATAACAATCTTTTTTCAAAGAATCTCCAAAATTTAGTAACTAAAGGTTCATATTGGTTAATTCTATCAACCAATATTATTTTATATCCACTTCTTTTAGCTCCTAATACATCTGTCATAAATTGATCACCAATAAAAATACATTCATTTTTATTATATTCTTTATCAATTTTTTTGTATACTTTCTTTAATGGTTTCATAGATGAATAATAACCTTTAACACCAAGACTATCTACTATTTTTAATACTCTATTACTCATAGAATTACTTACTATAACTACATTAAAATCTTGTTTTAATTCATTAATTAGTTTTTTAATCTTATTATCTGGTAAATTTTCAGTATAAGGTACTATTGTATTATCAACATCAAGAAATATATTCTTATATCCTTTTTTCTTTATGTTTTTGAAATCTATTTCAAATATATTTTTGTAATAAGCATCAGGCACCATAAATACTCCCACTTTCTTTATATACAAATTCATTTCTTCTCATTAAATAGTTATATTTCTTAGGAAAGAATCCATTTGAAATAAATATTTTATTTAATGCAGTAGTTCTCATTATAAACATTATTCCAATAAAGTAAACACTTAATATGAATAAAATAATTACAAATATTGAAGATCCTGAGTTATTTGAGAAAGATACTATCGAGAAAAATACATTATATACAGTATGAATAAGCGTTGGTATCATAAGCGCTAATATCATATTAATAAGTTTTTTTGTTTTACTTTTAGCAAATTTTTCTAATGATACAAAGTACCCCATTGTTATACCACACGTTACATGCAATGGAATTGCAGTAAAATTTCTCAAAATAGCAAGTGATGTCATATCATTATATGTAGCTTCATTAATAACATATAATATTGTCTCAACAAGTGAGAATGATAAAGCAATAATAGAAGAATATACAAAGCCATCAAATATCTCATCAAATGCTTTATTTCTATATAAGAACAAATATAAAACTAAAAGTTTTACATATTCTTCTACTCCTGCCAGAATCATTATTCTATAAATACTATATGTATTACTATCTGTAAATAAATCTCCACCTATTAAATGAGATTTTAATATCAATTTATCTATAATTAATGATAAACAAATAGTAAATGCTCCAGAAAATGCGCATATTAAAAGCATTAATACTGGTTCTCTTGATTTTCTATCTGAATATAAAATAAGAGTAAGTAAAAGTAAACTAGGAACTACTGTTAATAAAATTATGATTAAAGTTTTTGAAAAATCTAAATTTAAAAAATTTATTCCCATCTAATATCACCTACCTTACTATTTTAATTATATCATAAATACTTATTTTTAAGTATAAAATATAATAACTTTACATATACTTTATCAGGAAGTGATAAATGGTGTTAAGTTTACTAACAGCAATAATTAAAAGTATATTCTTTTTTACCGGAAGTTATTCTAATAACGCTTTCCCCGAACCGTTATCAAAAGAAGAAGAACAAAAACAAATTGAATTGATGCTCAAAAAAGATAAAAACGCTAGAAATATATTAATTGAACATAATTTAAGACTAGTATCTCACATTGTGAAAAAATATAACGTAAAAGAAGATAATGATGATTTAATAAGTATTGGTATAATTGGTCTAATAAAAGGAATAGATAGTTTTTCTCCTAATAAAGGAAATAAATTAACTACATACTGTGCAAGATGTATTGATAATGAAATACTAATGCATTTTAGAAATAATAAAAAGAATAATGCAAATATCAGTCTGGATGAACAAATTGGTTACGATAAAGATGGTAATGAAATATCTTTGCTTGATATACTAAAAACTCCTAATTTAGATTATGTAGAAGATATAAATTTAAAAGATAATATAAATTTATTAGAAAAATATTTAAATATACTTTCAGAAAGAGAAAAAATAATAATATACAAAAGATATGGACTATATAATTATGAAGAATTAACACAAAAAGAAATAGCAAACGAACTTCATATATCAAGAAGTTATGTGTCTAGAATAGAAAAAAGAGCTTTAACTAAATTATTAAGAGAATTTGTTAAAAATAAAAATTTCGAAAAATAAAACGATTCTAATTTGAATCGTTTATTTTTTTACTAGTTTTAGAAACTGCTTTAGATATTTCTTTCGCACCTTTATTTATTGCTTTTGATGCATTACCATTTGATATTTGATCATACATAAATACTGCTCCTGCACCCATACCTACACCTAAAGCCATCATTCCTATTGCTTTTTTCATATTATCACCTCTAATAATAGTATTTACGATAACTATTATTTTATACATGACAATAAAGCATCTTTTAAATAGGTTCTTCTTTCATATGCGTTAGTATTCTTTACCGCATAAATAAAAGCTTCTTTATTTCCAATTATAGTTAGTGATTGTTTTGCTCTAGTAACTGCTGTATATATTAACTTTTTATAAAGCATTATCTTATAAGACATAGATATAGGTAAAAGAACTATTTTAAATTCACTACCTTGCGCCTTATGTATACTTATAGCGTATCCATGTTTAATAGTATTAAAATCTTTTGGTTTATAAATAACTATATTTCCATCAAAATCTATTGTTATCTCTTTATCATCTATTTCTTTTATATAACCTATATCACCATTAAATACATTATTATCCGGATCATTTTCTAATTTTAATACTTTATCATTTACTCTATATATTACATCACCATATGTAATGCTGTTTTGTCCTACGTCTTTATTAAATACTTCTTGTAATATTCTATTTAAATTATCAATACCATTTTCACCCTTATACATTGGTACCAACACTTGAATATCTTTAGAATTATAACCTTTTTCAATAGCTTTATTAACTAGTTTTTTTATATAAATCTTTATATTTGAATTACTAGTTTCAATAAAATTAAAATCAGCTTTTTTATTAGTAAACTCCATATCTAAATCATCATCTTTTATTTCTTTAGCTAAACTAACAATATAAGAATCTTCTTTTTGTCTATACAATTCATTTAATCTAATTACATTAACAATATCACTATCTATAAGATCTTTTAATATTTTTCCAGGGCCAACACTTTCTAACTGGTTATAATCTCCTATCATAACAATTTTAACATCTTTTTTAAGACCTTTTAATAAATTAGATAGCAGAACCGAATCTATCATACTCACTTCATCTATAATAACAAAATCTACATCAGATTTGTTTTGTTCATTAATCATAAATGTATCTGTTTCTTTATTCCACTTTAGAAACCTATGTATAGTTGACGCAGGCATTAAAGCTGCTTCCCCCATCCTCTTAGCTGCTCTTCCTGTTGGAGCAAGTAAAACCATTTTGTTACATAAATCCATAAAATTTAAATTATTTATCTTTTTATATACTTCCACTATGCCTTTTATAATTGTAGTTTTACCTGTACCAGGTCCACCTGTTATTATATTAAAATTCTTTACAATAGAATTTTTAATCGCATCTTTTTGTTCTTTGTTATATTTTATATCAAAATATAATTCAACTGATTCAATTTCATTATTTATATTCTTATATTTAGTATCTTTTTTATTAGTTAAATAATACAAAGTATCACTAATATAGTTTTCTGAATTATAGTATTCTGATAAAAATATTTTTTTACCTACTATTTTGACTTTTCCCAGTTTTTGTAATTCATATAAATAATAATCTATATCATCTTGGGTAAAATCTATTTTCAATACTTTTATACTTTCTTTTAATAAGTCTTCTACATATAAATAAGTATCACCCAAGTTAAAGCATAAATTCTTAAAAACATATTCCAAACCATACATTATTCTATTTTTATCATTATCATCTATATCTAATTTTTTTCTTACTTTTTCAACTTTTAAAAATGTTATTTCTGGTATAGTATCTATTAAGGAATAAACGTTATTTTTAATAGTACTAATCGTATCATCTCTTAAGAAATTATAAATACTCATAGAATCTTTAGTGGTAAAACCTATATCATTCAAAAAAATTATTACGTTATAACTCTCATTATATTTTACTAATATATCATGTATCTTTTTAGCTTTATCTGTTTTCATATTAGGCACAAGCAAAAGATTAGAATAATCTTCCTCTATTAACTTTAATGTATCATCGCCTAATGTATCGACTATTTGCTTAGCTGTTTTAGCACCTACTTTTGGAAATAGACCACTTGATAAAAATTCTATAACCGCATCTTTTCCTTCAGGAGTAATTCGTTCATATTCTTTTACATTATATTGGAGTCCATATTTAGGATTATTAATCACTTCACCCTTCATAATATAATTTTCATCTATTGTTAATTCATGAAAATATCCAGTAATAGTAATAGTTCTGTTTTCAAAATCTAATAACGCTTCATCATTTGTTTCTTTTACTCTAAAAAGACCAATTACATAATTATTATTACCTTCAAATATAAATTTTCTAAATATTCCTTTTATATAACTTTCCATATAATTCACCTCCTTTATTATATCAAAATAAAAAGTAAGAAAAAAGGTAAAGTTATCTTTTCAATACTTTACCTTTATTTTGTACTTGTTCTAATGGAATCCATCCAACATTTTCTGTAACAAGATTTCCATCTTTATCTAATTCATTAGGATTAACAAATATTTTAAAGTCATCTCCATATTTTTCTTTACAAATAGTTTCAAGTGCATCTATATCTAAAGAATCATTATTAACTAATCTCATTACTTGATTATTGTAAACAACAGCAATTAAATTAATTTCAAAAATACTTTTTGTATATTGAGCGTATTCAGTATCGCCTAATGGAGCTTCATCTGTACTAGCTCGATATAAATCTACATCATTTAGTTCATAAATATCACCAATTTTTATAGATTCTTCTTTAGTTTCTTCTACTTTTTCATTCATAGTATTATCAACAACTGGTACATCATCTTTTTCTAAATCTAATTCTGGAATTTCTTCTATTACAGGTGTACCTTTTATTTCTACTGCCTCATAAGAAGCATCTGTTACACCAGCTTCTCTAACTATACCTTGTGATACACTATAATCTTTATCGTTTAAACGATTCTTACTTAATGAACCAAGTAAACCACCTAATGACATAATACCTATACTCGCTGCTAAAGCAACTCTAGTTTTTAACTTTTTAAAACTATTATTAAAAACACTTACATTATTATTATTCTTTTTTTCTCTTTTTGCCATTCTTTTTGTTTTTTTAGCAATTTTTTTATCATATTTTCTATCTAATTTAGAAAAATTATAAACAACTGGTATTTGATTTGCTACATATAATCCATTTAAATGTGTATTATTTTCAGAATCAAAGTTCTTTAATAAGTTAGTTATATTAAAATTATGATATATATCTTTATCATCTAAAGATAAATCTAATAGAACTTCGTTTGTTTTTTGTTCATAGGTAGAAATTCCATTGTTATAAATTAATTTATAAGTTCCATCAAATACTATTTTAGCATCTTTTAATTCTTCTTCATTTACTACTTCTTTTTTTAATACTTCTGTAACATCATCATTCTTTTTATCTTCTTCTCCAGTAATATTTATTACTTTTAGATGTGTATCTTCTTTAACATCAGATATTTTAACATCTGATATATCATAAACTACGTTTTCATCCTCATCTAAAACAGGTTCTTTATCTTTGAATAAAGCTTTTTCCTTTTTAGTAACATTTTGATACATATTAGTTCTTAATTTTTTAACAAGTAATTCTTGCTCTTTTTCAACTAATTCTATTGATGATTGAACTATTTTTTTACCTTCTTGATCACATGTTTCTAACATGCTTTTTAGTTTGCTTATAACTTCTATATTTTCTTGATATTTTAATCTTAAATCTGCCGTACTCATAAAGTCATCCCCTTTTCGTCAAACGACAAATAATATATCATAAATACATATAAAAGTCAAATTGAAAAGAGAAGTAAAAACTTCTCTTATTCACATAAATTTCCAGTAAAAATCTTCCTTAATGATGAACCAAGATACCTTCCTAAATCGGTAAATACATTAATTCCCTTTGATACTGCATTAATTAGGGTTGAAGTTATTCCTCCACCACAATAAATTGTCTTTGTTTCTTTATTTGATAATTCCTTCATTATTGTCAACTCCTTTCTATCTACATCTAAATGGTCTGGTTATTCCATCTAATAAACCTACAAAAAAAGATATTCCTGCCGCAATTAAACCACAAGCTCCCGCACTTATACCTCCTGCATATAAAGTCTTAGAATCATCTGTTTTTAGTTCTTTCATTGTATACCTCCTTTATACTAGAACAGTTTTATTAAACAGATCATTATTAGATTTTCTATGAGAAATTAATATTAATGTTTTATCGTATTCAGTTTTTATATTTTCTATTATTCTTCTTTCACTTTCTATATCAATTTCGTTCATTGTCTCATCTAATATAATAAAATCAGTATTTCTTAAAAGTGTTCTAGCTAATAATACTTTTTGTCTCTCACCACCACATAGATTATGACCATTCTCTTCTAGTATATAATCTAAACTTATATTTCTATCTTTTAATACTTTATCCAGCATAGTAATTCTTAATACTTTATCGAGTTCCTTCTTTTTAACATTTTTATACATAACTATATTATTCTTGATAGAATCGTTAAATAAGTATTCATTTTGTGAAACATAACATATATTATTTTTAATTGAATTGCTTTTTATATTTTTTATGTCTTTATTATTTATTAGTATGTTGCCCTCTTTTAATTCTAATTCTTTATTTAGTAATTTAAATATAGTTGATTTACCTCTACCACTTCTTCCCTCAACAAGTAGGAAATCTCCTTTATTAATTTCTAAATTAATATTGTTTAATACTTTAGTTTCGTTATAAGAATATGAAATGTTTTCAAAAACAATACTATTTATTTTCTTAATTATTACTCCTTCTTCTTTTTTATTATCGATATTTAATAAGGTGTGAATTCGTTTGAAAGAAATATTTGATTCAATAAAAGATTTGTCTAGTATGATTAAATTTTTTATAGATGAAAAGTATAATATAAACATAGAATAAATCATCGATAATTCTCCAATAGTTATTATTTTATTATTTAATAATTTATATCCCGAAAGCATTATTATAATAGTGCCAGATGACTCTATTAAATTTAAGACTAAACTTTGAAGTGAAATAAAAGATATGAATTTATTATATGAATTGAGATAAGAGAGTTTAATATTTTTTTGTTTTGATATAATCCTTTCTTGAATATTTAAATTATTAATTGTATCAATACCTAGTATATTTTCTATGAACGATGAATTTAAATTAGCCCCCTTTTCTTTTACACTATTTAAATATATATCATGCTTTCCTCTAAACAAGTAATATGTAAATAAATATAAAAAAGTAATAAGTAATAATATAAAGAATATTCTAAATCGAATGAATATACATACAAATAATACAATTATAATAAAAAATGCATCTATTATAGAAGAAACAGTAAAAGTATTGATAAATTCCTCAACTGAGTAAATATCATTTATTCTAGAAGCTATATCACCCGCAGGTCTATTGTGGTGATAAGAAATAGGAAGAGAATAAATTTTGTCATATATTTTATAGGATAAAGATAAATCAATCTTATTATTTAAATATAATGAAACTTTAGATTTAATATATTCGAAAAATGTCTTTATAATTAAAAAAAACAAAAATACAAAAAATGAAGATAATAATATATTTTTATCAAAAAGATTCTTTAAAAAAATAGTAATAATAAAACCAAAGCAAACACATATAAAAGAAAGTGACAACAAAAAAATCATAAGATTTTTATTGTCTTTAATCAAACAAAGTAAATAATTAACATAATAATCTCTTTCTTTTACTAGTTCGCTATTCTTATCAAACGTAATTATAATATTTTGCCATTCTTTTAAAAAGTCATCAATTTCATAAACTTTATCACCTCTTATAGGATCAAATACGTTTATTTTGTCTATACCAATACTTTTTACAATAACAAAATGGTTAAACTCATTCAATTTAATAAACGCTATTATAGGAAAAGTTAGAGAATGAAAATCATTAATACCACATCTATATGCTTTTGAATTGAAACCAAGTTCATTAGCTGCTTTAACAAGGTTGTAGATACTTGTTCCATTTTCATTAGTTTGTGTCATCTGACGTAATTTTTCTATATTGATATACCCTCCATAATATCTAATAATATTAAATAAACAACAGACGCCACAATCTCTTAATCCTTCCTGTTTAATATACTTCATTTTATTCCCTCCAATAATAATATTGGACATCAAAATAAAAAGTTCCCCTATTTTAGGGAAACTTTTTTTAAATTTTTGCAGATTCTAATATTTCAAGCATTTCTTTCTTATATAAATCATAGTTGTTTTCTGTAATAATTTCTACAACATATACAATATATTCTTCTTTGTTTTTAAATGATATTGCACTTATTCTATAAATACAATTAGATGATTCTTTAGTCTTACCAGAGTATTCTATTGTTGTAATTATTTTATCGTCTTTTTCTATAACTTTTTTATCACTGAATATATTAAACTTTTCTTTTCCTTCACTTATATCAGCGATTCCTTTAGTTATATAGTCATCAGCAGTTTTTTGTTCATAATGAAATGTTTCATAAGTATATGCACTGAAAATAATATTTTTTGATTTGTTTGAAACATATAAATCATATTCACCGACTTCTTCTTTCTTAAAGCCATGTCTAAAAGTAAATGAAACAATTCCATCTTTTGTTTTATATTCATTTCTTTCAGCATCAATTTTCTTTTGATGTACGATTTTTTTATCTAACTTATCAGTATATTTATTATAACCAAACATAAATATGCCAAAGAACACTATAATTGGTATTAAATATATTAAAGATTTTAATATAATCTTACTTTCATTCATAACAAATCTCATATAAAAATATGGGATAATTATTATATTTAATCCCAATAATAGAATTGTCCATAATAATTTTAAACCAACATTCATTTTCAATTTAGTCCATAAATAATTAATCAAATATATTTCTTCAACAAATACCACTATTAATAATAATACTAATAATAACAATATTAGAATTGTACCTAAACTTAAATAAACATTCTTAATTTCTTTAACATCTAATAGTATTTTAATTAATGGGTAAATAGATATTAATAAAAATATAAATATTGAAGGAAACATAAATAAAGATTTTCTATTTTTCATTTTATCACCCTTTTTAGCAATTTCATTATACCATACTTTACTCATTTGACAAATATTTTATTTATGATATAATTTTTCTCGTTGCGCAAAAAAAAGGAGATGACATTATGAAAGAA
The DNA here is from genome assembly GCA_017627015.1 of Bacilli bacterium. Next base: position 45,535 of record JAGAHP010000025.1, read on the forward strand.
ATAAATAAATTAAAATTATTAAAAAACAAACTTAAATATATTGCTGCTTTAAGTGCATTAGGTTTTAGCATTTTTAATTCAAACATTAATGTAAATGCCGAAAATAATGAAATAATTGAATCACAAGAAGAAACAAACACTACAACAAATGAAAACTTTAATCCAACAACAATGAGTGAATATATTACTTATTATTCAAATGTATATGGAATTAAAGAAGAATACATATATGATAGATTAGATTACATGTTTAATGAAAATTTAGAAAATGATGAGTTCATGGATATGGACACCGAGTTAAAAGTATTAACAGTCACAAGATCTATAAAAAAAGATAATAACATTAGTGACGAAAAATATACCGGTAAAACCTATGATGTAACACTAGAACCAGAGGAATTAATAGAAAAATATTCAGAAGTTATAGGTACAAACAAATATGATGCATTATCAATAGCATATACTGAATGTGTATTCCCTATTAGTTCAGATTGGAATTATAATACTAATGGTAACTTAGCTGGTATTGGAGGATCAATGTACTTAGGAAATAAAGAAGAAGGTGTTATAGAAACATTATTTATATTTAAAGATAATTATGGAATAAATGAAAATACTGGTTCTGAAGTATTCACATCTATTTCTCAAACATATTGCCCACCAAACTGGCAAAATTGGCAATCAAGAGCTTCTTCTTTCTATAATGAATTAAAAGAAAATGGATATTATAGTAGAGCTACAGAAGAAGTTCAAAATAAACATAAAGGTAAAACAAAAGAATATAAATAAGAAGATTAAAAGGACTTATTTAAGTCCTTTTTTTATAACTTTTAACTTCCGTATTATACGCACCTCTTTAGTCTTTCATATTCTTCTGTATATTTTTCAATTGACGGACGTTTCTTATTTATATTTCTGGCGTGTTTTACCACTAATTTTTTAACATAATCTTTTGTTTCTTCATTATAACTATTAAAATATAATTTATCAAGACTGATTAAACAAATAATATCTTCAAATCTTCTTAATGGACTTGTAATATGACAATATTCTTTTAGACCTAAACCATCATGTCCTGTGCATACAACATCATTGTACGCTCTTGGATAAAAGTTTTTAACCATTTCTATATATCTAATGTAGCCTTCACTATCTTTTTCCTTCGAAATAGCTTCCTTTAAATTATTTAATCTATTTGTTAATTCAGTATTATTAATATTATGATTTCTAAAATTAAATGGTAAATTATTTTCTTTAAAATATTTTGCAACTACATGATTAGTAAAAATCATAGAACTTTCTACTACCTTTTCTCCCCCAGTTGTGCCAATTATATTAGTATTAGTAATATTACTAGCAGCTCTATTAATTTTTCCATATAAAGGATCAACAGAATAATAGTTTTGTAAAATAGTTGAAGCATAAGATAATTTATCTACAGTATCTTTTAATTTATCTGTTCCATTCATATTTAAAATTGAATTAAAATCATTATAAGTTAAATTTTTATTTACTTTAATAATTGATTTAATAAAATCATAATTTATCAGATTACCATTTTTATCAAACTCAAACAAATAAGTTGTAGCAGGTCTATAATTTTTTTCCTTTAAACTAATAAGGTCTGTACTTAATTCTTTTGGAAACATAGAGATAGTAGTATCACTCAAATAAATTGATGTAGTTCTTTTCGCAGCTTCTTCAAATATAATACTATCTTCATTTATTATATCTAATGGATCTGCGATATGTACACTTAGCATAATATTACCATTATTTTTAATATTGATTGATAAAGCATCATCTATTTCAGATGCATCTTCACCATCAAAAGATAATATATAATCATCTACTATTTTTCTTCCTTTACTAATACTATAATTGTCTTTAATTTTTCTAACTTCCGAATCAATTGCGGGATTAAAATAGATAGGTATTTTATACTTATATTCTAGATAGGAATTACTAAGTATTTCTTCTTTTCCATTTATTTTTTCTACTAATAAATTTAAATAAAAAGTTTTTCTTTCTTTATCTCCGGTTAAATTATTTAATGATTCTTTAACTTTCTTTAAAATGGTTTGCTTATCAATAACATCAAACATAAATTCTTTTGATTTTAAAATAGATGTAATAATTTGATCATAATAAATAATATCATCTATACCCTTTTCGTTTGTATATTTCATTACCTTATTAATATATTCGTTAGTGACAGTTACAATCAAATTTGTATCATCTTTATCAAAATAATTAACTAAATGTGGAAACCTATTAAGCGCATCATTAAAAATAGGTATACTTTTTAATTCAAATATAATATAGTTTATTAATTTATATTTAGAACCTTGATATTTATCTGAATAGTCATACAAAATTGACATTTGAATTAATTCAACATCATTAATCATATTCTTAAAAACCTTATAATTATGGTTAGTTTTATCAATATAGCCTGGTTTTTGAACTAAAAATGTTTTTATCTTTTGATGTATTGCTTTTAGTTGCTCTTCCGCTTTATACCCTTTAGGATTATTTTTTAAATAATGTGGTAACAATTCTACTATTTTGTATAAATAATCAACACGATCAAAACTATCATATGAAAAAGAAGATAAATCATCCTGTAATATCTTTAAAAACATGTACGCAACAGAATCGTTACTATACCTTTTTAATTCAGTAATCTTATCTTCTTTAATGATATTTCTTATTTTATCTATCTTATCCATAACCCGCCTACCTTATTATAAATATTGTATCATAAATAAGATATAATATAAAGTAAAAAAGTAGCTTATAATTAGCTACTTTTTTACTGCATGTTTTTAGCGATTAACGCTTCAACAATAACAAATAAGTTTTTTATAATTATAGAAATTAATTCTATAGTCATCAAAATTTCCCCTTTTTATGTATTTTGAAAATAAAGCTAATAAGCCCTTTTTTTCAAAAAACGAGCATTATTCTAGCATATTTCTCTATATTTGTCAAAAAATTTGGCTATTTTAAAAAAAATAAAAAGCCGAATAAATCGACTTATTTTTTAAATGGTGACCCAGAAGGGATTCGAACCCCTGACCGCCGCCTTAGAAGGGCGTTGCTCTATCCAGCTGAGCTACTGAGCCAACATGTCTTTTTGGAAGACATATAAATAATATCACAAATAATATTATTTTTCAAGTAATTTTTAATATTCTTTATCATTTACAAAAAAATGAATATTATTTACCTCATAACTATCCTTAATTGAATATGAAACACTATATATAACTTCTTCCAATATTTTGTTATCAGAAGAAGAATTTAATATAGAATCAGTAAAATATAAATTTAAGTCATCACCTTGAATAGTATAATTAGTTAGTTTTGTATCATAGTTTAAATAACTCATCAAATTACTTTCATAAGAACTTTTACTTGATAATTCATCTATAATTATTTTTATTTTATCTTCTTTATTATTTATATATTTAGTGACTGGTATATAATATTTTACATTATTCATATTTGATACATAATAAATAGTAATATCATTAATATTATGAAGAGATGTTAATTCATTTTTTTTATTTATACCAATGCTCCTAGTATATTCTTTATCAAAATAATCATCTTCTTTATTATCTACTAATAATTCAACATACTTAATATTATTTATGCTTGTTAAAGTATAAACTATGCACTCTATCATTTTTTCTTTTTTAGCATTCTTTATTCTATCTGAAAAAGATACTGTTATTCTATCATTATCTACCCTAACCTTATTTACTATAGTTTTCTCAGGAATAATAGCTTTAAAACCAGATGGTATTTTATCTTTATTCTTACCATCTATAATTAATGACTCCAATAAATCTCTTGCTAATTTTTCTTTTTCTATAGATTTAACTGATATAGTAGTTTTAGATACATAATTATTTTTATCTATCAAGTATATATCATGATAATTGGATGCACCAGTATTAATTACATTTAAATTATAAACCTTTTTACTAGGAAATAAATATAACAAAAATAATACGAATAAAAATAATGTAGTTCTTATAATTCTATTAATCGAAGAGTTTTTAATCATAGATTATCACCTATTAAATTTTATGTAAAATAATTAAAAAAATGAGAAATCTATATAGAAATCTCATTTAGTTTAAGTAATTCAATAACAGCACTACTTCTACCTTTAACTCCAAGTTTTTGCATCACATTAGAAATATGATTTCTAACTGTTTTTTCACTTATTTCTAGTTCATTAGCAATATCTTTTGTAGATTTATTAGTTATTAATAAATCAAACACTTCTTTTTCTCTTTTTGTTAATATTCCTTTACTCATTTTACCCTCTCTTTCTATAGGAGGTATATTAATTACTCATAATATAATATGAAAAAAAGACAAAAATGTTATTGCCCTTTTCCACTTTCAAATTTGACTGAAATATACATTTTATCTTCAAATAAATCTTGAACATATTCCATTATCTCATTTGCTAATTTAGGAGAATGATCTTTTTTAGATATTACTACTCTAACTTGATCATCATTAATAGAAACGTAATTATCATATTTAAACTTATCTTTTATTTTTACTGAAACTTCTTCTTCCTTATTCTTTATTATGTTTAAGGTTTTTAACTCTTCATATGCATTATTTTTTTCTTCTTTTGTCGCATCTTCTTTATTAAGAATTTCCTGTAATTCCTTTTTTCTTTTATTTTTTTCTTCCTCATTTTCTACTTTTAAAGTGGTAATTACACTATCATCAACACTTTCTTCTATAGTAGTTTTTATATTATTCTTTTTATCCGTTTCTATCTCAGTTGGTAATGTAATATAATAAACACTCAATACTAAAATTAAACTAAATAAAGTTAATACCCATATATTTTGTTTCTTAATCATATTGTCCTCCATATTTATAATAAATTATATTAATATTTTTTATAAATATGAAAAAAAAGATCTATTTAAGACCTTTTTCTTTTTTTTTATCTTTACAATATTCCTCTTCTATTTGTTCTATTGTTAAATTACCAATTAACATAATCATCTAACGCAACATATAATCTTTTTATTAATTTATCTGATAACATATAATTACTTTCTTGAAACGTATTTACCATCTTGAGTAGAAACTACTATTTCATCACCATTATTAATAAATAATGGAACTTTAACTACTAAACCATTTTCTAATTCTGCATCTTTTTGAGCATTATTAGTAGTATTTCCTTTAACAGCATCTACTGTAGAAGTTACTACATAATCAATCTTATCTGGTAAATTAACACCAATTAATTCATCATTAAAATAAACTAATTCAACTTCTAAATTTTCTTTTAAGAATTTACTTTCTTCTTTAATTTGATTTCCGTTTAATTCTACTTGTTCATATGTATTCATATCCATAAATACATAATCATCACCTGTAGAATATAAATAAGACATAGGACTCTTAGTTATATTTGCTTTTTCAACTTTAATATTAGTATTAACAGTTTTTTCTAATGTAGTTCCCGCTCTTAAATTCTTTAATTTCATTTTCATAAATGCAGAACCCTTACCAGGTTTAACATGTAAGAATTCAACTATTTGATATAATTGACCATCTAATATAATAGTCATACCATTTTTAATATCATTTATATCTATCATCATATTTTATTCCTCCATTCCATCAATAGCATCTTTTATTATTTTTTTAGTATTTTTATATTTTACTAATTCTTCTTCATTAAAATCAATTTTCATAGTACCTTTAATACCATCCTTATTTATAACAGAAGGCATACTCATATAAATATCTTCAACTGGAGAAGAAACATTTAAAACTAAATTTTCATCATTAAATATTGCCTTAGTTATTTTAATTAGACACATTGCAACGCCATAACTAGTTTCACCTTTATAATCAATTATTTTGTATCCCAAGCGCTTAGTCTCAGATTCTATAGCTTCTAAATCATCTTTTGATACAGTATCAAGTATTGGAACCATTCCTACTGTTGATTTTGACCATACTACAAATGAACTATCTCCATGTTCACCCAATACATATGCATGTATATTTTCAGTATTTACTTGTATTTTTTGACTTAATAAATATTTTAATCTTTGTGTATCAAGTAAAGTACCAGTACCAATAATTCTATTATGAGGTAAACCAGAGTACTTTCTAACTGCATAACTCATAATATCTACTGGATTAGTCGCAACTAAGAAGATTCCATCAAAACCACTTTGCATTACTTCTTTAACAATTGATTTAATTATTTCTTCATTTCTATTAATTAGGTTTAGTCTAGTTTCACCTTTTTCTTGATTTAAACCAGCACATATTACTACTAAATCAGCATTAAAACAATCTTTATAATCTCCAGCTTTAATCTTAATATTAGTATTAAATACGGTAGCAGAATGAGCTAAATCCATAGATTCACCTAATATCTTATCTCTATTTAAATCAATAAGAACAATTTCATCTGCAAGTCTAGTATTTACTAAATCACTTACATATGCCATTCCTACATTACCTAAACCTACTACAACTACCTTTTTCATTCTATTTCTCCTTCAAAAAAAATAAGTCTTTTATCCTTATTTCTTTTCTTTATGAACTGTAGTTTTTTTACATACAGGACAATATTTATTTAATTCTAAACGATCTGGAGTATTTACTTTATTCTTTTGAACAAAATAGTTTTCTCTAGATACATGATTATTTTCTTTACATTCAGTACATTCTAAAGCAACATAACTTCTAGCTTCTTTTTTCTTTGAACCTGCCATAATAATGCCTCCTTTTTCTTTAATACTTAATAGATTATACCATATTATTGTAAAAATTCAAACACTTTATTTGATACTCTCTTACTTATTTTAAAATTAACTGGTGAAGAATAATCACTAGTTTCACTATATTTTACGTTTGGAGATAAAATTGTAATAGAAAATTTTGGATTATCTTTAGGAGCATAGCCTATAAACGCTCTTGAAATGGTCTCTTTATCGATTAATCCATCACCATCTGTATCTTTAAAGCTTTCAGCAGTACCTGTTTTACCAGAAGAATCAGGTACATCACCCATATATCCATATCCTGTTACATTCATAACTTTTTGAAATCCTAACTTTATTCTATCTATATATTTAGGGTCTAAATTTACTTTATGTATTAATTCAGGTTCTATTTTCTTCTTTAAATTACCTATTTTATCTGTTTTAGAACTATTTCTAATTTCTTTTAAAAAATGAAGTTTATACCTATTCCCACTAGATGCGATAGTACTTATATAACTAGATATTTGTACTGGTGTATATGTATCATATTGACCTATAGAAAAATCTAGTAACAGACCAGAATCATATCTATCACCAATAACACCAACTGACTCAACTGGTAGATCAATACCTGTTTTAACACCTAAACCGTATTCATTAAACATATCTCTATATTTATCAAAAGATTCTTTAGGAACTTCAAGTGGTCCGTCATAATAATATTTAGAACCTGATAAATTAATCGCAGTTTTATATTGATATGAATTAGAAGAAATAGCTAATGCTTCTACGTCATTTATAACACCTATTCCACTTATCCAAGAACATTTTTCTGGAGTATTTTGAATCTTAATACATTCATCAAGCATTGTTGTACCTATATCTACTACTCCATATTTATAACCTACTGAAATAGATGCACCTTTTACAATTGAACCTGGAGTAACTGGATTTGTAAGCATAGATGGTGTATTATCAAATAATCTATAACTACCATTATCATTTATAACCATTTTAGATGCAAACGCTAATATTTCTCCAGTATTAGGTTCAGTAACAATTACACTAGATCCATCATATAAAGAAGTATTCATATCGTTAGTTTTAGCGTTAATTATTTCTTCTTCAAGTATTTTTTCTACCTCTTTTTGAATATTTATATCAATTGTTAAAACTATATCATTACCTCTAACTCCTTGCTTTAACAATGAATAAGAATTATCATCATTTAGTTTATATATGGATTTTTCTCCTTTTAGTATATCTTCATATTGATATTCTAAAAAACTAACTCCTACTCTATCATCCAATGAATATCCCTTTTTTAAATATTTATTTTTTAATTCTTTTGGAATACCAGAAGATGTACTAGAAACATTACCTAAAATCGATTTAAAAGTATCACCATATAAATACTTTCTTTCCCATTCTAATTTAACATTAAATCCATATAATTTATCTATATTAGACGCTACAAAAGCATATTCCTCTTCTGTTGCAGATGTCTTAATTATTTTTTCTGAATAATAATATCCTTTATTAATTAGATAGTATAAAGTTGCCTCTTTTTTATCAATTGTATTGAGTTCTTCATTAGTGATTTTACTATATTTTAATTTCTTAAAATCATTATTACTTATTTCTCTATTATTATATTTAGTCATTTCTTCTTTTGATAATTTATTGTCAACTTTTTCTTTGTTTAAAACATAATAATAATCTTTTAATGTATCATTATTTATATTTGTATCTATATCTATATGGTCTTTTAATAACTTTATTCCTTTTAATTGATCTTCTACCGAATATTTTTTATTCTTCTTAAAAACTATAGTTTTTACTCCAATATTATCAACAAGTAAGTTATAATTTCTATCATATATTCTTCCTCTTGGTGTAGATGAACTTTTAATAGTTTTAATAGTTAGTTCATCTAGTAATTTATTATATTTTTTTCTTTCTAATATTTGTATATTTGTAATCTGATAAATAATTGTTAAAAAAACTATTATAAGTAATACTAATATAAAAATTAATCTTTTATTCATTTTATTATTTGACATATTTTCACCTATTTTATTTTGGTTATTTTTTATAATAAAAATACATATATTTTAATGGTGATTATATGATTAACTTAATAAAAATTTATATTAACAAAATAAAAAAAGAAGATATGAATATCTTCTTAAAAAATAACAATATTAACCTATCAGAAAAAGAATTAGAATATGCTTATTATATTATTAAAAATAAATATGAGTTAATACTGAATAATAATAAATCTATTTTTGATGATATAAAAGAAAATATATCAGAAGATAACTACATTAAACTAATGGAATTATATAACAATTATAAAACTAAGTATTTTAGATAATAAAAAAACAGGATAGCCCTGTTTATTTTTTTAAGTGGTGC